>NZ_CP136628.1:1583717-1886825 GCF_032918005.1 Bradyrhizobium sp. NDS-1
GGCCCGAGATCTCCTTCATGCCGTTCCAGAACGCCTCTTCGAGGCTGACGCTGGTCTTGTGCCCGGCGACGACGATCGACCGTTTCACGACCGGCGACTTCATGGCTGCTCCTCGCGATCGATCTGATGCTGATCCAGGTGCGCCTTCGCCTTGTCCGCGCGCGTCTCCTCCGCCGACCGTTCCGCCTTCGTGCGACCGAACTTCGTCCGGTTGGCGTCCGCCTGTTTCGCCGAGGCTTCCCGCTCGGCGCGCTTCCGGAAGCGATTCAGGTTGATGACGTTCCCCATGCCGCGTCTCCATCATCCGATCCTCTTCAGGCTGGATGAAACATTCAGAAACAGGGTGCCGCTTTGCGCCCCACAAGACTTGATCGCCATTCGCTCGTCCTCGTCAATCGGCCCCTCGGGCCATCAAACGATGAATTTCGCCCTGTCGAGGGGGGCGGAAAGGCTGCGTAGCACGCCGTCCCGCCGGAACATTGACGGTAATCAAATCCCGCCCCCAAAACTGCATATTTCTGGGCGCCGAGCGTCCGTATCATTACGGATGCCTATCGGAATTCGGAATTTATCCCGGGCTGGTCATCTTCTCCGGGCGCACCAGGCGGTCGAATTCATCCGCCGAGACGAAGCCGAGCCGCAGCGCCTCCTCCTTCAGCGTGGTGCCGTTGGCATGCGCCGTCTTGGCAACCTTGGCGGCGTTGTCGTATCCGATCTTCGGGGCGAGCGCCGTCACCAGCATCAGCGAGCGCTGCATCAGCTCGCTTATCCGCTTCTCGTCGGCGCGGATGCCGCTGACGCAATGCTCGGTGAAGGATCGCGCGGCATCCGCCATCAGGCGGATCGAGTGCAGCATGTTGTAGGCGAGCACGGGCTTGTAGACGTTGAGCTCGAAATGGCCCTGGCTGCCGGCGACCGTGATCGCGGTGTGATTGCCGAACACCTGGCAGCACACCATGGTCATCGCCTCGCATTGCGTCGGGTTGACCTTGCCCGGCATGATCGAGGAGCCCGGCTCGTTCTCCGGCAGGATCAGCTCGCCGAGGCCGGAGCGTGGGCCCGATCCCAACAGGCGGATGTCGTTGGCGATCTTGAACAGGCCCGTCGCCACCGAATTGATGGCGCCATGCACCAGCACATAGGCATCGTTCGAGGCCAGTGCCTCGAATTTGTTGGCGGCGCTGGTGAAGGGCAGTTTCGTGATGCCGGCGACATGCTTTGCGAACAGTTTCGCGAAGCGCGGCTTCGAGTTGAGGCCGGTGCCGACGGCGGTGCCGCCCTGCGCCAGCGGATGGAGGTCCTTCACCGCGACCTTGAGGCGGGCGATGCCGCTCTCGATCTGCGCCGCATATCCGGAGAATTCCTGACCGAGCGTCAGCGGCGTCGCATCCTGGGTATGGGTGCGGCCGATCTTCACGATCTTCGAGAACTCCTTCTCCTTCTTGCGCAGAGCGCGCAGCAGTTCGCCGAGTGCAGGGATGAGATCGGCATTGATGCGGCTTGCGGCCGCGATGTGCATCGCGGTCGGGAAAGAGTCGTTCGACGACTGGCTCATGTTGACGTGGTCGTTGGGATGCACCGGCTTCTTGGCGCCGAGTTCGCCGCCCAAGAGCTCGTTGGCGCGGTTGGCGATCACCTCGTTGAGGTTCATGTTGGTCTGCGTGCCGGAGCCGGTCTGCCATACGACGAGCGGGAAATGATCGTCCAGTCTGCCGTCGATCACCTCGCGCGCGGCGCGGATGATGGCGTCCGCCCGGCGCCGGTCGAGCAGGCCGAGCTCGAGGTTGGACTGCGCTGCGGCGAGCTTGACGATACCGAGCGCGTGTACGAGCGCGATCGGCATGCGATCCGTGCCGATCCGGAAGTTCTGGCGCGAACGTTCAGTCTGCGCGCCCCAATAGCGGTCAGCGGTGACTTCGATGGGACCGAAGCTGTCGGTCTCGATGCGGGTCGCGGGGCGGGCGGTCTTCGAGCGGGAAACTTTGGCCATGAGCACATCCATTCCGCCGCGCGAGATGCCGCGCGGCCTCTTCATGTGCTCTTCTATATAGACAGTCTGGCCGGGTGCGACGGCTTCGCGGCCAACCTAGATCATTTCTTGCGGAAACGATCGAGCCGAACGACCTCGGCGCCGCCCTGGTTCGGGGCCGCCGGCTCCTCCGTGCCTTCCGCCGTTTCAGGGGAAGGCGTCTGCACCGCGACGGCCGACGGCGCGGGAGCCGCCGGCAGCGTCTCGGGCGCGACCTCGGCGACATCGGACGTGTCGAACTGCAGGCCGAACTTCACGGACGGATCGAGGAAGCTCTTGATGGCGCTGAACGGCACGATCAGCCGCTCAGGAATGCCGCCGAAGGACAGGCCGACCTCGAAGCGGTCCTCGAGCACGGTCAGATCCCAGAACTGGTGCTGCAGGATGATCGTCATTTCTTCCGGATATTGCGCGAGCAGCCGCGACGATAGCTTCACGCCCTCGGCCTTCGACACGAAGGTGATGAAGAAATGGTGCTCGCCCGGCAGGCCGTGGGCCGCGGCGTCGGTCAAAACCTTCCGGAGCACGCCGCGCAGCGCGTCGCGGGCCAGCACATCGTATCGGATATGATCGGTCGCCATGGTGGTCCTGTTGCATCCCCGAAGCCGGACCGTGCCGGCCCGACTCGCCAAGCCGCAATAGTACCGCGCCTGACGGGTCAGCAGGAGTCCCCGCCGGGGAAGAAATCGAGATTAAAGTGGAGGCTTCTGTTGCCAGGTGCCTCCGAACCCCGCCTAACGGAGCTTAACCCGTTAGGACTTTAAGTCGGTCTTTCAAACTGCGTTACGCAGCCTGAGCAACCGGAGCAAAGTTGTCGTTGGCAACTATTGCAGTAGCCCGATAACGGCGGAACAATACCGGGAAAAAGTTCGCCCTTTACGCCCTCGTCGATCCTATTTCGCCCCCGCCAAAACCCGCTTCTAGGGTATGCCCCGCGTGGGCTTTGGTGGAGGCGCCGGGTACCGCCCCCGGGTCCGAATGGTTTATTGCGACGACCGTTTATTTCCATAGCCGGCGAACCGGCACCCCCAATATAGGGGGCAAACGTTTCGAAAGACAGGGGTTTGGCGTGGATTGCGTCCGGTTCCCTTTGGATAGGTTCCGGATGCGCTTGGCCGTGGCGCGACCCCTGTTCTAAGCTCCTGACATGTCCCCGGATTCAGTACCGGCTGTCCAGGACTCGGACCAGGAGCCGGACCTCGCTGCCGCGCCGCCAGGTCTGGTCGCGCTTTTCCTGGCGTTCGCCCGGATGTCGCTGGCCGGTTTCGGCGGCGTGCTGGTGTTTGCCCGGCGGGCCATCGTCGAGCAGCATCGCTGGATGACCGCCGACGAGTTCAACGAGACCTTCGCGCTCTGCCATTTCCTGCCCGGGCCCAACATCGTCAATCTGTCGATGGTGTTCGGCGCCCGACTGCGGGGGGTCGCCGGGGGAGTGGCCGCCTTTGCCGGCCTGCTGCTGCCGCCGACATTCATCATGACCGGGCTCGCGATCATCTACGCTCAGTTCGGCGAATTGGAGCTGCTGCGCCGCAGCCTCGCCGGCATCTCCTGTGCGGCGGTGGGCCTGTTGATCGCGGTGGTCTTCCGCATGATGACCCCGCTGTTGAAGCGGATGGACGCCGTCGCGCTCACCCTGATGCTCGGTGTGTTCGCCGCCATCGGCCTGCTCCGCCTGCCGCTTCAGGCAGTGCTGCTGGTCGCAATCCCCGTGAGTATCGGCGCCACCTATTTCCTGCGGCGGAAAGTAGCAGCATGAACGCCGAGAACCCGATCTGGGTGCTGATCTCCACCTTCGGTCTGATGTCGCTGTTCGCGGTCGGCGGCGCCGCGGCGGCGGTGCCGGAGATGCACCGCATTGCGGTCGAGGTGCATCACTGGATGACCGACAAGCAGTTCGCTGATGCCTATGCGATCGCGCAGCTCTCGCCAGGTCCGAACGTTCTTATCGTGACCTTAATCGGCTATGCCGTCGCCGGGATCCCCGGGGCGCTGGCGGCGACGCTGGCGATGTGCCTGCCGACGGCCCTGCTTGCCTATTATGTCAGCCGGCTTCTGAATCGGCCCAGCCAATCGCGCTGGCCCGGATTGATTCAGGCTGCGCTGGTTCCGCTCTCGATCGGATTGATGGCGGCGAGCGCTCTGATCCTGGCCCAGTCGACCGATCGCACAATTGTTGCGGTGCTTCTGACCGCAATGGTTGCGGTGATCGCATCCGTCTCGCGCATCAATCCTCTTTGGCTTTTGCTCGCCGGGGGCTTGTTGGGTTTTGCTGGCATTGTGTAACGAAAATCGCTAGGCAATGGTCGGGGCGGGGGATCCAGTTCCAACTGATTTAGAACAACAGTGCTCGTGACTTACGGGTCGCGGAGGAGACATGCATGGCCGACACGATGGGCCACTCAGCGACGACCACCCGAAACACGCGGTTGGCGCTCGGCTTTTGTCTGCTGGCGATTGCGCCGCAGATTTTCGAATTGATCTGGTCGATCGGGACGATCTTCGGCTGGGGGACCGGCCGCGGCCCCGCGACGGTCGTCACCAGCCACGCGGCGGCGCTGATCGCAGGCGCGCCCAGCGCGATGTTCGGATCGCTTGGCGGCGGCACCAAGAAGATGTCGTCAGAGGTCCTGCTGGCGCTGATCTATTCCTATCCGCTGTTCGTGGTCGCAATCCTCACGCTGTTCATGAGCATCAGGTCGGCCCAAGATTATGTCGGCGGCGTCGTCCTGATGGCGGTCGCCCTGTTCGCGCTGTGGGCAGGGAGCGACTTGCAGGGCATGCGGGGCTTCTCCTTCGGCGCGGGCACCGCGCCGCGAATGTTCGGCGGCCTGCTGGTCGCCTTGTCCGCCGGCATCGCCTTGACCGGTCTTCTGACCGATGGGCCGGCAATGGCCCATTATTCATGGCGGGGGCCATTGTTCGTGGTGGCGGCGATTCTGTTTTTCGCGCTGGCGATCCGGCCGCTCGGCCTCGTGGTCACGGCCTTCGCGAGCTTCATGATCGCCGCGACGGGATCGCAGGAGACGCGCTGGGTGGAGGCGGTGATCGTGGGCGCTTGCCTGACGATCGGTTGCGCAATCCTGTTTCCATACGTGCTCGGGCTGCCGATGCCGATGTATCCGCGTTTTATGATCCAGTGAGGGTGTGATGGATATCTTTGCCAACCTCGCTCACGGCTTCGCCGTCGCGTTCTCTCCGATCAACCTCCTGATGTGTCTGATCGGCGCCCTGGTCGGGACGCTGGTCGGCGTGCTCCCGGGCATCGGCACCATCGCAACGGTGGCGATGCTGCTGCCGATCACCTTCGGACTGCCGCCGGTCGGCGCCCTGATCATGCTCGCCGGCATCTATTACGGCGCGCAATATGGCGGCTCGACCACGTCGATCCTGGTCAACATACCAGGCGAGGCGACGTCGGTCGTCACTGCCATCGACGGCCACCAGATGGCGAGACAAGGCCGCGCCGGCCCGGCGCTGGCGATCGCCGCGATCGGCTCGTTCTTCGCCGGCTGCGTCGCGACCGTCCTGATTGCCGTCCTCGGCGCGCCGCTCACCAAACTCGCGCTGGCGTTCGGCCCGGCCGAATATTTCTCGCTCATGGTGCTCGGCCTGATCTTCGCGGTGGTGCTGGCCAAGGGCTCCGTGCTGAAGGCGATCGCGATGATCGTGTTCGGCCTTTTGCTCTCCATGGTCGGCTCGGACATCGAGACCGGCGCCTCACGCATGGCCTTCAACATTCCGGAGCTCGCCGACGGCCTCGGCTTTGCGACGGTGGCGATGGGCGTTTTCGGCTTTGCCGAGATCATCCGCAATCTCGACGCCGGCGCCGAAATGAGCCGCGATCTCGTGCAGCAGAAGATCACCGGCCTGATGCCGACCAAGAAGGATCTGATCGACTCGACGCCCGCGATCCTGCGCGGCACCGTGCTCGGCTCGATCCTCGGCATCCTGCCCGGCGGCGGCGCGACCATCGCATCGTTCGGCGCCTATACGCTCGAAAAGAAACTCGCCAAGGACCCGTCGCGGTTCGGTCGCGGCGCGATCGAGGGCGTGGCGGGGCCGGAAAGCGCCAACAACGCTGCGGCGCAGACCTCGTTCATCCCGCTGCTGACGCTCGGCATCCCGCCGAACGCCGTGATGGCGCTGATGGTGGGCGCGATGACCATCCACGGCATCGTGCCGGGCCCGCAGGTGATGCAGAAGCAACCCGACCTCGTCTGGGGCATGATCGCCTCGATGTGGATCGGCAATCTGATGCTGATCATCATCAACCTGCCGCTCGTCGGCATCTGGGTCCGTCTGCTCCGCGTCCCCTACCGGCTGATGTTCCCCTCGATCGTGATTTTCTGCGCGATCGGCATCTACTCGGTGAACAACGCACCGGTCGATGTGATCCTCGCCGGCGTGTTCGGTCTCGTCGGCTACTGGCTGATCAAGCACGATTTCGAACCGGCGCCGCTGCTGCTCGGCATGGTGCTCGGACCGTTGATGGAAGAGAACCTGCGCCGTGCGCTGCTGATCTCGCGCGGCGACTGGAGCGTCTTCCTGACGCGTCCGTTGTCGGCGGTGCTGCTGGCGGTCGCGGCGGGTCTGCTTATCCTTACGGTGTTACCGGCGTTGCGCGCCAAGCGCGACGAGGTGTTCACCGAGTCCGAGAACTGAGGTCCTGCGTCGGCGCGCCGCATTCGGAAGTCGAATCGACTTGTGTTACGGCTTCGTGAAATGGAAATGCCGGCCTTTGGGCCGGCATTTTAATTATGTCCAAAGGGGAAACGTCATGACGTTCATTCGCGCGCTTACGGGCGCATGTGCCGCAGCGCTCACAGCGCTCGGCAGCTTCATCGCAACGGCTGAGGCGCAGACCTATCCGACGCGCAGCATTACCATGATCGTGCCGTTCGCGGCCGGCGGCCCGACGGACGTGATCTCGCGCATTGTCACCGGGCACATGGCGCAGACTCTCGGACAGAGCATCATCATCGAGAACGTGGTTGGCGCCGGCGGCACCACCGCCACCACGCGCGCCGCGCGTGCGGCCAATGACGGCTATACGCTCATCACCGGGCATATGGGAACGCATGCCGCCTCGGTGCCGCTCTATCCGAAGCTTGCCTATCATCCCGAGAAGGACTTCGAGCCGATCGCGCTGCTCGCGGGCACGCCGATCCTGATCCTCGCGCGGAAGGACTTTCCGCCGAAGGATCTCAACGAATTCGTCACCTATGTGAAGGCGAACGTCGAGAAGGTGAACGCCGCGCATGCCGGCGTCGGTTCGGTTTCGCACGTTTCGTGCGAGCTCCTCCATTCCATCCTCGACATCAAGCCGGTCGGCGTGCCTTTCAACGGCACCGGCCCCGCGATGAACGCATTGGTGGCTGGACAGGTCGACTACATGTGCGACCAGATCGTCAACGCCGTTCCGCAGATCAATGCCGGCACCATCAAGGCCTATGCGATCGCCACGGCCGAGCGTAACCCGTCCCTGCCGAACGTCCCGACGACGGCGGAAGCCGGCCTGCCAAAATTCCAGGCCCAGGCCTGGAACGCGATATTCGCCCCGAAGGGAACCTCGCCCGCGATCATCGCAAGCCTGAACGCCGCTGCCATCAAGGCGCTCGACGACGAGACCGTGAAGAAGCGTCTGCTCGACCTCGGCAGCGTCATTCCGGCCGCCAAGGATCGCACGCCGGAAGCGCTGGCGGCGCTCGTCAAGAGCGAGATCGCAAAGTGGAGCCCGGTGCTCAAGCCGGCGACTTAGCCCAGCGAGATCAAGCTGATAGGCGAGGGGCGGAACGTCGAGTTCCGCCCCTTGTCGTTTGCTCCAGAAACACTCAATTTTCCGGGTATAATCGGTGCGAACAGCGAATCGCCGCTGTTGCAGCGCGGGGGCGGCCGTTAAGTTCGCCGCCTTCCCAAAGGCTCAGTCGCACATGCACCAGTATCAGGACCTGCTCGAGCGGATTCTTTCAGACGGCGCCGAGAAGACCGACCGGACCGGCACCGGAACGCTGTCGGTGTTCGGCCATCAGATGCGCTTCAATCTGTCCGCCGGCTTCCCGATGCTGACCACCAAGCGGCTGCCGCTGAAGGCGATCGTGCACGAGCTGTTGTGGTTCCTGAAGGGCGACACCAACATCAAATATTTGCGGGACAACGGCGTCACCATCTGGGACGAATGGGCGGACGCCAATGGCGATCTCGGCCCGGTCTACGGTCATCAGTGGCGCTCCTGGCCGGCGCCTGACGGCCGCAGCATCGACCAGATCGCGAACGTGGTCGACATGATCAAGCGCAACCCGGACTCGCGCCGCCTGATCGTCTCGGCGTGGAATCCCGCCGAGGTGGACAAGATGGCGCTGCCGCCGTGCCATTGCCTGTTCCAGTTCTACGTCGCAGGCGGCAAGCTGTCCTGCCAGCTCTATCAGCGCTCGGCCGACGTCTTCCTCGGCGTGCCCTTCAACATCGCCTCCTACGCATTGCTGACGATGATGGTTGCGCAGGTCACCGGCCTGAAGCCCGGCGACTTCGTGCATTCGTTCGGCGACACCCATCTCTATTCCAACCATCTGGAGCAGGCAAAGCTCCAGCTCACCCGCGCGCCGCGTCCGCTGCCGGTGATGCGGATCAATCCTGACGTGAAGGACATCTTCTCCTTCCGCTTCGAGGATTTCGAGCTCGTCGGCTACGACCCGCATCCGCACATCAAGGCGGAAGTTGCGGTCTAGCACCCATGTCGCTCAATATCCGCCGCGCGCGCCCGGGCGAAGCCGGGCTCGTTCTCTCCTTCATCCGCGAGCTTGCCGAATACGAAAAACTCTCACACGAGGTCGAGGCGACCGAGGCCGACATCGCCGACGCGCTGTTCGGCGACAGGCCGCAACTCCATTGCGCAATCGCCGAGTGGAACGGTGACGCCGTCGGCTTCGCGGTGTGGTTCACGAATTTCTCCACCTTCAGCGGCCGCCGCGGCATCTATCTCGAGGATCTCTACGTGCGGCCGTCGCATCGGGGCAGTGGTCTCGGCAAGGCGTTGCTTGTCCATCTCGCGAGGGAGTGCGTCGACAACGGCTGGGCGCGCCTGCAATGGGCGGTGCTCGACTGGAACGCGCCGTCGATCGCGTTCTACAAATCGCTCGGCGCCGTCATGATGGACGATTGGACGCTGTGCCGCCTGTCCGGGCCGGCGCTGACGCAGCTTGCCGGGAGCACATCCTGATGGAAATCGTCTTCGTCGTCGCGATCGCGGAGAACGGCGTGATCGGCGCGGGCAACGCGATGCCGTGGCGATTGAAATCCGACATGGCGCGCTTCAAGGCCCTCACGATCGGCAAGCCCGTGATCATGGGCCGCAAGACCTTCGAATCGCTGCCCCGCCGTCCCCTGCCGGGCCGCACCAATATCGTGATCACGCGCGACGTGGACTATCGCGCCGCAGGCGCCATCGTCACGACATCGGCGGCGGATGCGGACGCGGTTGCGCGCGGCGATGCCCTGCGGCGTTCGGTCACTGAAATCGCGGTGATCGGCGGTGCCGAAATCTTTCGGCAATGGCTCGATCGCGCCGATCGCCTCGAAATCACCGAAGTCCACGCGCGCCCCGAAGGCGATACGCATTTCGACATCGACAGGGCGAAGTGGGACGAGGTCGCGCGTGTCCGCCATCCTGGCGGAGGCGACGACAGCGCCGATTTCTCCTATGTGACATATCGTCGGCGGCCCCGCCATTAACCGCATTTGCCAATGTTAACATTGACTTTTCTGCCCCCGAGCTTAGCTCGAAAGGCGGCGGGGGTTACGTTGTAAGGGACTTGCCTGTCCCCTATAAAGCCGGACCGGACAAAGCGGGCGGGGACAATCCACCCTGCCGAGGAGAGCGTCGAATGCCGTGGAAGAATCAGGGCGGTGGCCCATGGGGCTCGGGTCCAAAGGGACCATGGGGCTCAGGCCCGCAACCGGTCGGGCCGAGGCCGCCGGATCTGGAAGACCTTCTGCGGCGCGGCCAGGACCGCCTGCAGCAGATCATGCCGGGCGGCTATTTCTCCGGCATCGGCATCACGCTGATCGTGCTGCTGATCGTCGCGTTCTGGCTGCTGTCGGGCTTCTTCCGCGTGCAGTCCGAAGAGCTCGGTGTCGTGCTGCGCTTCGGCAAGCATGTTCGCACCGTGCAGCCCGGCCTGAACTATCATCTGCCCTATCCGATCGAGACGGTGCTGCTGCCCAAGGCGCTGCGCGTCTCCACCATCTCCATCGGCATGACGGTGATCGACGATCCGGCGCGACGCGGCCGCTCCATTCGTGACGTGCCGGAAGAGAGCCTGATGCTGACCGGCGACGAGAACATCGTCGACGTCGATTTCACCGTGCTCTGGCGCATCAAGCCGGACGGCGTCGGCAATTTCCTCTTCAACATCCAGAACCCTGAAGGCACCGTGAAGGCGGTCGCAGAGAGCGCGATGCGCGAGGTGATCGGCCGGTCGCAGATCCAGCCGATCCTGACCGGCGCGCGCAACGTGACCGAGCAGGGCGTGCAGGAACTGATCCAGCGGACCCTGGACAGCTACGGCGCCGGCATTCAGATCAGTCAGGTACAGATGCAGAAGGTCGACCCGCCGGCCCAGGTGATCGACGCCTTCCGCGACGTCCAGGCGGCGCGCGCCAATCTCGAGCAGCTGCAAAACGAGGCGCAGACCTACGCCAACCAGGTCGTGCCGCAGGCCCGCGGACGTGCGGCGCAGATTCTGCAGGCCGCCGAAGGCTACAAGGAACAGACGGTCGCCGAGGCCAAGGGCCAGAGCTCGCGCTTCCTGAAGGTGTACGAGGAATACAAGAAGGCGCCCGACGTGACTCGTGAACGGATCTATCTGGAGACGATGGAGCGCGTGCTCGGCGGCGCGGAAAAGCTCGTCTATGACGCCGGCCGCTCCGGCCAGGGTGTCGTGCCCTATCTGCCGCTTCCGGAATTGACGACCAAGCGCCCGGCCGCCGCCGGTCAGCAGTCGAGCGGAGGCAACCGATGAGATCCCCGGTCACAGGTATCGTCACGCTGCTCGGCCTCCTGCTCGTCGTGGTCGTCGGCTACATGTCGCTGTTCACGGTCCAGCAGACCGAGCAGACCATCGTGCTGCAGTTCGGCCGGCCCGTCGACGTCGTCACCGATCCAGGCCTGCACTTCAAGGCGCCGTGGAACTCGGTGATCAACATCGACAAGCGGATTCTCGACCTCGAGAACCCGTCGCAGGAAGCGATCGCGTCCGACCAGAAGCGGCTCGTGGTCGATGCCTTCGCACGCTATCGCATCAAGGACGCGCTGCGCTTCTATCAGAGCATCGGTTCGATCCAGGCTGCGAACATCCAGCTCACCACGCTCCTGAACGCGGCGCTGCGCCGCGTGCTCGGCGAGGTTACCTTCATCAACGTGGTGCGCGACGACCGTGAGAAGCTGATGCAGCGCATCCGCGAGCAGCTCGATCGCGAGGCCGACGGCTACGGCATCCAGGTCGTCGACGTCCGGATCCGGCGCGCCGACCTGCCGGAGCAGAACAGCCAGGCGGTCTACCAGCGCATGAAGACCGAGCGCGAGCGCGAAGCCGCCGAGTTCCGCGCTCAGGGCGGCCAGAAGGCCCAGGAGATCCGCTCCAAGGCCGACCGCGAGGCAACCGTGATCGAAGCAGAAGCAAGGTCGCAGGCCGAGCAGACGCGCGGTATCGGCGATGCCGAGCGTAACCGCCTGTTCGCCGAAGCCTACGGCAGGGATGCCGACTTCTTCGCTTTCTACCGCTCGATGACGGCGTACGAGAACGGGCTGAAGGCGAGCGACACCCGCTTCCTGCTGCGGCCGGACTCGGATTTCTTCCGGTTTTTCGGCAACCCGTCCGGCAAGACGGTAACCGAGACGCCGGCGAAACCGTAAGCCAGACGAGGGCGGCAGGTCTGCCGCCCTTCGTCCCGACAAGAACAGCACACCGGGAGGTTCCAAGCCGATGAGGTCCATTGCGTTCGCCGACTTCCTCATCGGCCTGGGCATCCTGTTCGTACTGGAAGGCTTGATGTTCGCGGCCAGTCCGAACTGGATGCGCAAGGCCATGAAGAGCGCCATCGCCACGCCGGACAATATCCTGCGGGTGGTCGGGATCGGCTCCGCCGTCGTCGGCCTGATCCTGATCTGGGTTATGCGACGCCCGGTTTAGGCCTCGCACCAACGCCAAAGTGAAGGCAAAAGACCGGATTTCGCCGTATTATCGGGGTCATGAGGCCCGTTGACCTCCGTGCTTGCGCCGTCCCCCCGTTCGAGCGCAGTCTGGACGCCGAATCCCTTTCTCTGGAGATACCAATGCCCGCTGCCACCATTGCCCCGACCCGCTTGCGTTTAGGGCTGGCCGCGCTCGCCGTCAGTGCATTCAGTGTGTTCGGCACGCCGGCACAGGCGCGCGGACCGGATGGCATCGCCGACGTTGCCGAGAAGGTCATCGACGCGGTCGTCAACATCTCGACCTCGCAGACCGTCGAAGCCAAGGGCGGTGTCGGCAATACCATGCCGCAACTGCCGCCCGGCTCGCCCTTCGAGGAGTTCTTCGACGACTTCTTCAAGAACAGGAAGGGCCCCGGCGGCAGCAAGGGCGGTGAAAATAGCCCGGCGCCGCGCAAGACCAATTCGCTCGGAAGCGGTTTCATCATCGACACGGCGGGCGTCGTCGTGACCAACAACCACGTCATTGCAGACGCCGACGAGATCCACGTCATCCTCAACGACGGTACCAAGATCAAGGCCGAGCTCGTTGGCGTCGACAAGAAGACCGATCTCGCCGTGCTCAAGATCAAGCCGACGAAGCCGCTCGTCGCGGTGAAGTTCGGCGACAGCGACAAGCTGCGCCTCGGCGACTGGGTGGTCGCGATCGGCAACCCGTTCAGCCTGGGAGGCACGGTGACGGCCGGCATCGTCTCGGCCAAGAACCGCGACATCTCCTCGGGGCCCTACGACAGCTACATCCAGACCGACGCCTCCATCAATCGGGGCAATTCCGGCGGTCCGCTGTTCAACCTCGACGGCGACGTCATCGGCGTCAACACGCTGATCATCTCGCCCTCGGGCGGCTCGATCGGCATCGGCTTCGCCGTGCCGTCGAAAACGGTGGTGGGCGTCGTCGACCAGCTCCGTCAGTTCGGCGAGCTGCGCCGCGGCTGGCTCGGCGTGCGCATCCAGAGCGTCACCGACGAGATCGCCGAAAGCCTCAACATCAAGCCGCCGCGCGGTGCGCTGGTTGCGGGCGTCGATGACAAGGGGCCGGCCAAGCCGGCCGGCATCGAGCCGGGCGACGTCGTCGTCAAGTTCGACGGCAAGGACGTCAAGGATCCGAAGGACCTGTCCCGCGTCGTCGCCGACACGGCGGTCGGCAAGGAGGTCGACGTCGTCGTCATCCGAAAGGGCCAGGAGCAGATCAAGAAGGTCACGCTCGGCCGTCTCCAGGATCCCGACAAGGTGCAGGCCACGCTGAAGACCGACGAGCCGGCGCCGGAGAAGCCGGTGACGCAGAAGGCGCTCGGCCTCGATCTGGCAGTGCTGAGCAAGGATCTGCGCACGCGCTACAAGATCAAGGAGAGCGTCAAGGGCGTGGTCGTCACCAATGTCGAGGCCAATTCCGACGCCGCCGAGAAGCGGCTCTCCGCCGGCGACGTCATCGTCGAAGTCGCCCAGGAGGCGGTGTCGAGCGGCGCTGACATCCAGAAGCGGGTCGACCAGCTCAAGAAGGATGGCAAGAAGTCGGTGCTGCTGCTGGTCTCGAATGCCGAAGGCGAGCTGCGATTTGTCGCGCTGAGCGTACAGTAGTTTCATCCGTCATTCCGGCGCGATGCGAAGCATCGAACCCGGAATCTCGAGGTTCCGGGTCTGGTGCTTCGCACCATCCCGGAACGACGTTTGCGTCAGCCCTCCACGAACTCCTCGCGCCGGTATCCCTGCGCGTACAGCAGCGCTGTGAGATCGCCGTGATCGATCCGCGCAGCTGCCGCCGCCGCGACCGCCGGCTTGGCGTGGTAGGCGACGCCGAGCCCCGCCGCCTGGATCATCGCGAGATCATTGGCGCCGTCGCCGACCACCACCGAGTCGATGTCGTCGAGATCGAACGATTCCATCAGGTCGACCAGTGTCGCCAGCTTCGCTGCGCGGCCCAAAATCGGCTCCTTCACCTCGCCGGTGAATTTGCCGTCGCGCACGACGAGTTCGTTGGCGCGGTTCTCCTGAAAGCCGATCTTGGCGGCGACCGCGGACGTGAACAGCGTGAAGCCGCCGGAGACGAGGCAGGTATAGGCGCCGTGGGCGCGCATGGTCGCGACCAGTGTGCTGCCGCCCGGGGTCAGCGTGATGCGCTTGGCCAGCACCTCGTCGACGGCGCTGGCGGGCAGGTCCTTGAGCAGCGCGACGCGCTCGCGCAGCGCCGGCTCGAACTCGATCTCGCCGCGCATCGCGCGTTCGGTAATGGCGGCCACATGGGCCTTCACCCCGACGAGATCGGCGAGCTCGTCGATGCATTCCTGGCCGATCATGGTGGAATCCATGTCGGCGAGAAAAAGCTTCTTGCGCCGGACCCCGACTGGCTGCACGACGATGTCGATGGGCAGGTCGCCGCGCAGCTCGCGGAGCCGCTGCTCGATGGCGTGACGGTCGCCTTCGAGGTTACTGTCGGCGCCGAAGGGAATATCGACCGCGACCCCGTCGAACAGCCAGTGCGCGGGAGCTGCCTGCGGCAGCACGGCGCGGGCGCCGTCGACGATGGTCGAGTCGAGCGCGGGATTGTCGGGGTTGCAGATCAGCGTGGCGACGAGGGACATTTGAGGTTTTCGTGAACGAGGAGCAGGTCAGCAGAAGGCCTCTTGGCGAGGCCGTGCTTATCGCAGGCCCGACCGCCAGCGGCAAGTCGGCGCTGGCGCTGGAGCTCGCGCTCGCCACCGGTGGCATCGTCATCAATGCCGATTCCATGCAGGTCTATCGTGACCTCCGCACCATCACGGCACGGCCGACACATGACGAGGAGGCCCGCGCTCCGCACCGTCTCTACGGCCATGTCGATGCGGCCGTGAACTTCTCGGCGGGCGCCTGGGTGGCTGACGCGGCAAAGGCGCTCGACGAGGCGAAGGCGCAAGCCCGCCTGCCGATCTTCATCGGTGGCACCGGGCTCTATTTCAAGGCGCTGACGGCGGGCCTCTCCGTGGTCCCGCCGATTCCTGCCGAGGTGCGCGAGGCAGTGCGCGCGCGGCTGGAACGGGACGGCGCGGAGGCGCTGCATGCGGAACTGGCGCGTCGCGATCCGCGCGCGGCCGAGCGATTGAACCTGCGTGACCGCACCCGGATCGCGCGCGCGCTCGAGGTGATCGAGGCGACCGGCCGTTCGCTGCTCGACTGGCATCGGGAGGGCCAGCCGCCGCTGCTGCCGAAGGACAGTTTTCGCGCGGTATTTCTCGCCCCCGAGCGCGACGAGCTCTATGCCCGCATCGATGCCCGCTTCGATGCCATGCTGGGAGCCGGCGCGCTGAGGGAGGTCGAGCGGCTCGCCGCCAGGCACCTCGATCCGCTGCTGCCGGCAATGAAGGCCCATGGTGTGCCGGCTTTGATCCGGCATCTGCGCGGTGAGATCAGCCTGGAGGAGGCCGCAGGAATCGGCCGCGCCGACACCCGCCACTATGCCAAGCGGCAATTCACCTGGTTCCGGCATCAATTGCCGGACTTCGAATGGGTGAAGCCGAAGGAGGCGAGGGGATGGCTCGTGGCAGTTGTGAACGCCGCCCGGGATCCCGCCTGACGCGCTTTTGTGCTCAGGTTCCCTAATTTACCTCTCGCCAAAACCCGGGGAACACCGCTACACTGCCAAAATCGCGCAGGAACGGTGGCATTGCCTTGACATCCGGGCTTTGGTCGCTATGTTTCGCGCAACCTTTGGGAAGCCGAGCCCTACCATGCGTAATATTATTACCAAACTCCTTATCGCCGTCGTACCCAGGCACACCGCCGGGGATGGCTAGCTGCCATCCACATGACAGGCGGTGTGCATGGGCCCTCTTCGGGGCCTTTTTTATTTCCCGAACCCGACACGACCAAAGCCGCTGACAACAGCGCATCCGGAGCAAGCCAAATGAGCGACAAGAGCCACGATCCGAACCAGATGACCGGCGCCGCAATGATCGTTCGCGCGCTCATCGATCACGGCGTGACCGACATTTTCGGCTATCCCGGCGGCGCCGTACTTCCGATCTATGACGAGATCTTCCAGCAGAGCGAGGTCCAGCACATCCTGGTTCGCCACGAGCAGGGCGCGGGCCACGCCGCCGAGGGCTATGCGCGCTCGACCGGCAAGCCGGGCGTCGCGCTGGTGACCTCCGGTCCCGGCGCCACCAACATGGTGACTCCGCTGACGGACGCGCTGATGGACTCGATCCCGCTGGTCTGCATCTCCGGCCAGGTGCCGACGCATCTGATCGGCAACGACGCGTTCCAGGAATGTGACACCGTCGGCATCACGCGCCCCTGCACCAAGCACAATTGGCTGGTGCGCGACGTCAATGATCTCGCAAAGGTGCTGCACGAGGCGTTCTATGTCGCGACGTCGGGCCGCCCGGGTCCGGTGCTGGTCGACGTTCCCAAGGACGTGCAGTTCGCCACCGGCACCTATCATCCGCCGCGCAAGTCCGACGTGCATCGCTCCTACGCGCCGCGCGTGAAGGGCGATGCGACGCAGATCCGCAAGGCGGTGGCGCTGCTCGCCAATGCCAAGCGCCCGGTGATCTACAGCGGCGGCGGCGTCATCAATTCCGGTCCCGAGGCAACCAGGCTGTTGCGCGAGCTGGTCGAGGTCACCGGCTTGCCGATCACCTCCACGCTGATGGGTCTCGGCGCCTACCCTGCGTCGGGCAAGAACTGGCTCGGCATGCTGGGCATGCACGGCACCTATGAGGCCAACATGACGATGCATGATTGCGACGTCATGCTCTGCGTCGGCGCGCGCTTCGACGACCGCATCACCGGCCGCGTCGATGCGTTCTCCCCGGGCTCGAAGAAGATCCACATCGACATCGATCCGTCCTCGATCAACAAGAACATCCGCGTCGACGTGCCTATCATCGGCGATTGCGGCAACGTCCTCGGCGACATCCTCCAGGTGTTCAAGGCGGAGGCGAAGAAGCCCGACATCAGGTCCTGGTGGCAGCAGATCGCGCAGTGGCGTGCCCGCAACTCGCTCTATTACAAGAAAAGCAACGACGTCATCCTGCCGCAGCACGCGATCCAGAGCCTGTTCGAGGCGACGCGCGGCAAGGACACCTACATCACGACCGAGGTCGGCCAGCACCAGATGTGGGCGGCACAGTTCTACGGCTTCGAGGAGCCGCATCGGTGGATGACGTCGGGCGGTCTCGGCACCATGGGCTACGGCCTGCCGGCGGCGATCGGCGTGCAGGTGGCCCATCCGGACAGTCTCGTCATCGACATCGCGGGCGACGCCTCGGTGCAGATGACGATGCAGGAGATGTCGACGGCGGTGCAGTACGAGCTGCCGATCAAGATCTTCATCCTGAACAACCAGTACATGGGCATGGTGCGGCAGTGGCAGCAACTGCTGCACGGCAACCGCCTGTCGCATTCCTACTCGGAGGCGCTGCCGGACTTCGTCAAGCTCGCGGAAGCCTATGGCGGCGTCGGCATCCAGGTGCACAAGCCCGGCGATCTCGACGGCGCCATCAAGGAGATGATCTCGGTCAAGCGCCCGGTGCTGTTCGACTGCCGCGTCGCGGCGCTCGAGAACTGCTTCCCGATGATTCCGTCCGGCAAGGCTCACAACGAGATGCTCTTGCCGGAGCAGGCGAACGACGAGGCGACCGCGAAGGCCTTCGCCGGCGGCAAGGCGCTGGTGTGACAAGAGACATTTGAGGGGACGACAATGAACCAGCCCGCATCCGCCTACTTCATCGAGGAGCGCCACGATCCCAACGAGACGCATACGCTCTCGGTGCTCGTGCAGAACGAGCCGGGCGTGCTCGCGCGCGTGATCGGCCTGTTCTCGGGCCGTGGCTACAACATCGAGAGCCTCACGGTCTCGGAGACCGAGAGCCAGAAACATCTGTCGCGCATCACCATCGTCACCACGGGTACGCCGATGGTGATCGAGCAGATCAAGCACCAGCTCGACCGCATGATCCCGGTCTACCGCGTCGTCGACATGACCCAGACCAGGCGCTCGATCGAGCGGGAGCTCGCCATGGTGAAGGTGCGCGGGCAGGGCGAGCACCGGGTCGAGGCGCTGAGGCTGGCGGATGCGTTCCGCGCCCGGGTGATCGACGCCACCACCGAGAGCTTTGTGTTCGAGATCACAGGCAATACCGACAAGATCAATCAATATATCGACCTGATGCGCCCGCTCGGCCTTGTCGAAGTGTCGCGCACCGGCGTTGCCGCGATCGGCCGCGGGCCCGAAGGGATGTGAACCATGCTGGCGCGCGACTGGTACTACAATGAGCGGAACCGGATGGGGATCGGGCCCGCTGTGGCGTCGATCTACGACAGCCATGACGATGCGGACCTGCGGTCGCGGGCCGCGCTGAAAATGCTCGGCGTGCAGCGCGGCTGGCGCATCGCGGATATCGGTTGCGGTAACGGCGTGCTGGCCACCGAAGCCGCCCTGATGGGCGCCGAGGTCGACGCCATCGACATCTCGCCGGCGATGCTGGCGCTCGCCGAGATCTACGCGCGCGACCGCAAGGCGCCGGTGCGCACGCAATCGGCCGGCCTGCTCAGCTTCGCCTATCGCCCCGAATCCTATGACCTGATCGTCAGCGAGTTCACGCTGCATCACCTCCCGGATTTCTGGAAGGCGGTGGCGATGTCGCGGATCTATCGTGCGCTCAAGCCCGGCGCGAGCTTCTATTTGCGCGACATCGTCTATGTCTCGATGCCCGATGCCGTGGAGCGCGACGTCGATCAATGGGCCGACTTCCAGATCAAGAATCACGACTTTCCGCGCGACGGCGTGGTGACGCATATGCGCGACGAATATTCGACCTTCGGCTGGGTGATGGAGCGGATGCTGACCGACGTCGGCTTCACGCTGGTCTCGGCCGATTACCACGCACCGATGCACGGCACCTATCTGCTGCGCAAACCAAGAGCCGGCGAGCAAGGCTAGAACGAACAACAACAGGACTGCACGACAGGGCAGAGCCGAGAACAACAATGAAGCCGGCCGACATCCTCATCGCCATCCTCGTGGCGGTCATCTGGGGGCTTGCGTTCGTCGCAAGCCGGATCGCGCTCGACGAATTCTCGCCGGAGCTGATGACGGCGATGCGCTTCGCCATTGCCGCGCTGCCGTGCCTGTTCATTCCCAGGCCGAAGGTCGCCTGGTCACTGCTGATCGCCATCAGCTTCACGCTGTTCCTCGGCCAGTTCCTGTCGCAAGCTTACGGCATCGCCCATGGCGTGCCGGTGGGGCTGACCAGCGTCGTGGTGCAGAGCCAGGCGCTGTTCACCATAGGCTTTGCCGCGGTCGCATTCGGCGAGCGGCCGACGCCGGTGCAGACCCTCGGCATCGTCATTGCGGCGGCTGGCCTTCTCATGATCTGCGGCACCGTGGGTTATGACTTCAGCGTCGGTGCGTTCGCCGTGCTGATGATCGCTCCGATCTGCTTTGCGATCGGCAACCTCCTGCTGCGCGGGGCCCGCGGTGCGCCGATGTTCGACTTGTTTGCCTGGCTCTGCCTCACCGCCGCGGTGCCGCTATTCGCGCTCGCGCTGGTCGTCGATGGGCCCGCGCCGACCTTCCGATCGCTGATCCACATGTCGCTCACCGGCCTCGTCTGCCTGCTGGCAATCGGCGCCATCTCCACCAGCATTGCCTATTGGCTGTGGGGCCGGCTGCTGCGCGACTATCCCGCGGCGCAAGTGGTGCCGTTCGCGCTGCTGGTGCCGTTCGTCGGCTCGGCTGCCTCGAGCATCGTGTTCGGCGAGCGGTTCGGACCCTTGCGGCTCGCCGGCATGCTGACCGTGATCGTTGGTATCGCCGTGATGGTTCTCGCGAACCGGCCCAGGGCGTTAGCCAAACCGCTGCCGAAGACGGCGTGAGGTGACCATGTCCCAGTCGCTGCTCTATGCCTTCCTCATCTTCATGATCGTGATGTACTTCACGCCCGGGCCGAACAACATCATGCTGCTGTCCTCGGGCCTGACCTACGGCTTCCGGCGCACGATCCCTCACATCGTCGGGATTGTCCTCGGCTTCGCCTTCATGGTCGCCGCTGTCGGCCTCGGGCTCGGCTCGGTGTTCCTGGCCTATCCGATCCTCCAGACCATCCTGAAATATGCCGGTGCCGCCTACCTGATCTATCTTGCCGCCGTGATTGCCATGTCCGGCCCGACCAAGCCGGGGGAGGAGGATGGCCGCGGCCCGATGACCTTCTGGGGCGCGGCGATGTTCCAATGGATCAACGCCAAGGGCTGGGTGATCGTGATCGGCACCATCACCGCCTATGCGGCGATCGCCCAATTCCCGCTCAACATCGCGATCCAGACCCTGATCAGCCTGCTCGTCGGCACGGTCTCGACCGTGGTCTGGGCCCTGTTCGGCACCGCATTGCGGCCGATCCTGACTTCGGAGCGGCTGGTCCGCGCCTTCAATATCCTGATGGCGATCCTGCTGCTGGCCTCCCTCTACCCCGTTTTCATGGATGCATGATGTCGCGGATTTCCATGCAGAAACGGGTTTCCCTAAGGGGCCGAAATGCTCTAGACAGCCCCCGAAATCCGCAAATTTCACCCTTCGGACACTGACCAATGGCCGATTTTCGGCCCTGAACGAGGAAACGACCATGCGTGTTTATTACGATCGCGACGCCGACCTGAACCTGATCAAGGGCAAGAAGGTCGCCATCGTCGGCTATGGCAGCCAGGGCCACGCCCATGCGCTCAACCTGAAGGATTCCGGCGTCAAGGAAGTCGCCATTGCGCTGCGCAAGGACTCGGGCTCGGTGAAGAAGGCGGAAGCCGCCGGCTTCAAGGTGATGGACGTCGCCGAAGCCGCCAAATGGGCCGACCTCGTCATGATGCTGACCCCGGACGAACTCCAGGGCGACATCTATCGCGAGCACCTGCACGACAACATGAAGAAGGGCGCCGCCCTCGTGTTCGCGCACGGCCTCAACGTCCACTTCAACCTGCTCGACCCGCGCGCCGACCTCGACGTGCTGATGATCGCGCCGAAGGGCCCCGGCCACACCGTGCGCTCCGAATATCAGCGCGGCGGCGGCGTGCCCTGCCTGATCGCGATCGCCAAGGACGTCTCGGGCAACGCCCATGACCTCGGCCTGTCCTACGCCTCGGCTGTCGGCGGCGGCCGCGCCGGCATCATCGAGACCACCTTCAAGGAAGAGTGCGAGACCGACCTGTTCGGCGAGCAGGTCGTGCTCTGCGGCGGCCTGGTCGAGCTGATCAAGGGCGGCTACGAGACCCTGGTCGAAGCCGGCTACGCGCCGGAGATGGCCTATTTCGAGTGCCTGCACGAAGTGAAGCTGATCGTCGACCTGATCTATGAAGGCGGCATCGCCAACATGAACTACTCGATCTCCAACACCGCCGAATACGGCGAGTACGTCACCGGCCCGCGCATCGTCACCGCCGAGACCAAGGCCGAGATGAAGCGCGTTCTCGCCGACATTCAGGGCGGCAAGTTCGCCCGCGACTGGATGCTCGAGAACAAGGTCAACCAGACCTCGTTCAAGGCGACCCGCGCCAAGCTCGCCCAGCACCCGATCGAGGAAGTCGGCGCGAAGCTGCGCGACATGATGCCCTGGATCAAGAAGGGCGCGCTGGTCGACAAGTCGAAGAACTAAGCCGTCTTCCGGACGCAGCGCATCACGCAAGTGGTGCGCTGCTGATCCCGGGTCCCTTGCGGCTCCCGGGTTCGGGCTTTTTGCGCTCCCCCTTCGCACCACCGCCGTTTTCCGACATGATCGCGGAAAACCTCGAGGGGAGGGTAACCATGCGATCTGTCGTCATCACGGGCGTGTCCACCGGCATCGGCTGGGCCACCGCAAAATTCCTGATTGGGCGCGGCTATCGCGTCTTCGGCAGCGTCCGCAAGCAGGCGGATGCGGAGCGGCTCAACGCTGAATTCGGCGCCAATTTCACACCCCTGCTATTCGACGTCACGGATGAGGCCGCCGTTCTTGCTGCCGCGCGAGCGGTTCGCGAGACCCTGGGCGGAGAGACGCTGGCCGGCCTCGTCAACAATGCCGGCATCGCGGTCGCCGGTCCCGTGCTCGAATTGTCGGCAGACGATTTCCGCCGCCAGATGGACATCAACGTGATCGGCCCCGTCATCGCGACGCAGGCTTTCTTGCCTTTGCTCGGCGCCGATCCGTCGCTGAAGGGGCCGAAGGGGCGGATCGTGATGATCAGCTCCGTCGCGGGCAGGAACGGCAATCCGCTGTCGGCGCCCTACTGCACCTCCAAGCACGCCATCGAAGGATTGTCCGAGAGCCTGCGCCGCGAATTGATGCTGTTTGGCATCGACGTCATCATCGTTGCCCCCGGCGCGGTGAAGACGCCGATCTGGAGCAAGGCCGAACAGATCGACCTATCCGTCTATCAGAACTCGCCCTATCTGCCGGCGCTGAACAAGGTCATGGCCTTCATGATGGACCTCGGCGCCAAGGGCCTGCCGGCCGAGCGGATCGCCGAAATCGTGTTCGAGGCGCTGACTGCGGCCAAGCCACGGGTGCGCTACCAGGTCACGCCAGACCCGATGAGGCATATGATCCAGGCGATGCTGCCCAAGCGGGCCGTCGACCGCATCTATGCCAAGCGGCTCGGGCTATTGCCGCAGTGAAGCAGGCGCTTCAGCCCCGCTAGCCCAGGCCGGCCGTAGCACCATGGCGGCCTCGCTGTGTCCTGATAGATGCTGCGCCGCAATTGGCGGCGGAGGGGCCGGAGGTCCCGGTCCGCGAGGGTGCGCGCCGTGCGCCGGTTCGTCGCTCACTAACATTAAGCGAAGGTCGGTCACGACGCGCGTTGCCTGTCCTTGACCGTTCCGTTACAGTTTTATGACATGGTGCAGGCCTCCGGCTGCGCCGGGAGCCCTAGCCGCCCTTTTTCACTCCCTGGGCCGGCCAGACGGCTGGGTATCATCGCGCCGGACCAGAAGTTGCGTGTCGTCAATGGCGTCCGCGCCCAATCCAGGTCCTTCTGCAGCCACCGCCGCCCTCGCCAGTGTCGCCGCGCTCGGCATATGGCGACTGCTTGCGGTTGCCGCGCCGCATCTGGCCGCGCTCGCGCTGATGTACCAGACCGAGACCGATTTCGGCTCGCGCTTCTCCTTTGCGCTCGCCTGGGGCATCCTCAACTTCTTCTGGATCACGCTGCTGCGCCGGCCGGCGTTGTCGGGCGCGCTGTCCCTCACCATGGTCGTCGTGCTGGTGCTGCTGTCGCGCCTCAAGCACGACGTCGTGCAGATGACGGTCAACTTCATCGACCTGATGATGATCGACCGCGACACCGTCGCGTTTCTGTTCGCGATCTTCCCGAATTTGCGCTGGTCGGTGATCCTGGCCGGCCTCGTCACGCTGCCGCTGATGTATGCGCTGTGGTGGCTCGATCCGTTCCGCATCCGCCGTCTGCCGGCGCTCGCCTGCAAGCTCGCGTGCCTTGCCGCGCTGGTCGGCTATTCGCTCTATCACCCGGACGAGGCCTGGCGCGGCTATTACGACGACGGCTATCTGTCGAAATTCTTCCGCTCCGGCGTCAGTTCGGTGTCCGATTTCGTGCAATACGGCTTCATGGAATCGGCCGTTTCGACCAATGAGCGGCTCAACATGCCGCTGGTCGATGCCTGTCACCCGGTCGGACGCCGGCCGAACATCATCATGATCCATGATGAATCCAGCTTCGACATTCGCGCCGCACAGGGCATCAAGGTGCCGCCGCGCTATGGCGATCACTTCAAGTCCTGGGACGGCAAGCAGCGGACATTCCTCGCCGAGACCAACGGCGGGCCGAGCTGGTTCACCGAATACAACGTGCTCGCGGGGCTGTCCTCGCGCTCGTTCGGCCGCTTCGCCTATTTTGTCACGCGCATCGCCTCGAGCCGGGTCGAACGCGGCCTGCCGCTGGCGCTGCGCCGTTGCGGCTACGACACGATGTCGCTCTATCCCGCCCATGGCGGCTTCATGGCCGCCCGCAGCTTCCAGATGACGACCGGCATCGAACGCTTCCTCGATTCGAAAGACCTCGGAGCCAAGGACGTCGAGCCGGACAGCTTTTTCTACGACAAGGCGCTCCAGCTGATCGGCCAGCAGCCGCCGAACAAGCCGCTGTTCACCTTCCTTTATCTCGGCGCCAATCATTTCCCCTGGGAGACGCGCTTCCGTCCCGACCTGTTGCCGAACTGGCGCGCGCCGGGCAACGTGGCGTCGATCGACGAATATCTGCGCCGGCAGGCGATGAGCGCCGAGCAGTACAAGGCGTTCGTCGCGGGGCTGAAGAAGACGTTTCCCGGCGAGCCCTTCCTGATCGTGCGTTACGGCGATCATCAGCCGGAGTTCGCGCCCGCCATCCTCGAGCCCGGGCTCGACGAGGGCGCGATCGGCAAGAAGCTCGACGCCTACGATCCGCGTCTCTACGCGACTTACTATGCGATCGACGCCATCAATTTCGAGCCGGTGAAGAGTGATGCCGTGATGGACACGGTCGACGGCCCTTATCTGCCGCTGGTCATCCAGGAGGCCGCCGGCATCCCGCTCGACCCCTCCTTTGCCGAGCAGAAGGAGATCATGCTCCGCTGCAAGGGCATGTTCTACAGCTGCAAGGACGGCGCCGAAGCGCGGCGGCTGAACCGCCTGCTGATCGACGCGGGGATAATCAGGGGGTTGTAGTCTCCTGTTCGACCACAAGCGATACTCTTCGACCGTCACCCTAATGGCCGCTTCTTGAGCGGCCCTCGAAGGATGACGGAGCTTGCAGCGGTCCTACCGCCCGCCCACCTTTTCCCACAGCCACTTCGCTACCACATCCGGCGACGAGGTCGCGTCGTTGCCGCTGGCGCGCAGATTCGCTTCACGCATGGTCGCGATATCGATCTTGCCGAGAAGCGGCGTGAGCGCGGCTTGCAACCGCTCGTCGCCGGCGCGCTTCGGCGCCAGCAGCAGGATGGCATCGTAGGGCGGGATCGCGTGCCTGGGATCCTCGAGTGCGACCAGATCGTATTTCGCGATCAGGCCGTCGCTGGTGTAGCCGGCGATGACGTCGACTTCGCCGCTGGCGACCGCCGCATACATGAAGTCGGGCTGCATCTGGCGCTGGGCGCGGAAGGAGAGGCCGTAGGCCTTTTGCAGCGCGGCCCATTCCGGGCGTGAGAAGAACTCATAGTCGCCCGCGATCGACAGGCTCGCCGCATGTGCCGCGAGATCGGCGATGGTGCGGATGCCGAGCGCCTCGGCGCGCTTTTTCGGCATCACCAGCGCATAGGCATTTTCGAAGCCGAGCTCGCCGAGCAAGGTGATGTTGTCCTTGGCGAGCGCCGTCTTCAGCTCGGCGACCAGCTCGGCGCGCGGCTTGATATCGGTGCGACGCAGCTGGTTGGCCCAGAGCGTGCCGGAATAATCGACATAGAGATCGATGTCGCCGGCCTTCAACGCCCCGAAGATCACGCTGGAGCCGAGGCCGGATCGTGTGGTGGCGGGAAGGCTTGCCGCCTGAAGGCGGTCCCTGAGCAGGGCCGAGAGCACATATTGCTCGGCGAATGTCTTGGCACCGACGACATAGCCCTGCGACGAGCGCCCCATCGTCGGCACCAGCGTTGCGGCGACCAACGCGGCGATGCCGGCCGCGCCCAGTGCGGAGCGCGCGTGGCTGTGGTGACGCAGGCCGGCCTCGATCAGGCCCAGCAGCTGATCGACGGCGAGCGCCAGCAGCGCCGAGGCAAGGCAGCCGAACAGCACGAACACCCAATTCTGGGTCTGGAGCCCGGCGAAGATGTAGTTGCCGAGGCTGGTCTGCCCGATCGGCGTCGACAGCGTGGCGGTGCCGATCACCCACACCGCGGCGGTGCGGATGCCCGCCATCATCACCGGCAGCGCCAGCGGCAGCTCGACCATCAGCAGCGACTGCCGCGCGGTCATGCCGACGCCCTTGGCGGCTTCGATCAGCGCGGGATCGATGCCGTTGAGCCCGGTGATGCCGTTGCGCAGCACCGGCAGCATCGAATAGAGCGCCAGCGCCAGCATCGCCGGCAGGAAGCCGAACGCCGAGAAGGAAACGCCGAACCAGGCCAGCGTGACGGACGCGGCCAGCAGCAGCAGCGGATAGAACAGCGCGAGCAGCGCCAGACCCGGCACCGTCTGCACGATGCTGGCGATCGCGAGCAGGATGGCGCGCGGCGCCGGGCGGTTGCGGGTCAGGATCGCCAGCGGCAGGCTGACGACGAGACCGAGCGCGAGTGCCGCGAGGCTCACCCGCACATGGTTGCCGAGATAGTCGGGCAGATGCGCCAGCGCCTCGCCCCAGCGCGGATCGGCCAGCAAGCTCATGCCGCACCGCTCGTCGGCAGCAGCGCGTTCAGCCGTTCGACCTGGCGCCGCGGCGTGCGCAGCAGCTCCAGCACGTAGGCGTCCTCGCTCTTCGAAAGCTCCGCCGGCGTACCCTGCGCCAGCAGCTTGCCGCCACGCATCACGGCGATGCGGTCCGCGAGCAGGATCGCCTCCGTCATGTCATGGGTGATCATCACCGTGGTCAGGCCGAGCTTGCGATGCAGCGCACGATAATCGTCGCCGAGCGCATCGCGGGTGAGGGGATCGAGCGCACCGAAGGGCTCGTCCATCAGCACGATGCGAGGTTTTGCCGCGAGTGCCCGCGCCACGCCGACACGCTGGCGCTGGCCGCCGGAGAGCGCCTCCGGCAGGCGGTCGCGATGCGCATCACGGTCGAGCTGCACGAGCTCCATCAGCTCGTCGACGCGTGCCGCGATGTCCGTCGCCGGAGTGCCCAGCAGCCTTGGCGTGATCCCGATATTGTCGGCAACGCTCAAATGGGGAAACAGCCCGCCGGCCTGGAACACGTAGCCGACCCGGCGCCGAAGTGCGACCGGATCGACGTCTCGTACGTCCTCGCCCTCGACCGTGATCGTGCCGCCATCGGCCTCGATCAGCCGGTTGGCGAGCCGTAGCAGCGTCGTCTTGCCGGAGCCCGAGCCACCGACGACGGCCACAAATTCGCCTTCGGCGATGTCGAGCGACACATCGTCGACGGCCTTGAGGGAGCCGAAGCGCTTGGTGACGCAGTGATAGCTGATCGCCGGCTTCGAGGGCATTGGATGGGGCTCATTTTTTCCTTGCCCCATGCGTAGCACGCTTGGCGCCTCGATTGAACTTGGCGGCACGAGCGGCTAAGGCATCGGGCCGAATTCGGAGGAAAATGCATGACAACGCCCACGGCAGTGGCGCTGGAAGATGCCAAGGTCGCGTTCCGGCTCGGGGACGGGCGGGTCTATACGGCGGTGGAGAAAGCTCATCTCGCAGTGGCGCAAGGCGAGTTCGTGGCCATTGTCGGCCCCACCGGCTGCGGCAAATCCACGCTCCTCAACGTCGCCGCGGGCTTGCTCACGCCAGCGGCCGGCAACGTCAGGATATTCGACCGGCCGCTCGCGGGGCTGAACCGGGATGCCGGGTATTTGTTCCAGGCCGACGCGTTGTTCCCATGGAAGACCGCGCTCGACAACGTCGCGATCGGGCTCGAGGTCAAGGGCACGGCACGCGCCGAGGCGCTGCAGCGGGCGCAGCAATGGCTGACCTCCGTCGGCCTCGGTGCGTTCGCTAATCGCTATCCGCACATGCTTTCCGGCGGCCAGCGCAAGCGCGTCGCGCTGGCGCAAGTGCTGATCCGCGACCCGAAGATCCTGCTGATGGACGAGCCGTTCGGGCCGCTCGATGCGCAGACGCGCCAGGTGATGGGCAATCTGCTGCTCGAGCTCTGGAATGCGGACCGCAAGGCCGTGCTGTTCGTCACTCATGATCTCGAAGAGGCGATCGCGCTCGCCGACCGCGTCGTGATCATGTCGGCCGGGCCGTCCTCGCGCATCATCGGCGACTGGCGGGTGAGCTTGCCGCGCCCGCGCGACATTTTCGAGGTGCGGCTCGACAAGGAATTCCATGCGCTCCATCGCGAGATCTGGAGCGTGCTCAAGGACGAGGTGATGAAGGGCTACGCCCAGTCCACGCAAGCGGCGGAGGCGGTCTGATGTCGCGCCCGACGCTGCTTGCACTCCAAGTCCTGGTCGCCGTCGTCTTCATTGTGCTGTGGCAGGTGCTGTCGACTGTCCCCGTATTCGGCAAGATCCTGCTGCCGCCGTTCTTCTTCTCCAATCCGCTCGACGTGTTCAGCCAGATCGTGAAGTGGTTCTCGTCCGGCGTGATCTGGAAGCATCTCGGCATCACGCTCACGGAATCGCTCCTGGCCTTTGTGATCGGATCGGCCGGCGGCGTGCTGGTCGGCTTCTGGTTCGCGCGCCAGCCGCTGGTGGCCGCCGTGTTCGACCCCTACGTCAAGATGGTCAACGCGCTGCCGCGCGTCGTGCTGGCGCCGATCTTCGCGCTTTGGCTTGGGCTTGGCATCTGGTCCAAGGTCGCGCTCGGCGTCACGCTGGTCTTCTTCATCGTGTTCTTCAACGTCTACCAGGGAGTCAAGGAAGTCAGCCGCACCGTGCTCGACAACGGCCGCATGCTCGGCATGAGCGAGAGGCAATTGATGCAGCACGTCTACTGGCCCTCGGCGCTGTCCTGGATGTTCTCCTCGCTGCATACCTCGGTCGGCTTTGCCGTGGTCGGCGCGGTCGTCGGCGAATATCTGGGATCGGCGGCCGGGCTCGGCTATCTGATCCAGCAGGCCGAGGGCGTGTTCGACGTCGCCGGCGTGTTCGCCGGCATGTTCGTGCTGTCGGCCTTCGTGATCCTGATCGACTATGGCGTCACGCTGGTCGAGCGGAGGCTATTGGTGTGGCGGCCGACCGCGTCGGATGGGCGGGGTTGAGCTGCGAGCAAGATGCGCTCCCCCTATCGAGAATTGCTCTTGTCCCGGCATGCTATTGTTCCGAATGGCCGATGGCCAGTGCCTTCGGCAGCGCTTCTCAAGCCAAGCCTGCTGCTCTATGGTGCCGCCGGCCGAACGGAGGAAAACCAATGAAGAACACGATTGCCAGGCTCGCCGGCGCGCTGCTCGCACTGACGCTCACCACCTCGCTTGCCGCGGCGCAAAGCAAAGTCACCATCGCGATCGGCGGCGGCTCCTGCCTGTGCTATCTGCCGACGGTTCTGGCGAGGCAGCTCGGCGAATACGAGAAGGCCGGCCTCAATGTCGAGCTCGTCGACCTCAAGGGCGGTTCGGACGCGCTCAAGGCCGTGCTCGGCGGCAGCGCCGACGTGGTCTCGGGCTATTTCGACCATTGCGTCAATCTGGCCGCCAAGAAGCAGGAGCTGCAGGCCTTCGTGGTCTATGACCGTTATCCCGGCCTCGTGCTGGTGGTCGCGCCCTCGCGAACCAACGACATCAAGTCGGTCAAGGATCTCGCCGGCAAGAAGGTCGGCGTCAGCGCGCCCGGTTCCTCCACCGACTTCTTCCTGAAGTATATGCTGAAAAAGAACGGCGTCGATCCCACCAGCACCGCCGTGATCGGCGTCGGCCTCGGAGCCACCGCCGTCGCCGCGATGCAGCAGGGTCAGATCGATGCGGCCGTGATGCTCGATCCCTCCGTCACCGTGCTCCAGGGAAACCACAAGGATCTGCGCATCCTTTCCGACACCCGCACGCAGAAGGATACGCTCGAGACTTTCGGCGGCGAATATCCGGGCGGCGCGCTGTACACGACGGCGGCCTGGATCAACAGCCACGAGAAGGAGACGCAGGCGCTCACCAACGCGATCCTCGCCACGCTCGCATGGATCCATTCGCACACGCCCGAGGAGATCATGGCGAAGATGCCGGAAGAGACGGTCGGCAAGAACAAGGACCTCTATCTCGCCGCGCTGAAGAACACGATCCCGATGTATTCCGAGACCGGGAAGATGGATCCGAAGGGCGCGGACGCCGTGCTTTCGGTGTTCAGCGTCGGCTCACCCGAGGTGGCCAATGCCAAGATCGACGTCAGCAAGACCTTCACCAACAAGTTCGTCGAGCAGGCCAAAAAGACGACGGGGAATGCCAAATAGCTGACGCGAAGATGTGGTAGCCGTCCATTATGACGTCACCCATCATTCACCGCGTCACGACGCTCGATCTTGTCGTGCGGCCGATCGTCTGGCCGTTCGCGAAGGAGCGGCGCGCCGAGATCGCGGCGCATTTCACCGAGAAACAACGCGAGCGGCCGAAGATCTGGAACGGCCGCGTGCTGCTCGGGTGCGATCCCGTGTTCATGGACGGCCATTTCGCCTCGACCTATTTCGAGACCGATTTCGCAAGCTTCCTCGCCTGGCGCGACTGGGGCTTTCCCGGTCCTGCCGTGTTCAACGGTTTTGGCATGGGCGCGCTGCGTACGTCCGACGGCGCCTTCGTGATGGGCGAGATGGCCCAGCACACCGCCAATGCGGGCCGCATCTATTTCCCGTCGGGCACGCCGGATCTCGACGACGTCAGGGATGGCAGGCTGGACATTCCGGGCAGCGTCGTCCGCGAAATCGAGGAGGAGACCGGCCTGACCGCGGCGGACTATCGGGCCGAGCCGGATTGGCACTGCGTCGTCAGCGGCCCCACGATCGCGATGATGCAGGTGCTCGATCTCGACATGTCCGGCGACGAGGCTTGCGCTTTGATCGAAGCCAACCTCGCCCGTGAGGCCGAGCCTGAGTTGTCGGCCATCCATCTGGTGCGCGGGGTGAATGATCTCACCCCCACCATGCCGCGATTTGTCACGGCCTTTATCGAGCAGCAGTTCGCTTCGCGCTGATGCGCAAGGCTTGACATCCCTGCGCTCTGCCCATGTGATGGGGACAACGAAAAGCAAGACGAATGCAATGCACAATCGTCCAGGGAGGTTTCGATGCGCCTGCGCAGGACTGCCCGTTTGCTACATGGGCTCTTGGTCGCGATATCGGCCGCGGGTTTGGCGGCGTCCGCCGAGGCCCAGGAGAAGAAGCTCAAGATCGGTGTCATCTACGATCTGACCGGTCCGCTCGCCGGCGGCGGCTCTGAGCTGCAATATACCGGCGCAAGAATCATGCTGGATCAGTACAGCGCGAAGGATGTCGAGGGCTACAAGATCGAGGCGATCTATGCCGATGCCCAGAGCAAGCCGGACGTCGCCATCAATGAAGCGATCCGATTGATCGAGCAGGAAAAGGTTGACATGCTGCTCGGCTTCTTTTCCTCGGCGCAGTGCGTGCCGGTGGCAGCGCGCGTCGAGCAGTTGAAGAAGTTCATGTGGATCACGACCTGCATCTCGTCCGCCGTGCTGGAGAACAAGAACTACAAATACGTGTTTCGGCCGCAGGCCTCCGGCGATCAGTTCGGTATGATGACGATGGACTTCATCGCTCAGAACACGAAGGAAAAGTTAGGCAAGGACCCGAAGGACTTGCGGGTCGCCATCATCCATGAGGACGGCGCCTATGGCGTCGACGTCGCCAAGGGCAATGAGGCCGGTGCCAAGAAGGCCGGTTTCAACATCGTGCTCAGGGAAGGCTATTCGGCCACGGCCCCGGATTTGTCTGCGCTGGTCACCAAGCTGAAGCGGGCCAAGCCGGATGTGGTCTTCCACACCGGCTACAATCCCGACATCACCCTGTTGCTCCGGCAAGCCCGCGAACAAGGGCTGAAGTTCGGTGCACTGGTGGGACATGGCGCCGGCTACGGGGTCTATGAGAAGCTGAAAGAAGGCCTGGGCTCCGATGTCAACTACGTCTTCAACACCGATCCGATCTCGATCTGGCTCGCCAACCAGAAGAGCATGGATCCGAAGCTGCCGCCGATCATCAAGGCGGTTGGCGAGGAGTTCGACAAGCGCAAGCCGGGGCTCGCCATCCGTTCGGCTCATGTCGGCATGGCTGCGTCCAACACCTACCTGTTCCTGACCGACGTCCTGCCGCGATCGATCAAGAAATATGGCGGCATAGATCCGGAATCCCTGCGCAAGGCAGCCCTCGACACCGACATACCCGAAGGCGGCACCATGCTCGGCTTCGGCGTCAAATTCCACGGCGAGGGCTCGCCGATGGCCGGGCAGAACGAGCGCTCGTTCCCCGTCGTGATCCAGTACGTCGACGACAAGTCCCATGTGGTGTGGCCGAAGAGCCAGGCGCAGCGCGAGGCCGTGCTGCCGCTGCCGAAGGGCACCACCTACAGCAACCAGTAGCGGCGGAGAGCGACGGTGCTGGAAGTGAACGGATTGGTGAAGCGGTTTGGTGGCTTCACCGCCGTCAACAACGTGTCGTTCAAGGTCGATCAGGGCGAGATCCTCGGTCTGATCGGCCCCAACGGCTCGGGCAAGAGCACGATCTTCAACATGCTCTCGGGTACGCTGGCGCCGACCTCCGGATCGATCCTGTTTGCCGGGCACGAGGTCGCGGGCCTTGCGCCGCACCGGATCATCAACCGCGGCATCGGCCGCACCTTCCAGATTCCTCGGCCTTTCCGCCGCCTGACCATCTTCGAGAATGTCGCGCTCGCCGGTTTCTACGGCCAGGGCCGCCACAGCCGTATCAAGGCGGAGGAAGCGGCCGAGCGATCGCTGGCGATGGTCGGCCTGCCGACCGATCGCCATGCGAGCGTCGATGGCCTGGGTGCCGCCGGTCTGAAGAAGCTCGAGCTGGCCAAGGCGCTCGCCACCGCGCCAAAGCTGTTGCTCGCGGACGAAAGCCTCGGCGGGCTCGACGAGGCCGAGATGGACCAGGCGGCCGACATGCTGCGCAACATCCGCGACGAGCTCGGCATCACCATCATCTGGGTCGAGCACATCATGGGCGTCCTGATGCGGGTCGTCGACCGCGTCATGGTGCTCGATCACGGCGAGAAGATCTCGGAGGGCCTGCCAAGCGCGGTCGCGGGCGATCCGCGCGTCATCGAGGTCTATCTCGGCACCGATGCCGAGACCACGCAAGCCGCGGCCGCCGAAGCGCGCCGCCGCGCGGGAGGTTAGCCGATGCTGGAGCTCCGCGGCGTCAATGCCGGTTACGGCACGTTCCAGGCGCTGTTCGACGTCAGTCTCGACGTCAATGCCGGTGAAGCCGTCGGCGTGATCGGCCCCAACGGCGCCGGCAAGACGACCCTGATGCGCGTCATCTCCGGCCTGATCCGGCCCTCGCGCGGATCAATCCGGATGGAAGGTGTCGACGTCGTGGCGACGCCGCCGCACAAGATCGTCAGCCTCGGCATTGCGCATGTACCGGAGAACCGGCGGCTGTTTCCGCAGCTCACGGTCGACGACAACCTCAAGATGGGCGCCTTCATGAAGGGGGCGCGCGAGCACTATGCCGAGCGGCTCGAGGTCGTGTTCGACCTGTTTCCGCGCCTGAAGGAACGCCGCCACCAGATGGCGGGCACCATGTCCGGCGGCGAGCAGCAGATGTGCGCGATCGGCCGCGCGATGATGTCCAACCCCAAGCTGCTGCTGCTCGACGAGCCGTCGGCGGGCCTTGCGCCGGTCGTGGTGCAGCAGGTGTTCGAACTGGTGAAGCGGATCCGCGCCAGCGGGCTGACCGTGCTGATCGTCGAGCAGAACGTGCAGCAGGTGCTGAAGGTGGTCGATCGCGCCTATCTGATCGAGGCGGGGACCATCAGGGCGTCCGGCACATCGGCCGAGATGCTGGCGAGCGACACCGTCAAGGAAGCGTATCTCGGGGTGTGATGGGCATGCAGGCGTTCCTGGATATTTTCGACATCTACCTGCTGGAAGCCGTCATCAACGGCATCCTGCTCGGCGGCGTGCTGGCACTGCTCGCGCTCGGACTCAATCTGATCTTCGGCGTGATCGACGTAACCTGGATCTGTTACGCCGAGCTCGTGATGATCGGCATGTACGCCATGTACTTCATGGTGCAGGTTTACGGCGTCAGCTATTTCGTCGCAGCGCCGTTTACCATCCTGTTGGTCGCGCTCCTCGGCGCCGCCTTGCACTACCTCGTGATCGCGCCGTTGCTCACCGCGCCGCCGATCAACCAGTTGCTCGCGACCGGCGGCGTTCTGTTCGTGCTGCAGAGCTTTGCCACCGTTGCCTTCGGCATCGACTTCCGCAATCTCGGCATCCGCCTGCCGGTGCTCGCCTTCGGCGACATGAATTTCAGCTACGCGCGGCTGCTGTCGTTCCTAGCCGCGCTGGTCGGCATGGTCGCCGTCTACCTGTTCATGACGCGGACCTTCACCGGCACCGCCATCCGCGCCATCTCGCAGGACCGCCAGATCATGGCGCTGATGGGTGTCGACACCAGGCGGATCTATCTCATCACCTCCGCGCTCGGCGGCGCGCTGGCCGGGCTCGCGGCCTGCCTGCTGGTGCTGCAATATGACGTGCACCCCTTCGTCGGTCTCTCCTTCGGGCCGATCACCTTCCTGATCTGCGTGCTCGGCGGCCTCGGCAATTTCATCGGCGGCTTCATCGCCGCGTTCGTCTTCGCCGAGATCATCTCGCTCGGCGGCCTGTTCTCCGATCTCGAATGGGGCTACGTGCTCGCCTTCGCCTTCTTCATCGTCATGATGTTCATCCGGCCCGCGGGCCTGCTTGCGAGGCGCCGATGATGGGACAGGGGCGGCTCGCAGCCTGGGGGATCGGATTGGCGGCGCTGGTTGCGCTTCCTTTCGTCTATCGCGATCCCTATCATCTGCACATCCTGGTGCTGATCCTGATCTGGTCGTTCGCTTATACGTCGTGGTCGATGATGGGGCGGTTCGGCCTCGTTTCGCTGGGCCATGGCGGCTTCATGGGGATCGGCGCCTATGTCACCGCGCTATTGTGGAATCATCTCGGCGTGTCGCCCTGGATCGGCATTCCCGTCAGCATGGTCGCGGCCGGCGCGCTGGCGCTGATCGTCGGCTATCCCTGCTTCCGTTTCCGCATCACCGGGCACTATTTCGTGCTGGTGACGCTGGCGCTGTCAGGCATCGTGCTCCAGGTCATCACGGCAACGCGCGACTACACCGGCGGCTCGCTGGGCTATACGCCGAACCGGGCAACAGGCAACAGGCTGCTGGCGCTGCAGTTCGACGACAAGACGACCTGGTACCTGATCGCGCTCGGGGTCTGGCTTTTCGGCATCGTGGTCTGGCATTGGGTCGACCGCAGCATGGCGCGGTACGCCCTGGAGGCGATTTCGGAGGACGAGGACGCCGCCGCCGCCGCCGGCGTCGACGTCACCGCGGAGAAGCTGAAGATCACGCTGCTCAGCGCGGTGATGACGGCGCTGGCGGGCGCGATCTACTGCCAGTACCAGATGTTCATCACGCCGGACACGGTCAGCGGCATCGCGGTGTCGCTCCAGATGGTGTTCGCGGCCATCGTCGGCGGTCTGTTCGTCTCGCTCGGACCGACCTTCGGCGCCGTAATCACCATCCTCCTGGCGGAATCCCTTCGCATCGGCTTCGGCACCAAGGCGGTCGGCTGGGACAATCTCGTCTATGGCGTGCTGCTGGTGCTTTTCATCATATTCCTTCCCAAGGGCATCCTTGGTAGCGTGCTCGACCGATTGAAGCCGCAACGCAAGGTGTCCCGCGCTCATGAGCAAGAAGCCGTCCCAGTCGCTCGCCCAGGAACTTGACCGCTACATCACGCCATTCCGCTATGATGGGTCGGGCAAGTTTCATCTCAAGGCGCACAAGACCGACGAGAAAGGTGATCTCGACAAGGAGAAGGCGCAAGCGATCCTCGAGGCCAACAAGAAGCGGCTGATCGGGTTTCAGGAAAAGCTCTACGCCCAGGACCGCTGGTCGCTCCTGATCGTGTTCCAGGCCATGGATGCCGGCGGCAAGGACAGCGCGATCAAGGCGATTTTCGAGGGCATCAACCCGCAGGGCTGCGAAGTCCATGCCTTCAAGGCGCCGAGCAGCAAGGAGCTCGACCACGATTTCCTCTGGCGTCACGCCGTCGCGCTGCCCGAGCGCGGCCATATCGGCATCTTCAACCGCTCCCATTACGAGGAATGCCTGGTGACGCGCGTGCACCCGGAGATCCTCGCCAAGGAAAAGCTGCCGCCGAGGCTCGTCACCAAGAACATCTGGAAGGAGCGGTTCGAGGATATTTCCGCCTGGGAGCGCTACCTCTGCCGCAGCGGCGCCGTGGTGTTGAAATTCTTCCTCAACATTTCCAAGGACGAGCAGCGCGAGCGCTTCCTCGACCGGCTGGAGGAGCCGGCCAAGCAGTGGAAGTTCTCGATGGGCGACATCGAGGAGCGCGCGCTGTGGCCACGCTATCAGGCGGTCTATCAGGACATCGTCCGGCACACCGCCACGCCTTACGCGCCCTGGTATGTCGTGCCCGCCGACCACAAATGGTTCGCCCGCGTCGTGATCGGCTCGGTCATCAATGCGGCGCTCGAAAAGCTCGACTTGCGCTTCCCGCACGCCGACAAGGCCTCGCTGCGGGAATTCGACGCGGTGCGCAGGGCGCTGGAGAAGGAAGAAAAAGGGGGCAGGAAGCGAGCAACGTGACAGCCAGTAGGACCGCGGACCGGAAGAACGTCAGCTTCGCGCTCCAGGGCGGCGGCGCGCACGGCGCCTTCGTTTGGGGCGTGCTCGACCATGTGCTGGAGGACGGCAGGCTCGGGATCGAGGCAATCAGCGCCACCAGCGCCGGTGCGATGAACGCAGTTGCCATGGCCTCCGGCATGGCGAACGGAGGCGCGGAGGCGGCGCGGGAGAACCTGCACGCTTTCTGGTACGAAGTGTCGCGCATGGACATGGCGTACGATCTGCTCTCGCCGCTCAACCAGTGGATCCAGGCGCTCAAGCTGCCGCCGGAATATCATCCGGTTCACGCCTTCATCCACACGCTGACGCACACGCTGCCGCCGAACCTGCTCAATCCCTTCCACATCAATCCGCTGCGCTCGCTCTTGCAGCGCGTCGTCGATTTCGACCGGCTCAATTCCGCGCCTGAGTCGCCAGCGCTGTTTCTCAACGCCACCAATGTCCGCACCGGCAAGATCAAGGTGTTCCAGAGCCCGCATCTCACCGCAGAGTCCGTGCTGGCCTCGGCCTGCCTGCCGCCCTATTTCCAGGCCGTCGAGATCGACGGCGAGCATTACTGGGATGGCGGTTATCTCGGCAATCCCGCGATCTATCCGCTGATCTACCGCAAGGGCAGTCATGACGTTGTCATCGTGCAGGTCACCGCGATCCGTCGCGACGAGCTGCCGACCAGTGCCGCCGACGTCCTCCACCGCATCAACGAGATCAGCTTCAATTCGTCTCTGATGCGCGAGATGCGTGCGATCGCCTTCGCCACGCGGTTGATCGACGATGGCGAGCTCGACAGCGCGAGACACAGCCGCATGTACATGCATTGGATCGGCAACGATCAGCTGATGTCGCAGCTCGGCACGGCCACGCAATTCCATCCCGAATGGAGCCTGTTGTGCCGCCTGCGCGATGAGGGCCGCGCGGCTGCGCAAAGCTGGCTGGCGCGCAATTTCGACCGGGTCGGGACGTCCTCGACGGCCGACCTGGCCGACATGTTTCTTTAGGCCGGAGACAATAATTGCGAAAACAACCCCATGCACAGTAGCCGGGCGTAGCGAAATCAATGGCTTGCTGGGGCGTCATGTGGCTGCTGATTTTGCGAATCGAATTGACCTCCCCCTGCTTTGCCCGGCGCGGAACTCGTGCGTCCAATTGTGATCTCTCTCCCGATTGATCCCGCTTGACAGTCTTGTGTCACAGGAGGAGCATGGCCATGGTCGCAAACAAGCGACGCGCAACGTCCACCTCATGAGCAAGGGGAGGTCTATGACTCCACCTCCGCAAATCCAGCCGCGTTAAGTGCGATGGAGCTCGTTCGGACTATCGCATAGCGGCGAAAACCGCGAACGGCACGCCGGGTCAAGGTTTAGCGGGCTGCATCAGTGAGGCAAAGCCCCTACCTTCCCGGCGCTGTATTTTGCTCACCGATCGTGTCGGATGGCCGTGATCAGGCCGGCCGCGACAGGTGCGTTGACATCCTCCTTTCTCCTCCTCCTCGCCGTCATTCCGGGCCGACGCCCGGAATGACGGGAGCGATCGCGTATGACGAGTGGACGTGGCTCGCGTCGGATTCCACACCGTCTTGGCCGCGCTTGTCCCGGCCATCTGCCGCACAAGCTGCTGAAAGTCCCGCGGAATGACCGATCGCGCCGCGCTGGGCTGAAGAGCCCCATCTTCGCACTGCGGCAAATGCCAAGAGATTGTCGTCTCCTCGGCCAACTTCCGACACAGGCGACGGGCGAATAGCGGCAATCCGACATGACGCATGCGCTTTGCGCGGTGACGGCCACGGCACCGCGTGTCGCATTCATTTTTTCAGGGAATCCGCGTGTCGCATAAGATCGTCCCGGCGCTCCTCGCCGCTCTCTTCCTCGCGATCTCATCTCCCTCCGTCGCCCGCGCCGAGACGCCGGCCGCGAACGGTGCCGTCGCGTTGTCGCCCGAGGAAGCCAAGCGTGCGCTGGAGACGCTCCAGGACGACAAGAAACGTGCGCAGATGATCGATACGCTGCGCACGATCGCCAATGCGTCTGGTCCGCAAGCGCCAGCGTCCGACCAGAAGTCGCCCATCCCGCTCGCTGCCGACGGCCTCGGTGCGCAGCTCCTGCTCACGGTGTCGGAGGAGATCGGCGCGATCTCGAGCGAGATCGCCAGCGTGGCGCGGACGCTGACGCATTTCCCGGCGTTCTATTACTGGATCGTGCGGACCGCGAACGATCCTGCGGCCTACAATCTCCTGATCGAGATTGCCTGGAAGCTCACACTGGTGCTCGGTTGCGCGCTAGCGTCCGAATGGGTGCTCTTCCGCCTGATCCGGCGTCCGGTCGCATTTCTGGAAGGACGCGTGCCGCAGATGGCGGGCCTGCCGTCGCAGGCGCTGCCCATCGCTGATCCGCCGTCGTCAGTCGCCGATGTGACGCCGGCACCCGAATTGCAAAAGCGCCGCCACGGCCTGGCGCGGATCTGGCAGGTCGTGCTGCGGCTGCCTTTCGTGCTTGGACGCCTCGTGCTCGAACTGCTTCCGGTGTTCGTCTTCATGGGCGTCTCCACCGCATTGCTCGGAACGGAGATCGGTGAGCCCACGACCGTCCGCCTCGTGATCCTCGCGGTTGCCAACGCCTATGCGTTCTCGCGCGGGCTCATCTGCGTGATCCGTGCGCTGGCGGGGCCGTTCGGCCTGTTTCCCGTCAGGGCCGAGACCGCGGCCTATGTCGAGATCTGGGCGCGCCGCATCGTCGGCGTCGGCGTATCAGGCATCGCCTTCGCCAACGTGGCGCTGCTGCTTGGCCTGCATCGTGCCGGTTACGCCGCGCTGCTCCGCATGGTGATGCTGGTCGTACATCTCTTCATCGTCGTCATCATCCTGCAGTGTCGCCGCCAGGTCGCGGACGCCATTCGCGCGCCGGCCGACCAGGCGGGACTCGCGGCGCGGCTGCGCAACCGCGTCGCCGGCGGCTGGCACTATCTTGCGATCGCGCTCGATCTTGCGCTCTGGGCGGTGTGGGCGCTCAACATCCGCAACGGCTATTCGCTGCTGCTCCAGTATTTCGTCGGCACCATCGTGGTCGCAGTGATCACGCGCGTCGCCATCATGCTGACGCTGAGCCTGATCGACCGTGGCTTCCGCATCAAGCCGGAGATCCTCCAGCGCTTTCCGGGCCTCGAGATCCGCGCCAATCGCTACCTGCCGCTGCTGCGCAAGATCGTCTCCGGCGCGATCGTCTTCATCGGCTTCGTGGCCGTGCTCGAGGTCTGGGGCGTGGACGCCATCGTCTGGTTCTATGGCGGCCAGATCGGCAGCCGGTTGATCTCGGCCGTGGTGACGATCGGCGTCGCCGTCCTCATAGCTGCGGCGATTTGGGAAGCCAGCAACGCGCTGCTCGACCGCCAGATCAACGCGCTGTCGCGGGACGGCCACTATGCCCGTGCCGCCCGCCTGCGCACCTTCCAGCCGATGCTGCGCACCGCGCTGCTCTGCCTGATCGCCACCGTGGTCGGCCTCACGACGCTGAGCGAGATCGGCGTCAACGTCGCGCCGTTGCTCGCGGGGGCCGGCATCGTCGGCATCGCCATCGGCTTCGGCTCGCAGAAGCTGGTGCAGGACCTCATCACCGGTCTGTTCCTGCTGCTGGAGAACACCGTGCAGGTCGGCGACAATGTCAGCGTCTCCGGCCTCTCGGGCGTGGTCGAGAACGTCTCGATCCGCACCATCCGCCTGCGCGCAGGCGACGGCGCGGTGCACATCGTGCCGTTCAGCGCGGTCACGACCATTACCAATGCCAGCCGCGGCGCCGGCAACGCCTCGGTCAGCGTCAACGTCGCCTACAAGGAAGACACCGACCGCGCCGGCCAGATCCTCAAGGACATCGTCGACGAGATGCGCCGCGAGCCCGAATTCCGCGCGCTGATCCGCGGCGACCTCGATCTGTGGGGTATCGACAAGGTCGACGGCGCGATGGTGACGATCGTCGGCCAGATCCGCTGCACCGAGGCCGGCCGCTGGCCGGTCCAGCGCGAATTCTACCGCCGCATGAAGCTGCGCTTCCAGCAGAACGGCATCGACGTCGCATCCGCCACCCAGACCATCCTGATGCATATCGCGCCGTCGGCAGACGGCTCGGCTCATCTGACGCCGAGGCGGGCGGCCGGATAGTCGCCCGGCGGGAAATTTCCGGCTTGCCTCCATCCACCCGGCAGCGTTCACTCTGCCTGCAGCCCGCTGCCAACATGCGGGCGACGACAATGGGTGGGTGGAATGACACGAGGGCTATGGGCCGTCTTGCGCGGCCATGTGATCGTCTTGTGCGCGTTGGCCGGCTCTGCAGCGTGGACGGCGCCGGGTCAGGCGCAGCCGTCCCCCTCGCGCCCCATGACCCTCATCGTACCGTTCGCGGCGGGCGGTCCGACCGATACGCTGGCGCGGATCCTGTCGGAGCGGATTGCCGCCGAGCTGCGCACCACGGTCGTGGTCGAGAACGTGGCCGGCGCCTCGGGCAGCATCGCCGGCGCCCGCGTCGCGCGCGCAACGCCTGACGGCACCACGATCACGATCGGTCATTGGGGCACGCATGTGCTGAACGGTGCGATCCTCAAGCTGCCTTATGACGTCGTGGACGACTTCGAGCCGGTTGCAATGATCGCGATGGGCACGCAGCTCATCGTCGGCCGGACGTCGCTCGAGGCGAACGATCTCAAGGGGCTGATTGCCTGGCTGAAGGCCAATTCCGGCAAGGCCACCGCCGGCACCTCGGGGGCGGGCACAGGAGCCCACGTCGCCGCCGTCTTCTTCAAGGACAAGACCGGCACCGACTTCCAGTTCGTGCCCTATCGTGGTGCAGGGCCCGCCATGATCGATCTCGTCGCCGGGCAGATCGACATCATGTTCGATCAGGCGGCGAACTCGCTGGCACACGTCAAGAGCGGCGCGATCAAGGCGTTCGCGGTGACCTCGCCGACGCGGCTTGCGTCCGCCCCCGATATCCCGACCGTCGACGAAGCCGGCTTGCCCGGGCTCTATATTTCCTACTGGCACGGCATCTGGGCACCGAAGAACACGCCGAAGGAGATCGTGGCCAAGCTCAACGCAGCCATCGTCGCCGTGCTTGCAGATGCCGCGGTCAAGCGGCGCTTTGCCGAATTGGGACAGGAGATACCACCGCCCGACCAGCAGACGCCGGCGGCGCTCGCGGCTTTCCAGAAGGCCGAGACCGCGAAATGGTGGCCGATCGTGAAGGCGGCCAACATCAAGCCGGAATAGCTGCGCGCGGCGCCGCATCCCGAAGGTCTTCTCGTCATTCCGGGGCGCGACGAAGTCGCGAACCCGGAATCCATTGCGCCACCGTCTCCGCGGCCCGATGGATTCCGGGTTCGCGCTGACGCGCGCCCCGGAATGACGAGCGGAGAGTGGGGGCGCTGCTCTTAGTACCTACCATGAGGAGAGCGTCGCCCCGCCATTAACCCTTTATCGCGCGATTACTAGTCGTTCGCGACAATCTCGCTGCGGTGCGAGATCACAATCGATACCTTGCTCTCTACGTCCTTGATCTCGTTGGTGCGCTGGCCGACAATGTCCGCCGTTCAATGTGAAGCTCCTTGGGGGAATTCGTGAATAGACCTGCCCGGGTCGTTGCCCAATCGACGTCGTCCAATCCGCCGCAAGGCATGTCGCTGTTGCGCGATCCCTTGCTCAACAAGGGCACCGCTTTCACGGAATCCGAGCGCGACGCACTCGGCCTGCGCGGCCTCCTGCCGCCTTGCGTGCTGACGATGGAGACGCAGGCTCAGCGCGTCCTCACCAATCTGCGCACGCTGCCGACCGATCTGGAGAAATACGTCGCGCTGAACGCGTTGCATGACCGCAACGAGGCGCTGTTCTTCCGCGTCGTCGTCGACAATATCGACGAGATCCAGCCGATCATCTACACGCCGACGGTCGGGCTCGCCTGCCAGAAATACGGTCTGATCTTCCAGCGGCCGCGCGGCATGTTCATCTCCTCGCGTGACCGCGGCCAGATCGCCGAGCTGCTGAAGAACTGGCCCTATCAGGCCAAGCTGATCGTCGTCACCGATGGCGAGCGCATTCTGGGACTTGGCGATCTCGGCGCCAACGGCATGGGTATTCCCGTCGGCAAGCTGTCGCTCTATTCAGCCTGCGCCGGCGTGCATCCGGAAGCGTGCCTGCCGATCGTTCTCGACGTCGGTACCAACAACGAAGAGCTGTTGAACGATCCCTATTATCTCGGCCTGCGCGAGCGGCGGCTCACGGGCGAAGCCTATGACAGCTTCGTCGACGAGTTCATGCAAGCAGCGCGACAGACGTTTCCGGGCGTGCTGATCCAGTTCGAGGATTTCGCCAACCATTCGGCGTTCAAGCTGTTGCACAAATATCGCGACGAAGCCTGCGTCTTCAACGACGACATCCAGGGCACCGCGGCGGTGGCGCTCGCCGGCCTGTTCTCGGCGCTGCGCATCTCCGGCGGCAAGCTCGCCGACCAGCGCATCTTGTTCCTCGGTGCGGGCGAGGCGGCGACCGGCATCGCCGATCTCGTGGTCTCCGCCATGATGGCGGAGGGCGCAACGGAGGCCGAAGCGCTCCGGCGCAACTGGCTGGTGGATTCCCGCGGCCTCGTCGTCGGCGGTCGCGAAGGCCTATCCGGCCACAAGCTGCGCTATGCTCATGCCGACCAGGCGCCGATCTCCGACTTTCTCACCGCGATCAAGACGCTGAAGCCGACGGCGATCATCGGTGTCGCCGCGGTCGGCGGTGCCTTCACGCCCGAGGTTCTCAAGACCATGGCCGAGCTCAACGCGCAGCCGATCGTGTTCGCGCTCTCCAATCCGACGTCGAAGGCGGAATGCTCGGCGGAGGATGCCTATCGCTACACCGCCGGCCGCGCGCTGTTCGCCTGCGGCAGCCCGTACGACCCGGTGAAGCTCAATGGCCGCACGTTCGTCCCGCGCCAGGGCAACAACTCCTACATCTTCCCCGGCGTCGGCCTTGGCGTCATCGCCAGCGGCTCGCGCCTCGTGACCGACGAGATGTTCATGGCGGCCGCCCATACGCTTGCCGATTGCGTCGGCAAGGACGACCTCGCGCAGGGCAGTCTCTATCCGGCGCTGCCGCGCATCCGCGAGGTCTCCATCCGCATCGCCGCGGCCGTCGCGGACGTCGCCTATCAGCGCGGGCTAGCGGACGGACCGGCCCCCAATGACGTCAAGGCCCTGGTGCAGTCCCGGATGTACGAGCCGCATTACTGAGACAGCGGATTGGCCGGCCACCTCTGGTGGCCTGTCCCTTTTCGGTACGCCTCACTGTGGTGGAATCGTCACAGGCCGGCGCGAAACGGCGGCGGCCTCAGCACCGCTTTTGTTCCGACAAGGTTCTGCCCCGATTGCCCACCGAAAATCCGGCCGTTCGGAGGGCGTACCATGTCTCGTATTGCACGTGCCGAAACTGCCCGGATTTCCTTCGCAACCTCATGCCGGCTGTTGCTGGCCATCGCCGCCGCCGCCTCGCTTGCCGCCTGCGCGCAATCCCCCGTCGGCCGCCAGAAGGCCGATCTCGCCGGCGCCAGCCGCCAAGCCGCGGTGGAGCGTCCGCACAAAGTGGCGGCGCTGCATTCACGCCCGATCAGCCGGGCGCGTCTTCCCGCCGGTGATGCGAAGCAGACCGCTTCGCATGGCATCGCCAGCTTCTATTCCGATACCGAGACCGCGAGCGGCGAGAAGTTCGACAAGAACGAGTTGACCGCGGCGCATCCCAGCCTGCCGTTCGGCACCAAGTTGCGCGTCACCGATACCAACTCCGGTCGTTTCGTCACGGTCAGGGTCAACGATCGCGGGCCCTATATTCGCGGGCGTGTGGTCGACATTTCCCCTTCCGCGGCCGAGGCGCTCGGCATGGTCGACAAGGGCATCACCAATGTCCGGCTCGAGGTCGTGCAATGAGCTCGCACCATCGCGGCGCTTAACCGGCTGTTAGTTGCTCTGTCGCACCATACCTGTCCGACAATTCGGGGCTTTTGGGGAGGCGGCGTTTGAACACGATCCAGTATCTCGAAGATCAGGCGGCGCGCGCCGAGCGGCTCGCCAAACGGATCACGGATACGATGACGATCGAAAGGCTCCTGACCTTTGCCGGTGAGCGCCGCCGCGAGATCGAGGTCATCGCCGGCAAGCGCCGCAGCGCGTAGTCCCGCAAGCCAGCCCGGCGCGCTTCCGCTCCTCGCGTCCTTGTCGGAGCGATTGGATCACGCCCCCTCAGCTATGGCGCTCGACGAAGTCGCTGAGATAGTCGGGCAGCTCCAGGCCGTCGATCTCGCAGCGCGCCTTGATCTCGCCGGCGACATCGGTCGAGATGTCCTTCATCCAGTGTTCGAGCGTGTTGAACGAGATCACCTTGATGGGGTCGTTGAAGCAGCCGGCGACGAACTCGCGGATCGTGGCTTCGAGATCACTCCGCTCGATGCGGATTTCAGTCGCCTCGTCGCGGCGGTCGATCACCACGAACAGGGTCTGGTCTGCACCGTAGGGCACGACCGGGGATGGCACGCCAGCTCCAAGCATCTCAGACACTCACGCCTTGGCTTCCGATCCCCGTTAACGGGAAGAGTCGGACGAAGGTTCCTGTGGGTGTGCGAGACGCTTGCCGTGCACGTGCAGCTTCGGCATCTGCACGCAATCAGAGAAATTCTCTCCAGCGCGATAGCTCGATGACGTGCTCGGGCGAGAGGACATCGGTGACCAGCGGCGGCTGCGCCGCCGTATGAATCTCATAGAGATGCCTGGTCGCCGCCGGCTTCTCGATGAACGCCGAGATGCATTCGTCGAGCGTGCCCTCGCTCACCTGGTACGGCTTGCGGTCCGGCTGACGCTGGTTGGCAAGCGACGGCCATTTATAAAGCACCGCGAGCGCGCCGAAATCGACCTTTGACTCCGAAACAACGTCCCCCATCGCCCCGCCTCACGCAAGAAATGCCCCAGCACGCGGTCTTGTGTGCCGGGGCTCACACCTGTCGCTGCATCTCAATGCACCGGATATAACGCAGTCGTCGGGAAAAAGTTCCCGGCGGTCCGCACGTCGCCTTCAGCTCGCGGCCGCCGCGATCCGGTGCCCCGGACTGACATGACCATGGCTGTGTTCGTCGCTGCTGCTGATCTCCGGCGGCAGCCCGGCGAACCGCCGCAACGCCTCGGCCATCTGCACCCGGCCAGGCGCGCCGGTGATCACCACGTCCACCATCGCGAAGGACGAGTGGAAATGGCCGTGCGCCCTGAGCTGCTCGACCGGGACGCCCGCGGCCGCCATCGCCTCGGCATAGGCGATGCCTTCGTCCCGCAGGGGATCGAACTCGCAGGTGGCGACGAGGGCCGGCGGCAGCCCGGCGACCTTGCCGCGGAGCGGCGAGACGCGCGGATCGGTGCGGTCCGCCGGTGAGCAGTAGAGGTCCCAGAACCAGTACATCAGCGAGCGCGTCAGGAAATAGCCCGTCGCATTGTCGTTGTAGGAGGGACGGTCGAAGCTGCAGTCGGTGACCGGGCAGATCAGGAGCTGGCCGGCGATCTCGGGCCCGCCGCGGTCGCGCGCGAGCTGGCAGGTGACGGCGGCGATGTTGCCGCCGGCGCTCCAGCCCGCGACCAGCACCGGGCCCGGCTTGCCGCCGATCTCGGTGGCGTGCTCGGCGATCCAGCGTGTCGCGGCATAGCCGTCTTCGGCCGCGGTCGGGAAGCGATGCTCGGGCGCGTGGCGATAGCCGACGCTGACGAACATCATGCCGGTCCGCCGCACCATGTCGCGGCAGAACGGCTCGTCCGACTGCTCGTCGCCGAGCACCCAGCCGCCGCCGTGGAAATAGACCACGACCGGATGCGGTCCCGGCGTTGCCGGCTTGTAGACACGGTAGGGCAGCGCGCCGTCGGCGACGGGCAGGGTGCCGTCGACGATGTCGCCGATCGGCCGTCCCGCAGGCCGGCCCTTGTTGAACTCGTTGACGAAGGCGCGAGCGCCATCCGCGCCCATCGACTCGATCTGCGGCAGGTTGAGCGACGCCAGCAGGTTGAGCACCAGCCGCACGTCCGGCTGCAGGCGCACCACCTCGCCGTCATTGCACTGCGTGGCGCCATCAGGGCCGGTGAGCTTGAAGCCGAGCATGCCGCGGCTGACCACCTCGTCGCAGATGCTGCGATAGGGCCCGACACCGCCGGTATAGGGCATCAGGCCCTGCACCTTGCCGGGCACGTTGGCGCCCGTGTACCAGGTGTTGGCGAGCCGGTGCAGCGTCAGCGTCGCGCAGTCGGCCATGTGCCTGTTCCAGCCGGCCTGCGCCGTCTCGGTCGGCTCCATCGTGGCGAAGCCGGCATCGCGCAGCGCGGCCAGGCGGTCGACCACCCAGTCGACATGCTGCTCGATCGACACCGCCATGTTCGACAGCACCGACGGGCTGCCTGGGCCGGTGATCATGAAGAAGTTCGGGAAACCCTCGACCGTGAGGCCGAGATAGCTCTGCGGCCCCTGCGCCCAAACGTCGGTGAGCGACTTGCCGCCGCGGCCGGTGATCGGATGCACGGCGCGGATCGCGCCGGTCATGGCGTCGAAGCCGGTGGCGAACACGATGACGTCGACGTCGATGCTGCGCTTGGCCGTGGTGATGCCGCCGGCCGTGATCGTCTTGATCGGCTCCTGGCGCAGATTGACCAGCGTGACGTTCGGCCGGTTGTAGGTGGCGTAGTAATTGGTGTCGAGGCAGGGGCGCTTGGCGCCGAAGGGATGATCGTCCGGCATCAGCGCTGCGGCGGTCTCGGGGTCCTTCACCGCGGCGCGGATCTTCTCGCGGATCAGGTCCTGGACGATCCTGTTGCCGTCGATGTCGACGGCCTGGTCGGCCCAGAGCTGCGTCAGGATGTGAACGAGGTCGCCGGCCGCCCAGGCGCGTTCGAACCGCTCACGACGCTCGGCATCGCTGAGCTGCCAGCTCACGACGGTCTGCTGCGGATAGGGCACGCCGGCCATCGATTGGCGCGCCTGCTCGCGATAGGCCGCGCGATCGCTTTGCAGCAGGCTCATCCGGTCCGACGGCGCCGGGCCGTTATGCGCGGGCAGTGCGAAGTTCGGCGTGCGCTGGAATACGGTGAGGTGTGCGGCCTGCTCGGCGATCAGCGGGATCGACTGGATGGCCGAGGAGCCCGTGCCGATCACGGCCACCCGCTTACCCGCAAGGTTGACGCCGTCATGCGGCCAGCGTCCGGTGAAGTAGACCTCGCCCTTGAAATCCTTGACGCCGTCGATCTCCGGCGGCTTCGGCGCCGAAAGGCAGCCGGTGGCCATGATGTAATGGCGGCAGGAGACCGGTGCGCCCTTGTCGGTGCTGATGAGCCAGCGCTCGGCCTTCTCGTCCCATCTGGCTTCGGTGACCTTGGTCCCGAAGCGGATGTCGCGCCTGAGATCGTAGCGGTCGGCGACGAAGCCGAGATAGCGCAAGATCTCGGGCTGGGTCGCGTATTTCTCCGACCAGGTCCAGGCCGTCTCGAGCTCCGGATCGAAGGTGTAGCTGTAATCGATGGTCTGGATGTCGCAGCGGGCGCCCGGATAGCGGTTCCAGTACCAGGTGCCGCCGACATCGCCGGCCTCTTCGAGGCCGACTGCCTTGAGGCCGGCCTTGCGCAGGCGATGCAGGAGATAGAGGCCGGCAAAGCCGGCGCCGACCACGGCGACATCGACCTGCTGAGCGGTTCCGCGTTCGTCGGAGGCACGTGTAGCAACCATTGCGTCAGGCATCGCATTCCTCCCGTATGTTTTGTTTTGCCGGCAGGCTATCGCCGCAGGTTCAGCTTGTCATCACAGCAAGTGCAATCTTCGGTGGTCGTTTGGGCGGCATCATGGCCACGTGAATCCTGCGGCGCTACACGCATCGCGATGCACAATGGCCGTGATTACCCGGGGTAATCATGTCCGATCCGTCTGTGTATGCTTGCGGTTACAAGCCACGCGTAGCGACCGAGCGTCCATGCCAGAGTTGAGTGAGCGAACCAAAGCGAACATGGACGTCGTCCTGGAGGAGACGTGCCGCCAACTGCCGCATGGCGGCGATCATGACAGCCGCAGGTTCATCGCCGAGCGCCTGATCGAGGCAGCACGGGCGGGCCATTCCACGCTCGGCGAGCTCGGCATCGTCGCGCGCCACGCGCTGGCAGAACTCATCGCCAAGGGCGGTTAGGTCGCGCGAGGCTTGCCTCTCTGACGGCCGCGGACGTAACCTGCAGGAAACCGTCCGCGCATCGAGATGCCCCAAAGATGCGTTTCCTGCTTTCACTTCTCGCTGTTTGCGTTTTGCATGGCGCCGCTTCGGCCATCGCCCAGCCGGTCGGACAGTTTCCGTTCGCGCTGACGCGTGAAGGACAGATGCTCGGCGCCGTCGCAGGCGAGGTGGCCTCGTTTAGGGGACTGGCCTATGCGGCGCCGCCGGTCGGCGCACTGCGCTGGCGGGCCCCGCAGCCGACGCCCGAAAGTTCGGAGATGCGGACCGCCTACGACTATGGCGCGCCGTGCCTTCAGCTCTCGTTGGCGGCCTCGAGCGAAGATTGTCTCACGCTGAACGTGTTTCGTCCCTTCGGGGTCGATGGCCCGCTGCCGGTGATGATGTTCATCCACGGCGGCGGCTTCAGCAGCGGCACCGCGAATGAGCGGCTGTACGATGGCGCCAGGCTGGCGCAGGCCGGTCTCATCGTGGTTACCGTGAACTATCGCCTCGGTGCGCTCGGCTGGCTCGCTCATCCCGCGCTGTCGGAAGACGGCTCCGGTAATTACGGGCTGATGGACCAGGTCGCCGCGCTTCGATGGGTTCACGACAACATCGCCGCGTTCGGCGGCGATCCAGGTAACGTCACCTTGTTTGGCAGCGATGCAGGTGCGACGTCGATCGCGCTTCTGATGCTGTCTGCGCAATCGCAGGGTCTCTTCCAGAAGGCCATTCTGCAATCGATCCCCGGTCGCGCGCGGCTGCGCTCGGCGCAGGAGGCGGAGGCTGTAGGCCGGCAGTTCGTGGCGGCGCTTGGACCACAGGCGGATGCGCGCGCTGCCGAACGGCGAGGTCTGCTTGCCGCCGAGAGCGGACTCTTGAAGACATCGCGGCGCAGCTTCGCGCCGATGATGGACGGACATCTGGTGGCCGAGGATATTGCCACGGGCTTTGCGGCCGGACATCAAAGCCGCATCGCCCTGATCATCGGCTCGAACGATGACGAGACCGGTTTCGACGGTGAGCTCGAGATCAAGGAGGAGCTCGCATCCTCGGGCATCACGAGCGACGAGCTGCGCGGGCTCTATCCCGACCTCGCGACGCCCTTGGAGCGTGCGGCACGGTTCTATACCGACAAGATCTTTTCCGAGCCCGCAAGATTGCTGGCTCGCCTGCATGCCGCACGCGGTGCGGCGACGTTTCGCTATCGCTTCGCCTATGTGCCTGAGTTTCGGCGCGCCAACCCCGAGGGCGGACACGGGCGGGAGCTGCAGTTCATCTTCGGTGTGGAAGGCGTACCGGGAGCGGGCATCTTCTCGCGAGGCGATCGCGAGGCCGCAGGCCGCATGCGATCCTATTGGATCAACTTCGCCAGGAGCGGTGATCCCAACGGTCCCGGTCTGCCGCATTGGGACCAAGCCGCAGGCCGCGATCGGCTGCTGCTGATCACGAACGATGGCATCGCCAGCGGAGACGATCCCTTCGCGGAGCGTCTCGACCGGCTCGCAGCCGAGAGCAAGAACTGAGTTTGGACTTAAGCCGCGAGCTCGACGCGCGGCGCGGGCGTCAGCCGCTCTTCCTCCAGATAATCCATCGCGCCGTCCTTCTCGACGGCGTAGAACTGCTTGCCTTCGCGTGACTTGAAGGCGGCGCGAACGATGCCGCGGCGGCCCTTGTCACTGTTCACGACGTCCCCCAGCGCAAACTTCTTCATCTCACGTCTCACTTGTCTTCAGGCCGACTGCTTCGGCCCCGTCCGGATTTTGAGCGGCAATCGTTAACGGCTTGCTAACCATGCCGGTTTGCCTATGCTCGCCGCCGTCGCGCGGGCACTGGCACGCGCATTTGCCGACGAGACGGACCCCATGACGCGATTTCCGACCCTGTTCCTGTCGCATGGCGGCGGCCCCTGGCCGTTCATGGAGGACAGGCGGGTGCAATATGCCAGGACCGCCCAGGAGTTCGGCCGGCTGCCGCAGCTGCTGCCGGAAAGGCCCAAGGCCGTGCTCGTCATCACCGGCCATTGGGAGGCCGATGCCTTCACCGTATCGACCGCGGCGCATCCGCCGATGGTGTACGACTATTACGGTTTCCCCGAGCACACTTACCACATCAAATATCCGGCGCCGGGCCAGCCCGAGCTCGCCGCGCAAGTGAAGGCGCTGCTGACGCGCGCGGGGCTCGATTGCCGGGAAGATCCCAATCAGGGTTTCGATCACGGCACCTTCGTGCCGCTCGGGCTGATGTATCCGAACGCCGACATGCCGATCGTGCTGCTCTCGCTGAAGTCGAGCTACGAGGCGGCCGAGCACGTCAAGGTCGGGCAGGCGATTGCATCGCTCCGCGATGAAGGCATTCTGATCGTCGGCAGCGGGCTGACCTATCACAACATGCGCGGCTTCAACCGGCCGGAGTCCAAGCCGGTGTCCTATGACTTCGAGGCGTATCTGAACGAGGCGATCAGCAACCCGGATCCGGCCCGCCGCAACGCCATGCTGGTCGATTGGGAAAACGCACCGAGCGCGCGCCTGGCACATCCGCGCGAGGACCATCTGCTGCCGCTGATGGTGGCCGCCGGCGCCGCCGGCAGCGACGTGGGTCATCGTGTTTTCGTGGATGAAGTCGCCAACGTCGCGATGGCATCGTACAAATTTGGATGAATCGTAAGGGCGGCGTGCGCCTTTAACCCTCTCCCGCAAGGGGAGAAGGAAGAAAAGCGCGTCGCTACCTCACCCGTATTTCAGCTTCATGAACAAAATGCCGCCGGCGAGCACCATGGTGACGGCGTTTGCCGCGACGAGCGGGGCATCGCCGGAGAGCAGGCCGTAGACGAGCCAGAGCGCCAGCCCCAGCACCATGACCAGGAACATGCCGAGCGAGATGTCGCCGGTGGAGCGGGTCTTCCACACCTTGATGGCTTGCGGCGCGTAGGCCACGGTGGTGCAGGTGGCGGCGGCAAAGCCGATCAGCTTGATCACGAAGGGGTCCATGGCGGCTCTATAGCATGGATTCGACGATGGCTAAGCCTCACGCGCGCGACGTCATGAGATTGCGGTACAGCGCGGCATAGTCGCCGGCGCGGCCACGCCAGGAGACGTCGGTCGCAAGGCCGTTCCGCTGCAGCCGGCGCCAGGTCTGCTTGTCGTGGAAGACGATGTTGGCCTTGCGCAAGCTGCCGGCGAAGGCATCCGCCGTCACGGGTGCGAACTTGAAACCGGTGGCGTCGCGGCCGGAGGCGTCAGCCTCGCCGATATCGACGATGGTGTCCTCGAGCCCGCCGACGCGCGACACGATCGGGACGGCACCGTAGCGCAGCGCGCAGAGCTGGGTCAGGCCGCATGGCTCGAAGCGCGAGGGAACGAGAAGCGCGTCCGAGCCGGCCTGGATCAGGTGCGCCAGGATCTCGTCATAGCCGATCACGACGCCGATCCGGCCGGGATTGGCGCGGGCGGCGGCCTGATAACGATCCTGGAGATCGCGGTCGCCGCTGCCGAGCAGCGCGAGCTGCATGCCTTCGCCCAAAATGGTCGGAATGACATCGAGCAGGAGATCGAGCCCCTTCTGCCACGACAGCCGGCTGATGACGCCGAGCAGCGGCGCCTCGTCCGAGGAATCGAGGTTGAACTGCTGCTGCAGCACCGCCTTGTTCGCGGCCCGGAACGTCAGGTCTTCCGCGCCGTAGCGGTAGGCGATGTGCGGATCTTCTTCCGGATTCCACACCGAGACGTCGATGCCGTTGAGGATGCCGCTGAGCACGTGCGCGCGTGCGCGCAGGAGGCCGCCGAACCCCATGCCGCCTTCGTCGCTCTGGATCTCCCGCGCGTAGGTCGGCGACACCGTGGTGATGCGATCGGCGAATTGCAGGCCGGCTTTCAGGAAGCTGATGCCCCCGAAATATTCCAGCTCATTGACGTTGAAGGCGTGCCAGGGCAGGCCGATCGATCCGATCAGCTCAGGCGCGAACTTGCCCTGATAGGCCATGTTGTGGATGGTCATCACGGTCGCGGGCCGCGGGCGATTGTCGTAGTGCAGATAGGCCGGCGCGAGCCCGGCCTGCCAGTCGTGGGCGTGCACGACGTCGGGAACGAAGGCCGGGACGAGGCCTTGGCCGATATCGGCGGCGATGCGCGACAGCGCCGCAAAGCGCACGCCATTGTCCGGCCAGTCGACGCCCTCGGAGGTGACGTAGGGGTTGCCCGGCCGCGCATAGAGATGCGGCACGTCGAGCACAAACAGGTCGAGGCCCTCGTGGGAGCCAGCGAGCAGCCGTCCGGGACCGCCGAAATAATCCGGCCAGTGCCGGATCTCCTCGGCGTTCGATACGCGCCGCATCACGTCGGGATAGCCCGGCATCAAGGTGCGCATCTCGACGCCATGCGGCTTCAGCGCGATCGGCAGCGCGCCGGCGACATCGGCGAGGCCGCCGGTCTTGACGATGGGATAGACTTCAGAAGCGACCGCGAGGACGCGAACAGGCGTCATTTATTGAGCCCGTCGATCATCGGCTGGGTGACCAGCGAGATGCCCTGCTCGGTGGTGCGGAAGCGTTTCGCGTCGAGATCGGGATCTTCGCCGACGACGAGGCCTTCCGGAATTTCGACGCCGCGGTCGATCACGACGTTCTTCAAGCGCGCGCCGCGCCCGACGTTCACATAGGGCATGATCACGGCGTTCTCGACATTGGCATAGGAATTGATGCGTACGCCGGTGAACAGCAGCGAGCGGCGCAGCGAGGCGCCGGAGATGATGCAGCCGCCCGAGACCAGCGAGCTCACGGCCTGGCCGCGGCGGGCCTCCTCGTCATGAACGAATTTCGCCGGCGGCGTGATCTCCGCATAGGACCAGATCGGCCAGGCGCGGTCGAACAAATCGAGCTCCGGCACGACGTCGGTGAGATCGATATTGGCCGACCAGTAGGCGTCGACCGTGCCGACGTCGCGCCAATAGGCGCCGTTGTGGCCGTTGGTTCGCACGCAGGAGGTCGAGAACTGGTGCGCGATCGCGCGGCCGTTCTTGACGAGGTATGGAATGATGTCCTTGCCGAAATCGTGATTGGAGTTCGGGTCCTCGGCGTCGCGCTTGAGCTGGTCGAACAGGAATTTGGCGTTGAAGACGTAGATGCCCATGCTGGCGAGCGAGACGTCCGGCTTGCCCGGCATCGGCGGCGGATCTTTCGGCTTCTCCAGGAACTCCTGGATCCAGCCGTTCTCGTCGACATGCATGATACCGAAGCCCGAGGATTCCGCGCGTGGCATCTCCAGGCAGCCGACCGTGACGTCGGCGCCGCTCTCCACGTGCTGGCGCAGCATCACCTCGTAATCCATCTTGTAGATATGGTCGCCCGCCAGCACCACGATGAAGCGGCAGGCGTGGGATTCGATGATGTCGATGTTCTGGTAGACGGCGTCCGCCGTGCCGACATACCACATGTTCTCGGAGACGCGCTGGCTCGCGGGCAGGATGTCGAAGCTCTCGTTGCGCTCGGGGCGGAAGAAGTTCCAGCCCATCTGAAGATGGCGGATCAGGCTATGCGCCTTGTACTGGGTCGCCACCGCGATCCTTCGGATGCCTGAATTGACGGCATTCGACAGCGCGAAATCGATGATCCGGGATTTTCCGCCGAAATAGACGGCGGGCTTGGCGCGCCGGTCGGTCAGCTCCAGAAGCCGGCTACCGCGCCCCCCGGCCAGGACGAACGCCAGCGCCTGACGGGCAAGCGGCTCATTACCGACGGCACTCATGTCATCCTCCCACTCTGGCATTTCGGGGCTTTTTGTCGCGACAAGGCCCCGCGGTCCCGCGCCCACTGGAACCGATAGTAATGGTACGCATAGTAAATCGTGAAGTAGGTTGTTGGTTGCGAAGATGGGAAGCTTAATGCTTTCGTCTTGGCGATCCAGCAGCACGCCGGTGGGCGGGACTTGTGCGCCGCACGCAAAATCCGGCTTTGATTCGGCGCCGGGATACCCGATCATGGTGGTGCGATCCTTTTCCAAGCGGAACGTCACACAGGGAGTAAGACGATGAGGATTTGGAGAACGGCAATTGCCTGTGGCTTGGCCGGCGCGGTCGTCGCCGGCGAAATCCAGCAGGCGGCGGCAGCCCCGCTGCCGACCAACGTCGCGAGCATGAAGGCCGCGGCCAGCAACGATGTTACGCCGGTGCATTGGCGCGGCGGCGGCTGGGGAATAGGCATTGGCGGTCTCGCCGCCGGTGCGATCATCGGCGGCGCCATCGCAGCCGGTGCGCCGTACGGCTATGGCTATTATGGCCGCCCGTATTACGGCGGCTATGGATATCCCGGCTACGGCTATGGTTACGCGCCCGCCTATTACGGCTACGCCCCGGCTTATTCCTATCCACGCTATTATGGCTATCGCAGCTACTATCGGCCCTACCGCCCCTATTACGGCGGCTACTACCGGCCGTATCCGCGTCACTACTACCGCGCTTATTGGTGAGGTTGCGTGGCCAGAGCATGATCCGGAAACGTCCGAAGCGGTTTTCCGGAACGATCATGCTCAAACAATGAGCTGAAGCGCGATGAGGATTCGAGATCTCATCGCGCTTTAGAGCGAGAGCCAGACGAGCAGGCTCATGCATGCGAAATGCATGAGCGCGATCGCGGCGAGATGCAGCGGGCCGGCCTTGAGACTAGGCCAGCGCATTCCGTCGCTCTTTGCATTGTTGGACTTGCTCATGTCGTGAACACGGTGCGCTCCCTCCCCCGCATGCGGGGGAGGGTCGGGGAGAGGGGGCCTCTGCAAAGGGACAATCCCCTGGAGGAGAAAGCCCTCACCCGGCGCGCGAGCCTGCCGCCCACCGGAAGATCATCACGTCTAGTTCGACCCCGCCGTCGCGGCGGTGAAGCTGCGGTCGACGGCTTTGTTCACGTCGAGCTTCTTCGGCAGGATGCCGTAGCGCGTCGAGCGGTCGGAGGCCGCCTGCACCTCCTTCACCACGTTCTCGTCGATCACGATCGGGCTGGTGCGCTGTGCGGTGTAGGCCGAGAGCAGCACGTCTTCCGGCAGCTTGGTCAGCTCGGCCGTGTTCTTGGCGTACTCGGGCAGGTGATCCAGCGACCATAGCCGCGCCTTGTTGAGCCGCTGCACCAGGTCCTGCACCGCTGCGCGCTTGGTGGAGATGGCGTTGTCGGACGCGACGATGAAGGTGATGGTCGGCGTTAGTCCTTCGCCGTCGGCGATCACGCGGGCCTTGTCCTTCAGTGTCGCGAACGACACATAGGGCTCCCACACCGCCCAGGCATCGATCGAGCCGGCGAGCAGCGCGATCTTGGCGTCGACCGGCCCGAGCGGCGCGAAGGTCGCATCCTCCAGCTTGATCTCTGCCTTCTCCAGCGTGGCGTCGATCAGGAACTGGCCCCAGCCGCCACGTGTGCCGGCGAGCCGTTTTCCCTTGAGGTCGGCAGCCGATTTGATCGGCGAATCCTGGCGCACCAGGATGGCCTGCGTCTTCGCGTCCGATCTGGTGCCGCCGATCGCCTTGATCGGCGCGCCGGCCGCATAGACCGACAGGAACGAGAGATCGCCGGTATAGCCGACGTCGAGCGCACCGGCGTTGAGCGCCTCGAGGATCGGCGCGGCCGCGGGAAATTCCGACCATTCGATCTTGTAGGGCAGGTCTTTCGCATAGCCGGAGATCTCGAGCAGCGAGCGGTTGCCGCCCTTCTGGTCGCCGACGCGCAGCACGACGGTGTCGGCGGCGAACGATGCAGCAGCCGACGACAAGGTGACGGCGGCGGCAACCAGCGATGCCGCGAGACGGCGGGTGAGGGGATGATGACGGGAGTTGATGCGCATGTGGCCTGTCTTGTTGCTTTGCTCACGACGCGTGAGCGAACGATGCAGCGAGACGATCAAGTCTATGATCGCGCGATGCGCAGTCAATGAAATGGCCGTCCGTATTGCGTGTGCGTCAGGCAAGGACGTTTCATCGAATGGCCGCGCGCGAGAAGACGGCATGCTTGCGAGGGAGAGGTGCACAGGAATGATGCACATGTGTGGTCGCCGCGCGCGGAGTCGCCGGCCGCATTCGCGAAAATCCTTTCATCGTTGCCGCCTGCGGTGATGGAGAGAATGACTTCGCCTCGCGCAACATTCGAAATTCCATTTCATTGACGATACGTCGCATGCGCCGCATGATTTACGCATCGCATCAACGCGGCGCATGGTCGCCGCAGAACGACATTCTCTCAACGCAGCTCCGTACGGAACATGCGCAACGCGACACGTTGCGCAAACGGCGGAGCCGTGCCAGCGCAGGAGCGGAGACCGATGGACGACGACAACAAGCGCGGCGGATCGAAGCTCGACCGGCGCCATCTGCTTCAGGCAGGACTGGCTGCTGCCTTCGCCGCACCGCTCGGCGCCCTTGGCGCGGCGCAGGCCTTCGCGCCGGGCGGGATTGCGACCGGCGTCGACTTCTCGGAGTTTCCGCTGTGCCGGACGGCATCGGATGCGCCCGCGCTCACCGGCGCGCCGCGCAAGCTGAAACTGTCGTGGAATGCCGGCGCTGTCTGCCTCGCTCCCGTGCCGGTCGCCATCGAGCACGGCTTCTTCCAGAAACACAATCTCGACATCGAGCTCATCAACTACTCCGGCTCGACCGATCAGCTGCTGGAGGCAATCGCGACCGGAAAGAGCGATGCGGGCCTCGGCATGGCGCTGCGCTGGCTGAAGCCGCTGGAGCAGGGTTTTGACGTCAAGATCGCGGCCGGCACCCATGGCGGCTGCATGCGCGTTCTGACCCGTGCCGATTCTAATGTGAGCAAGCTGGCCGATCTCAAAGGCAAGATCGTTGCGGTCGGCGATCTCGGCGGCCCCGACAAGAATTTCTTCTCCGTTCAGCTCGCCAAGCTCGGCATCGATCCCAACAAGGACGTCGACTGGCGCGCCTATCCCGGCAACCTCCTCAATGTCGCCGTCGAGAAGGGCGAGGTGCAGGCCTTCCTGTCGTCCGATCCGCTCGGCTATCTCTGGCTCAAGGACAGCCAGTACAGGGAGGTCGCCTCCAATCTCGACGGCGAATATCGCGACAAGAGCTGCTGCATCCTCGGCCTGCGCGGCAGCCTGGTGCGCGAGGAGCCGCAGGTCGCGCGCGCGCTGACTCAGGCGCTGCTCGATGCCGCCATGTTCACCGCACAGAACCCGACGGTCACGGCGAAGTCGTTCCAGCCTTACGCGCCGAAGACGGCCTCGCTCGCCGATATCGAAGGCATGGTGCGCTACCACAGCCATCACCATCATCCCGTCGGCGACGTGCTCAAGCGCGAGCTCAAGGCCTATGCCGACGACCTCAAGAGCGTGCAGGTCTTCAAGGCGAGCACCGATACGGCCAAATTCGCGGAGCGCATCTATGTCGACGTATTCGCTGTCTGACGGCCTCGCCTCCGGCGCGCCGCGTTTCTCCCGCGCGCCGCTGCTTGCGGGCTGGATACGGGAGTCCGGCGCCGGAGTTCTCGCCAGCGTCGCCTGGATCGCGTTCGGCCTGTCCTGCCTGTGGTGGCAGGATGTCGGCGACTGGACGCGCACGCATTCCCTGGGCATCGCCGCCTTCGTCATCGCGGCGATCGCGCTGTTCGGAACCGTCGGCGCCGATTATCTGGGGTCGGCAGGACGGGCATTGCAGGCGCGGGCGCCCTGGCTTCTTGCGCTCGGTGCGTTCCTGACCTTGTGGGAGGTCGCGACCGCGAAATTCGCCTGGCTGCCGCTGCCGTTCTTTCCGCCGCCGCAGGCGATCATCGAGGTCTATACCGATGACCTGCCAAAGCTGCTCGACAGCGTGTTCGCCTCGGTCAAGCTCCAGCTCGGCGGCTATTTGATCGGCGCGACGGTTGGCTTCCTGACCGGCGTCTCGATCGGCTGGTCGCGCGCCGTCGGCTATTGGGTGCATCCGGTGCTGCGCTTCATCGGCCCGCTGCCGGCGACCGCCTGGCTTCCGATCGCGTTCTTCACGTTCCCGTCGAGCTGGAGCGCCTCGACCTTCCTGATTGCGCTGGCGACGGGCTTTCCCGTCACCGTGTTGACCTGGTCCGGCGTCGCGAGCGTGAGCAACGCCTATTACGACGTTGCGCGCACGCTGGGGGCAAAGCCATCCTTCCTGGTGTTGAAAGTCGCGATCCCCGCAGCATTGCCGCACGTCTTCGTCGGCCTGTTCATGGGACTGGGTTCGTCCTTCGCCGTGCTCGTCGTCGCCGAGATGATCGGCGTCAAGGCCGGGCTCGGCTGGTATTTGCAGTGGGCGCAGGGCTGGGCCGCCTACGCCAACATGTATGCGGCGCTGATCGTGATGTCGCTGCTCTGCTCCGGCGCGATTACGCTGCTGTTTGCGATCCGCGATCGTCTCCTGGTCTGGCAGAAGGGGACCGTGAAATGGTAGCTCTGGCTGAAGCGGTCACGCGTTCTGCCGGCGCCGCGCTCGACATCGAGCAGGTCAGCCACGCCTTCGACATCGACGGAGCCGAATTGCCGGTGCTCAGCGACGTCAGCATCTCCGTGGAGCCTGGCGAGTTCGTCGCACTGCTCGGTCCTTCCGGCTGCGGCAAGTCGACCCTGCTGCGGCTGGTCGCCGGCCTCGACAAGCCCAAGGCCGGAAGGCTGAGGGAGGACGAGACGCGCATCAGAAGCCCGCATCCCTCGCGCGTGGTCGTGTTCCAGGATCCGACCCTGTTTCCCTGGCGGTCGGTCTGGGACAACGTCGCGCTCGGTCTCGAGGCCCAGGGCATTTTGAAGCGCCAGCGTCATCGCGTCGACGCCGCGCTCGATCTGGTCGGGCTGGCATCGTTCCGCAACGCCTATCCGCACCAGCTCTCCGGCGGCATGGCGCAGCGCGTCGCGCTGGCGCGTGCTCTGGTCAACGATCCCAAAATCCTGATCCTCGACGAGCCGCTCGGAAAGCTGGACTCGCTGACCCGCATCACCATGCAGGCCGAGCTCGTCGCGCTCTGGCAGCGCAAGGGCTTCACCACGCTGCTGGTGACGCATGACGCCGAGGAGGCGCTGGTGCTCGCCAACCGCGTCGTCGTCTTCAGCGATCGCCCGGCCCGGGTGAAGGCCGACATCCGCGTCGATCGGCCCTATCCAAGGCATCGCGGCGATCCGTATCTGGCGGATCTGCGCCGGCAGATTCTCGGCCTTCTGGGATTGGATGCGACATGGTGACTTCCGCAGCCAAGGGGCGGACGCCGCATAGCGAACCCGATTACGTCGCGCGCGCCGAGGCGCTCGCGACGGGCTTTGCCGCGCGCGCGGCCGAGCACGACTGCACCGGCAGCTTCCCGTTCGAGAACTTTCGCGAGCTATCGGAAGCCGGCCTGTTGTCGTTGACGGTGCCGGCCGTCCATGGCGGTGCCGGAGCGGGCGCAAGGTACGCCGCGCGCGTGATCGGCATCATCGGCAAGGCCGATCCCTCGACCGCGCTGGTGCTGTCGATGCACATCATCAATCATCTGGTGATGGCGCGCAGCCCGACCTGGCCGGTGCGGCTGTCGCGCAAGCTCGCGTGCGAGAGCGTCGAAGGCCTTGCCCTCGTCAACGCGCTGCGCGTCGAGCCGGAGCTCGGCTCACCCGCCCGTGGCGGGCTGCCCGCGACCATCGCGCGGCGCACCGAGACCGGTTGGCGCCTCTCCGGTCACAAGATCTATTCGACGGGATCGCCGATCCTGAAATGGTATCTGGTCTGGGCGCGGACCGACGAAGCCGAGCCGCGCGTCGGACAGCTCCTGGTGCCGGCGGGCCTGCCGGGCACGCGCATCGTCGAGACCTGGGACCATCACGGCCTGCGCGCCAGCGGCAGCCATGATGTCGTCTTCGACGACGTCGTCATCCCGCTCGACGCCGAGATCGATGTCCGCAAGCCCGCCGATTGGCGCGGCCCTGACGTGACGCAGGCGACAGTCCACACCATCTTCGTCGCTGCGATCTACGATGGCATCGCCCGTGCCGCGCGCGATTGGCTGATCTCGTTCCTGAAGCAGCGGGCTCCGGCCAGCCTCGGCGCGCCGCTCGCGACCTTGCCGCGTGCACAGGAGATCCTCGGCGCCATCGAGGCGCGGCTCGCGGTGAATGCGCGGCTGATCGAGTCCTTTGCGCGCGATTTCGATGACGGTGTCCAGCTCTCAGCAGGCGAGTCCAACGTCATCAAGCTGACCGTGACCAACAACGCGGTCGCCGCTGTCGAGGACGCGCTGTCGCTCACCGGCAATCACGGCCTGTCCCGCGCCAATCCGCTGGAACGGCACTATCGCGACGTGCTGTGCGGCCGCGTGCACACGCCGCAGGACGATTCCACGCGCATCGGCCTCGGCCGCGCCGCGTTGGGCCTCTAGCCTTTCCGGAAAACAATCAGGGAGACCATCATGTCGATCGAGTTCATCGGCTTCATCAGCAACAACAATTCATCCGAGACCGTCGTCCGCGAAGGACCGGTGCTCGACCCCACCCACATCGAAACGGTGGCGAAGGCGCATGAGAACGCCGGCTTCGATCGCGCGCTGCTGGCGTTTCATTCGACCTCGCCCGACGCGCTTCAGGTGGCCCAGCACGTCCTCAACACGACCTCCCGCCTCAACGTGCTGATCGCGCAGCGGCCGGGCTTTACCGCCCCGACGCTGCTGGCGCGGCAGTTCGCCGTGCTCGACCAGTTTTCGCGCGGCAGGGTCGCGCTCCATGTCATCACCGGCGGCAATGCCACCGAGCTCAGGCAGGACGGCAACACGCTCGACGACAAGGACGAGCGCTACGCCCGCACCTCCGAATTCCTCGATGTGCTCAAGCTGGAATGGACCAGCGACAAGCCGTTCACTTACAAAGGCAGGTACTACCAGGTCGAGAATGCGTTCTCGCAGGTGAAGCCGTATCGCTCCGACGGCATCCGCATCTATTTCGGCGGCGCCTCGGATGCGGCGATCGAGGTCGCCGGCAAGCATGCCGACACCTTTGCGCTGTGGGGAGAATCCTACGCGCAGGTACGCGATGTCACCTCGCGCGTGCATAACGCAGCGGTTCGCCAGGGGCGGCCAACGCCGCGCTTCAGCCTGTCGGTCCGGCCGATCATTGCGCCCACCGAGAAGCAGGCCTGGGAGAAGGCGGAAGAGATTTTGGCGCGTGCCACCGCGCTGCAGGACAAGACCGGCTATCGCAAGCCCGCCGACGGCCACGCCACGGCCGGTGCGCGGCGCCTGCTCGCGCTTGCCGACCAGGGCAGCCGCATCGACAAGCGGCTCTGGACCGAGATCGCAAAGCTCACCGGCGCCAACAGCAACACCACCGCGCTGGTCGGCACGCCCGAACAGGTCGCCGAAGTCTTCGGCGACTATTACGACCTCGGCATCAGCCATTTTCTGATCCGCGGCTTCGATCCGCTGATCGATGCGATCGAATATGGCCGCGAGCTGATCCCGCGGACCCGGGAGCTTGTCGCCAAGCGGCAGGCCGTTCGCGGGGAGGCCGCGGAATGATCCGCCTGATGCTGGCCGGCGCGCTGCTTTTCGCCTCGTTCGAGCTCGCGGCGGCGCAAACCACCTTGCGCGTCGGCGACCAGAAGGGCAATGCGCAGGCCGTGATGGAAGCGGCAGGCGTGCTTAAGGACGTTCCCTACAGGATCGAGTGGAAGGAGTTTCCGGCGGCAGCTCCCTTGCTGGAGGCGCTCAGCGCCGGCGCGATCGAGACCGGGCTCGTTGGGGACGCGCCCTTCACGTTCGCCGCGGCCTCCGGCGCGCCGGTCAAGGCCATCGCGGCGATACGGCAGACCCGCGAGGGGCTCGCGGTCCTCGTGCCGGAGAATTCGCCGATCAGGAGCTTTGCCGATCTGCGCGGCAAAAAGATCGCAACCGGTCGCGGCTCGATCGGACATCAGTTGATCCTTGCCGCGCTCGAGAAGAACGGCTGGAGCGCGAGCGATGTGCAGATCGCGTTTCTCGCACCGTCGGATGCCAAGATCGCCTACACGCAAGGCTCGGTCGATGCGTGGTCGACCTGGGAGCCCTATGTCAGCCAGGAAGAGGTGCTGTTCAAATCGCGCCGCATCATCACCTCGGAAGGGCTGACGCCGGGGCTGAGCTTCCAGGTGGCGCGGCCCGATGCGATCCGGGACAAGCGCGCGGAGCTGACGGATTTCATCCGCCGCCTCACCGCCGCGCGGGCGTGGTCGCTGAATAACATCGACAGCTATGCCGCGAATTGGGGCAGGCTGATGAACATCCCGACATCAGTGCCGCAGAATTGGCTATCGCGCGCAAAGATCCGCATCGCGCCGATCGACGACGGCGTGGTCGCCGACGAGCAGAGCACGATCGATCTCTATTTCCGCTGGGGCCTGATCAAGCAGAAGCTCGATGCGCGCGACATCGTGGATCGCTCATTCACGGATGCGATTGCGAAAGCGGGGTTGTAGCGCTCACCGCCGTCATTCCGGGGCGCGACGAAGTCGCGAGCCCGGAATCCATTCAACCACAAACTTTGCGGCCCGATGGATTCCGGGTTCGCCCTCCGGGCGCCCCGGATGACGACGGAGAGACATCAGAGCTCACAAGGCTATTCAAGCGTTCGTGAGATGAGGACGGTATTTCCATGACGCTCGCACTCCTCGACGCTTTCTTTCTTCGTTCCTCACGCTCGACGACACCTCCATTGCTATTTGCTCCGCCTCCCTTGCAGCCCGCCTCATCCCTTCAAAAATCAATCTGACGACCACATCGGGAGACCGGCCATGGGCCTGCAAGAAACAAAAATCGAGTCGCTTCCCTTCGTCACTGCCGAGCTCAACTATCTCGTACCTGTTACGACCAAGCCGCGCACCTATGCCTTCGATCCGCCGCCGGGCGAGCCGAAGAGCACGGCGCTGGCCGAGCCGCATCAGGTGCCAATCTTCGATGCGCGGCTGATCGCCCAGAATTTCTCGCTCGACCGCGAAGGCTTTGCGCTGGTGCGCCATCCGACCCGGGTGAAGGATTTCTATGACGACGATGAGGTGAGGGCGGTCTACTATCCCGCCGTTGAGGCGTTCCTGCGGGCGACGCTGCGGGCCGACCGCGTCGTCATCTTCGATCACACCGTGCGCAAGCGTGTCGAAGGCGCGCCTGACATCCGCGACGGCGGGCCGCGACAGCCGGCGACGCGCGTGCATGTGGACCAGACCGACGTCTCCGGCGCCAACCGCGTGCGCGAGCATCTGCCTGACGAGGCCGAGGAGCTGCTGAAGGGCCGCGTGCAGGTGATCAATCTGTGGCGGCCGATCCGCGGCCCCTTGCGCGATTCACCGCTGGCGATGGCCGACGGCACCACGGTCGCGCCGGATGATCTCGTTGCCTCCGATCTGATCTATCCCAACCGAAGCGGCGAGACCTATTCGGTGAAATACAATCCGAACCATCGCTGGTTCTATTTCCCTGAAATGACGCCGGACGAGGCCCTGCTGCTCAAATGCTATGATTCCGCAACCGACGGCCGCACCCGCTTCGGGCCGCATACCGCCTTCGTCGATCCGACCACGCCGCAAGATGCTGCGCCGCGCGAAAGCATCGAGGTGCGCACGCTGGTCTTTCACAAACCGTAACAATGTGTGATGGCGCTGCCGGGTGCCGCCCGGCGGCGTTTGGAACCTTAGGGAACAAATCCACGTTTGCAGCGCCGGGCAGGGCAACCGGGAGCGGTGCCGTGCGCGCGCAGACCACGCTATTCTTTTCTCTTGCCAGTTTTTCTCTTTCCACTTTTTCCGTTGCCCAAGCTGAAAGCGGGCTCGCCTCCTATTACGGCTACGCGAAAGCCGGCAAGGGCGGTGAGCTGACCTGCGCGCACCGGACGCGCCCGTTCGGCAGCGTGCTCAGAGTGTCCTATGGCAGCCGTTCGATCCAGTGCCGCGTCAACGATCGCGGCCCCTTCATTCGCGGCCGCATCGTCGATCTCTCGGTGCCGGCCGCCCGCGCACTCGGCATGATGAGCGCCGGCGTCGTGCGAGTCTCCGTGGAATAGGCCAGCCCGCGCGCTATAGTGCCGCCGAAAGCAGGGGGGCGCTATGGCCAGGATCAGGGTGGGACTCGTCGGCTGCGGCTTCGTGTCGGAGCTGCACATGTATGCGTTCCGGCGCGTCTATGGCGTGGACGTCGAGGTCGCGGCGGTGGCCGCGCGCGGCGATCACGTCGTCGACTTCGCCGCACGCCATGGCATCCCGCACGTCTATCGCAGCTTCACCGAGCTGATCGCGGACGCGGATATCGACGTCGTCGACATCTGCACCCCGCCCAACCTCCATGCCGGGATGATCGTTGGCGCCATGCAGGCCGGCAAGCACGTCATCTGCGAAAAGCCCTTTGCAGGTTATTTCGGCCGCGAGGGCGATGCGCAGCCGATCGGCAAGCACGTGCCGAAGGCGCTGATGTATGAGCGCGTGCTCGAGGAGATGGACGCGACGCGAGCCGCGATCGAGCGGTCCGGAAAGCTCTTCATGTATGCCGAGGACTGGATCTACGCGCCCGCGGTGACCAAGACCGCCGAGATCCTGAGAGCGACCAGGGACAAGGTCCTGTTCATGAAGGGTGAGGAGAGCCATTCCGGCTCGCATGCCGCCCACGCCGCGCAATGGGCGATGACCGGCGGCGGCTCGCTGATCCGCATGGGCTGTCACCCGCTCTCGGCCGTGCTCTATCTCAAGCAGGTCGAGGCCAAGGCGCGCGGCGAGACCATCCGCGTCGCCAGCGTTACCTGCGATGTCGGCAACGTCACCGCCGGGCTGAAGCCGGAGGAGCGCACCTACATCAAGGCCAATCCGGTCGACGTCGAAGACTGGGGCACGCTCACCGCGACGTTCTCGGACGGCACCAAGGCGACCGTGTTCTCCGGCGACATGATCATGGGCGGCGTGCGCAATCTGGTCGAGACCTACACCAGCGGCGGCTCGCTGTTCGCAAACATCACCCCCAACAATCATCTGATGAGCTACCAGACCAGCGAGGAGAAGCTCGCCTCGGTCTACATCACCGAAAAGGTCGATCGCAAAACCGGCTGGCAATATGTCTGCCTCGAGGAGGAATGGACGCGCGGCTATTTGCAGGAGATCCAGGATTTCATGGAATGCGCGGCCACCGGCCGGCAACCGCTGTCGGACCTCGCGCTGGCCTACGAGACGATCAAGGTGAACTACGCGGGGTATTGGGCCGCGGAGGAGGGGAGACGGGTGGTGTTGTAAGGCAGACTGCTGCCGCAAGCACGCTGCAACCCTTCTCCCCTTTGGAAGAAGGTGGAGCGAAGCGCCGGATGAGGGGTTCTATCCGCCCGCAAGACTGCTCGTGAGGATGGAGACCCCTCGCCCGTCTCGCCGCTATCGCGCCGAGCCACCCTCTCCCGCAAGGGGAGAGGGTGCACTGTGCACTGCCTTCCCGGCGAGCAAAGCTGAGCTATGCCCCGTAGGTCGATCCCTTCGGCAGCGGAAACACCGGGTCCCGCGTGCGGATGTTGCTCGGCCACACCACCGAGATGTGCTCGCCGGCGTTCTGCATCACCACCGGCGTCGAGCGCTCGTTCTGGCCGGAGAGCGGCGTGCCGGGCGGGTAGAATCTCACGCCATAGCCCTGGATGGTGCCGCCGGAGGGGATGTCGACGTCGAGCGCCGCCTTGCGAATGGCCTCGGGGTCGAAGCTGCCGTACTTCTCCTTGGCGACCGGCAGCACGTTGTTCAGCAGTATCCAGGTCTGGTTGAAGCCCATCGAGCAATGCGGCGGCACGTCGGTAGCGCCGGTCTTGGCCTTGTAGCGCGTGACCATCGCATTGATCAGGTCGCCCATGCCAGGTGCGAGCTTGGAGGGATCCAGCAACTGCGCCGGCACCGGGTCGATGTTGCAGAAATTGTCGATGTCGGCACCGAAGGTGGCGCGCAGCTTGTCGAGCTGGCTGTAGCCGGCGCCTGCGCCGAACAGCATCTTGAACCGCAATCCGCTCTCGCGCGCCTGGCGCAGGAACAGGGTGATGTCGGGGTTGTAACCGGCATGCGAGATCACGTCGGCCTTGGCGCGCTTGATCTTCGTGACCAGCACCGAGAGATCGGGCGCCGATGCCGAATAGCCTTCACGCAGCACGACCTGAATGCCGGCTTCCTTGGCGTAGGCCTCGTCGGCGGAGGCCACGCCGACGCCATAGGGGCCGTCCTCGTGGATCAACGCGACCTTGACCTCCTTCGGGTCCATGCCGAGCTTGGCTTTGGCATGCTCGTTGATGAAGCTGGCGAAGGCCTGTCCGTACTGGTCGGAATGAATCTGCGCGCGGAAGACGTATTGCAGGTTCTTGTCCTTGAACACGGCGGTCGAGACCGCGGTCGTGATCCAGAGGATCTTTTTCTGCTGCTCGACCTTGGCGGCGAGCGGCACGGCGTGCGAGCTCGCATAGACGCCGTTGAGGATGTCGATCTTCTCCTGGCTGATCAGGCGTTCGGCCTCGTTGATCGCAACGTCGGGCTTGCTCTGCGAATCCGCGGCGAGCGGAGTAACCTTGTACTTGCCGCCGACACCGCCTTTCTCATTGACGAGATCGATGGCGATCTGCGCCCCGACCGAAGAGGCAACCGAGCCGCCGGCGGCGAAGGGGCCGGTGAGGTCGTAGATCAGGCCGATGCGTATGTTCTCGGCCTGCGCCTGGGCGCGTGTCCAATCGAGGCTGAGTGCGGCGGCGGCAGCCGCCGAGGTCTTCAGCAGCTGCCTGCGTGAAGTCGGCATCCTATCCTCCCTCAAAACCGTCGTTTGATCTTGTTGTTGTTCGCGAAGTATGGGGAGCGGGCCGGCGGAAAGTCAACATGGCGAAAGTCGAGGTCGGTCGTCCGCGGCATCGAACGCAAGTGCGAAATGAGCGCCAACGGACCCCGCTCGGCGATAATGCAGCGATGCGATTCCGCCCGTCACAGCTTCAAGCGGCGGGCCAGATAGCGCGCGGTCTTTCCGCCGGCTTTGGCGACCTGTTCCGGCGTTCCCGATGCGACGACACGGCCGCCTTCGTCTCCGGCGCCGGGTCCGAGATCGATGATCCAGTCGCTGTGGGCCACGACGTCCATGTCGTGCTCGACCACGATCACGCTGTTGCCGGTGTCCACGATCCGCTCGAGCTGCGCGATCAAGCGCTCGATGTCGCGCGGGTGAAGGCCGGTGGTCGGCTCGTCCAGGACATAGAGCGTATGCCCGCGCTGCGGTCGCATCAGCTCGGTCGCGAGCTTGATGCGCTGGGCTTCGCCGCCGGACAGTTCGGTGGCGGACTGGCCGAGGCGGATATAGCCGAGGCCGACCTCGCGCACGACCGACAGCGAGCGGTTCAGCGTTGCATCGCCCTCGAAGAACGCGAAGGCCTCGTCGACGCGCATCGCCAGCACGTCCGCGATCGATCGCCCGCGGATCTTCACCTCGAGCGTCTTGTCGTTGTAGCGCGCGCCCTTGCAGGTCGGGCAGGGGGCGTAGACGCTGGGCAGGAACAGCAGCTCGACGCAGACGAAGCCCTCGCCCTCGCAGGTCGCACAGCGGCCTTTGGCGACGTTGAAGGAGAAGCGTCCGGCATCGTAACGGCGGGATTTTGCCTGCGGCGTCGCCGCGAACAACCGCCGCACATGGTCGAACAGGCCGGTATAGGTCGCAAGGTTGGACCGCGGCGTGCGGCCGATCGGTTTCTGGTCGACCACGACGAGACGGTTCACCTGGTCGAGGCCGGCAACGATCCTGCCGCCCAATGTCTCGACCGTCGCGGCCAGACTGTCGTCGTCGGAATCGGCAGCAAGCGTGTGGCCGAGATGCGCGGCCACGGTCTCGACGAGGAATTGGCTGATCAGGCTCGATTTGCCGGAGCCCGACACGCCGGTGATGCTGGCGATGACGCCCAGCGGAATGTCGATGTCGAGGCCGCGGAGATTGTTGCGGACCGCACCCCTGATCTTCAGATGCCCTTTCGGCTCGCGACGAACGGCCGGCAGCGGCTTTCTCGGTCGCGAGAGATAATGGGCCGTTCGCGATTGCGCGATTTCACCGAGCCCTGCCGGCGGCCCGCTGTAGAGGACGAGGCCACCGCCTTCGCCGGCGTCGGGCCCGACGTCCACCAGCCAGTCGGCGTGCCGGATCACCTCGATCTCGTGCTCCACCACGAAGATCGAGTTGCCGGCGTGCTTCAGCCGGTCCAGCGCCCGCAGCAGCGCCTCGGTGTCGGCGGGATGAAGGCCTGCGGAGGGCTCGTCGAGCACGTAGACGACGCCGAACAGGTTGGAGCGGACCTGGGTCGCCAGGCGCAGCCGCTGCAGCTCGCCCGGCGACAGCGTCGGCGTGCTGCGTTCGCAGGCGAGATAGCCCAGGCCAAGGTCGAGCAGGACGGCGAGGCGTGCCGACAGGTCCTCGCAAATGCGCCGGGCAACGACGGTCTTCTCCGATCTGTCCGCCGAAGCTCTTGCGAATGGCTTGACCAGCTCTTGCAATTGCTTGAGCGGCAGATGCGACATTTCGGCGATGTTGAGGCCGGCGAACTTCACCTTCAGCGCTTCAGGCTTCAGCCTTGTGCCGTGGCAGGTCGGGCAATCCCGCGTGATCATGAATTGCGCGACGCGGCGTTTCATCATCGCGCTCTCGGACTTGGCGTAGGTCTGCATCACGTAGCGCTTGGCGCCGGTGAACGTGCCCTGATAGCTCGGCTCTTCCTTGCGGCGCAGGGCGCGCCTGACCTCGGCGGCGTCGTAGCCGGCATAAACAGGCACGGTCGGCTGCTCGTCGGTGAACAGAATCCAGTCGCGATCCTTCTTGGGCAGCTCCCGCCAGGGCTTGTCCACGTCGTAGCCGAGCGTCGTCAGGATATCCCGGAGGTTCTGTCCCTGCCAGGCGCTCGGCCAGGCCGCGACGGCGCGCTCGCGGATCGTCTTGGTGTCGTCGGGCACCATGGACTTCTCGGTGACGTCGAGCATCCGGCCGATGCCGTGACAGGTCGGGCAGGCTCCCTCCGGCGTATTGGGAGAGAACGCCTCGGCATAGAGCATCGGTTGCCCCCGCGGATAATCGCCGGCGCGGGAATAGAGCATCCTGAGCAGGTTCGAAATGGTCGTGACGCTGCCGACCGAGGACCGCGTCGTCGGCGCGCCGCGCTGCTGCTGGAGCGCCACGGCCGGCGGCAGGCCCTCGATGTCGTCGACTTCGGGGATTTGCATCTGGTGGAACAGGCGCCGCGCGTAGGGCGATACCGATTCCAGATAGCGCCGCTGCGCCTCGGCGTAGATCGTCCCGAAGGCGAGCGAGGATTTCCCTGAGCCCGACACGCCCGTGAACACGACCAGCGCATTGCGGGGAATGCGCACGTCGATATTCCTGAGATTGTGCTCGCGCGCGCCGCGCACCCGGACGAAGCCGTCGTCCTGCATCAGATCGGGTTGTCTTGGTCGATCGTCCATCTCGCCTCCTCCGGCTCCCCTGGGGGATCAACGGCAGGATCGCAGCATGGATCCCCGGATGCCAGTGGGCACGGGTGCAGTCTGCGCGGAGCGAAGGCCCGTCGCGGTGGCAGCGAAGGGCCTTGGAGCGAGTGCCGGATCGCTGGTGCCGGCCGGCGCCGACCCGAGCCTCAGACGATGAAGTCGCTCGCCTTGAGATCGGCAGCACGGACACCATCCAGCGTGATCGTGTCGTTGGCCGTCAGCTGGATCACCGCATGGCCAGCACCGTCGTCGCTGATCAGGCTCTTCAGATCGGTCCAGCCCGCAAAGCCGTAAGCGTGAAGGTCGATCACATCATGCTCCCGAACCGTACTGCCGACGGCCATATTGCCCTGATTGAAATCGTTGATCACATCTTGGCCCGAGCCTGTCCCGAATACGAAAAGATCGTTGTTCGGTCCGCCCCAGAGTTGATCGTTGCCGCCGCCGCCGTCGAGGAGATCGCGGCCGCCCGTGATAGAGCCGGGCGCGGTCGGGGCATAGATGCGTGCATCGCCATACAGCCAATCGCCGCGCTCGCCGCCGAGAAGGATATCGTTTCCGCCATGCGTATTGCCCGACATGTTCGAGGCGTCTCCGGTGAGCGCGATGGACGTCGAGTCGGGATTGCCATCGACGGTCGCGATCAGGATGTCATCGCCTCCCCGGGCGTTGTCGCTCATGTAATGCGTATCCCCCTCGAGGGAGGCTCCTCCCGAACGGGCTTCGACGCCGACGGTGTAGATGAGGATGTCGTTGCCGCCAAATGTGTTGCCGCTCATGGCGTAGAGCGCGTCCCCCGACATCGACGCTCCGCCATAGATGCCGGCCTGGGTCACGTTGAGGATATCGTTGCCGCCATGGGCATTGTCGCTCATGACGTAACCGGTGTCGCCGCCGAAGGAGCCAGACGCTCTGCTCCCCATCACTGCGATGATATCGTCATTGCCTCCCCTTGCATCGCCCGACATCGTGTTTCCAGCGTCGCCCAGTACAGAGAGGCTCGAATATCTCGTGTGCGAGGCATCGACGTAGATCGTGTCGTTGCCGCCACGGGAGTGACCGGACATCGTCTGCGCATCGCCGTCGATATACGTATAGGTGCCCTCGCCCTCGACGTCCGCGACGAGCAGGTCATTTCCCCCGCGAGAGCGCCCCTGGAGGTCTGCGTCGTCACCCAGCAAGGTCAAGACGCCGTGACCCGCACGGACCGTGGCTATCATTACATCGTTCCCGCCGTGGGCGTCGGTTGGCAGGCCCGGATCTCCAGAAGCGGTCACAACTTGCAGGTCGCCGACGCTGACGATGATCGTGTCGTTTGGCATGCGGCGCATCGCGCAACTCCCACTTGATGTTCGGGCGCGCTCGGAGAGAGCATCACGCTTCTCCCGCCACGCCACGGTCTGCTGCGTGACCTATCTTCGTTGCATTAATGGCGGAGATTTGCCCGAGGTTAGGAGAAATGCGATCAGCGTGTCGTCATGCTGTTTCAGAGCGCCAATGCAAGCACGCCGCGCATGTCGGCGTGCTTGCTCGTGCACGGTTCCGCTCAGCCCGGCCCCGCCCCCTGCGTCGCCGTGTACACGGCGTAGAGCGACTGGCTCGCGGCCATGAACAGGCGGTTGCGCTTGGGGCCGCCGAAGCAGACGTTGCCGCAGACTTCCGGCAGGCGGATGCGGCCGAGCAGCTTGCCCTCCGGCGACCACACGGTGACGCCGCTGTAGCCAACGGCGCGGCCGGCATTGCTGGAGGCCCAGAGATTGCCGTTGACGTCGCAGCGCAGGCCGTCCGGCCCGCATTTGACTCCGTCGACCACGCAATCGCTGAACTTCCTGTGGTTGGACAGCTTGTTGTCGCTGCCGACGTCGAACACGAAGATCTCGCCCTTGCCGCCGGGGCCGGTGTCGCCGGGTCCCTTGCCGGTCGAGGCGACGTAGAGCTTCTTGTAGTCGGGCGAGAAGCACAGCCCGTTCGGATCCGGCACCTGGTCCTCGGTGACGACGAGGTCGATGCGGCCCGAGGGATCGATGCGATAGCAATTGGTCGGCAGCTCGCGCTTGCCCGGCACGAAGCCGGCCGGCTGGCCGATCCTCGGGTTGAGCTTGCCGGCCGGATTGCTCGGGCCGCCCGCGACATCGGGCTCGCCTTCGTAAAGCTGGCCGCCATAGGGTGGATCGGTGAACCAATAGCTGCCGTCGGGATGCGCGGCGATGTCGTTCGGCGAGTTCAGCTTCTTGCCCTGATAGGAGTCGGCGAGCACGGTGGCGGTGCCGTCATGCTCGTACCGCGTCACCCGTCGCGTCAGGTGCTCGCAGGAGAGCTGGCGGCCCTGGAAGTCGAACGAGTTGCCGTTGGAATTGTTGGAAGGCGTGCGGAACACGCTGACGTGGCCGTCGTCCTCGGTCCAGCGCATCTGCCGGTTGTTGGGAATGTCGCTCCACAGCAGATATCGTCCCTGCGCGCTCCATGCCGGGCCTTCCGCCCACAGCAGGCCGGTGTGCAGACGCTTGATCGCGGTGTTGGGCTGCGCGAGATCGTTGAAGGAAGGGTCGACCGCGAGGATGTCGGGGTCCCAGAAATAAGTCGTCGGCGCGCCACGCGGGCTGAAATCGCGCGGCGGGGTGGTGATGGTGGTCGGCGGTGCGGCGGGGCCGGTCTGGGCCAGCGCAGGGCCGGCGACGGTGGCCGCGGCGCCAAGCGCAAGGCCCCGGACAAGTGTTCGTCGTGAAAGCGCAGCGTCCTGCTCACGCTGTTCTTGGCGTGTCATCGCGTCCTCCCAGTGATGTTCGGCTGGCCGGTTGATCCGGCCGAGCAACCGGAGGTTAATGCGGTCCAGCGCCGGTTGCGAGGGCGGAAATCGGATTCGCGCGATGTCGCGGCCGCAATCCCGTCATATTCGAATGCGCTCGAAAGGGACGCGCTTCGCGTCCGCCTTGTGACATTTGCAAGGCTCGAAAATGTTCCGCGGGCTTGAGCAAAAATTTGCTTGCGGCAAAGCGCAGCATGCAACGCATTCGGCCGGGTTCAAGTCATGATTTTGCGCGCATTGCCCCGCAGACCCCGTCCGGGGGCGATGAACGGAGTTAAACGTGGCTGGCGTCATCGTATTGATCGTGTTGCTGGGGATCGCATTCGCGGCCGGCTATTTCACGCGTGAATTCATCTCCAACAAACGACGTGCGGAAGCCCGCCGCTGGCGCGAGTATTCCGAGCCGGATTGGCTCCCGGCCAACGCGCCAGCCAATACCAACGAGATCGCGAGCGCCATCACGGCCGTACCCGTGGTCAACGGCGAGCTCGGCCAGATGCTGAACCGCTGGGAGACGAGGGCCCGCGCCCGCCGCGCGGGGTAGGGGCGGCTACGGCGCCTTGTCTGTGTCGGCCTCTGTCAACCCAGCGTCGCAAAAATATTCCACTTTACCGAAATTCGGTTCGGCGTATGTGTCGTGCATCCCGGCTCACTCAAGAGGGGCGATCATGAGGTCGTCATTTTCGCGAGCCGGGTCTGCGGTGGACGCGGCAGCGTCGGCGCGAGAGGTGCGGGCAGGGCGGGTAGTCCCTGTGAGCCCGTAACCGCGTGCGGACGACGGCGCTGCCAGGCTTCGTCTCGCTGTAAGTTTCCGGCTCCGTCGACAGGGCTGGGAATACTGCGGCGACATGGCGGGCCGCGCGTACGGCAAAACCGTGTGGTCCTGGCCGTCGTTGCCACGGTCAAGTTCTGCGGAGGTGCGAGCGAGCCCAACCGGGCGGACTGCATCATCCAATTCGCGGGGCGAGGGAGGCCAGAGGAAAGTTCGGCTCCCGGGAGAGCACGGCATAAGCCGTCCGACCATCGCGCAGGGAAGGCCGAGTGATCGGCACCACCTGTATGCTGCTGTGCGGTTCTTCCTGCGTGCGCATGTCGCGCAGCGGACCGCGGGTGCGAGCTGGCACCCGGCCTTCCCTGCGCCCTCTTGGTCTTGAGGGTGGAGTGATCAAGCAAAGCTCGGGCGAGTTCAGCCGCGAGAGCGATAAGGCGTGTCTGCAAGCGAGATGGTGCGGGAAGCGCGATGCGGTTGCGTCACACTCCGTCATTGCGAGCGCAGCGACCTGTCCGCCGAAGCCTTGGCGAAGGCGGAAGCAATCCAGAAATCCATCCGCGGAGGCAGTCTGGATTGCTTCGTCGCAAGGGCTCCTCGCAATGACGTGCAGGGCGCGCGTCCCTCTCCGTTCTCGTGCCCCGGACGCAGCGCAGCGCCCCCGGCGATGCGAAACATCGTCCGGGGTGGTGCGCTGCAGAGCCGGGGCCCATCTCGCCGTATTGTGGGTGTGGCCCTGGGTCCCGGCTCTGCGCCGCAGCGTAAGAACGGCGCAGCGTGTCCGGGACACGGAGACCAAGCCCCCAACCAGGTCAGCCCCCTTGACCATCTTTTGGCGTTGCAGTTGCTGCCATTTCTCGTCTAGAAACAGGCCACAGAGCCTCCCGGCAACCAACCGTCAACGGTTTTGACCGAGGATTTGTGGGCTCAAAAGGGTCTGGCAATGCTGATTCGCGGCCACATCGAGGGGATTTCGGGGGAGGTGGCTCTGGCCGCCGCCACGATCCCGGCCGCGCTGCTGCCCACCCTCCTTATTGGCGGCCTTCTTCTTACTTGCCCCTGAGGGCCGGCTGGGCGCTACGCGCCTGGGCACTCAGGGGTTGGTCGAGATCACCGGACACCTCAGGCGCCCAGACCATTGAACGGCGCAAAAGCTCAAAAGGAATTTGAAATGGCCACCGCGAACAAGTCCGACAAGGACCGCGTCATCATTTTCGACACCACGCTGCGCGACGGCGAGCAGTGCCCCGGCGCCACCATGACCTTCGAGGAAAAGCTCGAGGTCGCCGAGTTGCTGGACGATATGGGCGTGGACGTCATCGAAGCCGGCTTCCCCATCACCTCGGAAGGTGACTTCCAGGCCGTCAGCGAGATCGCCCGCCGCTCCAAGAACGCGGTTATTGCGGGCCTGTCCCGTGCGCACCCGGCCGATATCGACCGCTGCGCCGAGGCGGTGAAGTTTGCAAAACGCGGCCGCGTCCACACCGTGATCGCGACCTCGCCACTACACATGCGGGTGAAGCTGAACAAGACCCCGGAGCAGGTGATCGAGACCTCGGTCGCCATGGTCGCGCGCGCGCGCAACCAGATCGACGACGTCGAATGGTCGGCCGAGGACGGCACCCGCAGCGAGATGGATTTCCTGTGCCGCATCGTCGAGGCCGTGATCAAGGCCGGCGCGACCACGGTGAACATCCCCGACACCGTTGGCTACACGGTGCCGGAGGAATACACCCACTTCATGAAGACGCTGATCGAGCGCGTGCCGAATTCGGACAAGGCGATCTTCTCCGTGCACTGCCATAACGATCTCGGCATGGCGGTCGCCAACTCGCTGGCCGGCATCACCGGCGGCGCGCGTCAGGTCGAGTGCACCATCAACGGCATCGGCGAACGCGCCGGCAACGCCGCGCTCGAAGAGATCGTGATGGCGATCAACGTGCGCAACGACAAATTCCCCTATTGGAACAAGATCGACACCACCCAGCTCACTCGCGCCTCGAAGGTGGTCTCGGCGGCAACCTCGTTTCCCGTCCAGTACAACAAGGCCATCGTCGGCCGGAACGCGTTCGCCCATGAGAGCGGCATCCACCAGGACGGCGTGCTGAAGGACGCTTCGACCTACGAGATCATGCGTCCCGAGATGGTCGGCCTGAAGCAATCCTCGCTGGTGCTGGGCAAGCATTCCGGTCGCCATGCCTTCGTGCACAAGCTGGAGGAGATGGGCTACAAGCTCGGCCCGAACCAGCTGGAAGATGCGTTCACGCGGATGAAGGCTCTGGCCGATCGCAAGAAGGACATCTACGACGAGGACATCGAGGCGCTGGTCGACGAGAAGATGGCGGCCTCCCACGACCGCATCAAGCTGACCTCGCTGACCGTGATCGCCGGCACCCATGGCCCGCAGCGCGCGACCATGAAGCTCGACGTCGACGGCCAGATCAAGATCGAGGAGGCCGAGGGCAACGGTCCGGTGGACGCGGTGTTCAACTGCATCAAGCGCCTGGTCCCGCACGAGGCCAAGCTCGAGCTGTACCAGGTCCACGCGGTCACCGAAGGCACCGACGCGCAGGCGGAGGTATCGGTTCGCCTCTCGCAGGAGGGGCGTTCGATGACGGCCCGCGCGGCGGATCCGGATACGCTGGTGGCCTCGGCCAAGGCCTATCTCGGTGCGCTCAACAAGATCGTCATGAAGCGCCAGCGCGACACGGTGAGCACCGCGGCGGCGAGCTGACGAGCGAAGTTCGCCATTCCGGGGCGATGCGAAGCATCGAGCCCGGAATGACGAGATTCCGGGCTCGGTCCTGCGGACCGCCCCCGGAATGACGGCCAAGGTGATGCCTGCCCTGCTAACGGCCAATAGCAGCGGAAGCCGCCGGGCTGTATTGATACTGTCGGCATGAGGATAGGCCGCTCGGCACGCCGGCGGCTCAAATAAAACAACAGGGAGAGATTATGCGCACCTTCGCGATCGCTGCGTCCGTCGCGGCATTGGCATTTGGCCTGACCGGCCCCGCACTGGCCCAATCGCCGATCATCATCAAGTTCAGCCACGTCGTCGCCACCGACACGCCGAAGGGCAAGGGCGCGGAGAAATTCAAGGAGCTCGCCGAGAAGTACACCGGCGGCAAGGTCAAGGTCGAGGTCTATCCGAACTCGACGCTCTACAAGGACAAGGAAGAGCTCGAGGCGCTCCAGCTCGGCAGCGTGCAGATGCTGGCGCCGTCCAACTCGAAGTTCGGGCCGCTCGGCATCCGCGAGTTCGAGGTGTTCGATCTGCCCTACATCCTTCCCGACCTGAAGACGCTGCGGAAGGTGACGGAAGGCCCGCTCGGCACGAAGCTGCTCAAGCTGCTTGATGCCAAGGGCATCACGGGACTTGCCTATTGGGACAACGGCTTCAAGCAGATGAGCGCCAACAAGAAGCTGGTGACGCCTGCCGACTATCAGGGCCTGAAATTCCGCATCCAGTCCTCGCGGGTGATCCAGGCCCAGTTCAAGGCGCTGAGCTCCCTGCCGCAGGTCATGGCGTTCTCGGAAGTCTACCAGGCGCTCCAGACGGGCGTGGTCGACGGCCAGGAGAACACCTGGTCGAACATCTATACCCAGAAGATGCACGAGGTGCAGAAGTACATCACCGAGACCAATCACGGCTATATCGGCTACGTCGTGATCGTGAACAAGAAGTTCTGGGACGATCTGCCGGCCGACATCCGCGACCCGCTCACCAAGGCGATGAAGGAAGCGACCGACTTCAGCAACACGCAGTCGCAGAAGGAAAACGACGACGCGCTGGCCGAGATCAAGAAGAGCGGCAAGAGCGAGATCGTCAAGCTCACGCCGGAGCAGGACGAGGCGCTGCGCAAGGCAATGGAGCCGGTCTACAAGGACGCCGCGGGCCGTATCGGCCAGCCGCTGATCGACGAATTCCTTAAAGAGGCCAAGACCACGACGAACTGATCCATCCGAACGATCAACGAAAGGCTTCCGTGCGGTCTGCACGGAAGCCTTTCTGATGCGAATGATTTCCGATCGCGGTTGGAGGTAAAATCGGCCGTTACATCCCGGTAAAGAAGCGCTCCCTGTCCAAGTTGTAATTTGCGTGTCAGCCGCACCGAGCCCATCTTGATGGACATCCTTCCAGAGGAGGTTCGGATGAGGAAGTTCACCATCGCCGCCATCGCCGTGCTCAGCATTGCCGGCTCGGGCGCGGTCTATGCCCAATATCATCGCCCGTGGATGGAGCACGTCCGCCACATCCGCATGAACCCGGAAGACCGGGCCGCCTTCGTCGACGCGCGGATCGCCGCCGTCCATGCCGGGCTGAAGCTCACCGCCGATCAGGAGAAGCTGTGGCCGCCGGTCGAGGCCGCCGTGCGGGAGTTCGCCAAGCTGCGCATCGACCGCGCCAATGCGCGGATGAATGCCGGGCCGGGCGACGCCGACAAGCCCGAGGATCCGATCGCCCGCCTGCGCCAGCGCGCCGAGGACATGGGCGCCAGCTCCGCGGCCCTGAAGAAGATCGCCGATGCCGCCGACCCGCTGTACAAGACCCTGGACGAGGGCCAGAAACGGCGCCTCGCCGTGCTGACCCGCCACCGCGGCCCGTTCGGCGGCGGCGAGGACGGCCCGCGGCACCGCCACCACTTCATGGAACGCGGCATGGACCGCATGATGGAGCGGGGCATGGGCCACCATGACCGTTTCGACCGCGACGGGGGTTCGGACCGGGACCGCGAGGGCCGACTCTAAGCCATCGGGGATTCTGCGACGATTAACCTTGGCGAAGCCGCTGGAATCCAGCGGCTTTTCGCTTTTGTGGGGATGTTGGCGAACCCTCGTTGAACCCCTTGGAAAACTTGCGTCCGGTCGCTTGCCAGACCCGGATCGCTTTGCTAAACGACCGGCCTCGCAAGGCAATTGACCGCCTTTCGGGCGCATAGCTCAGTTGGTAGAGCAGCTGACTCTTAATCAGCGGGTCCCAGGTTCGAGCCCTGGTGCGCCCACCACCCTTAAGCGATTGGCCCGCAAGGGCTTTTTTAAATTCCGCGACAGAACAAACTGGGTCTCGTGCGACGCTTTTGATGGTCGTACGTCGCACGCCGTGCGACGAGCCGGATCATTAGGGCCGAAGCTCATCCACCGCTGAAACGCGCAGCAAAATGAGACCTACTGGTCTGCGTTCAGCTCCTCATGCCTTCCTTCCGCACCTGCAATTCAAGCCTGTCGATACCGGAATCGGCACGAGCCGCATCGCGGGCGCGGTAGTGCTTCACGATAGTCTGCGCGCTTCGGTATGAATGCCCGGCGCCGTTGACGAACATCAGGGCCGGGCAAGGCTTAGACGCCATGCTGTCTCATGGCCATTGCTGTCGCGAGCGGTCTGCGCATCCAGCCATTCCGCTAATGCGCGCTTGCGCTGATCGACCGCTCGAGCGCGCTGCGCCTTATTCTCCTCATCGAGAGGAAAGGGGCGAACAGCTTGTCGACGTTGGCGGTCGACACCCAATGGCGATAGGTAGTCTCGTCGTAAGGCTCACCATTGTCCTCGTTGACCACGAGTTCGGTGGGACCTTATCCAGTTGAAGCCGAAGCTTGAGTTCCTTTATTCGTGCATGCGAGGCGTTTAGCCGTGCGCTGAGAAACGACCTCAGTCGCGAAAACATCCTGCGGCAGGCGCTGTCGATCAAAGACTTGGAATTGCCGATGCTACTGCCATGTGTGCTCGACTAACATTCAGGGCTTCAGGCTGTCCGGCTTCGTGCTCGGTGCCGAGTGGCGCCTGCGAACGCGCGCGACTTCGGCCGGGTCGGAAGCAGGCAGAGCTGACCGAGAAACGTTTTCCCGAAGCTCAATCGCTGTCTGACAGGTTACGACTCGCGCACTTGTGCCAATAAGATGGTCTCTTCAATCGTAACGCAATCCGTGCGGGTCGGAGGGGGACGCTCAGGATATTAGCCAATGTCAGTGTCGACCTGTATTTTGATCTGCTGGCAGCTCTTAGAAGTCGCCGTCAGATCGCGTACAACGTGGCGTTCGAGGACAACCAGAGCAGCAGGGAACCTCACCGCGCTCTTGCTTCCAGGACAACGCCGGATCGGCAGCTTCAGTCGTGGCTACGGCCGGCATTGGAAAGCAGCAGGCGGACGCGAAGACCCCTCGGTTCGTTGTCGAGCAGCAGCAGCGTTCCTCCATGCGCGGTCACGATTGCCTGCGTGATCGCGAGGCCGAGGCCAAATCCCGCCGTTTCGTCCATGGTGCGGGCTTCTTCTCCTCGCACGAAGGGTTCCAGCATCGCCGCCTTCTTCTCATTGGGTATTCCAGGGCCGTCGTCGACGACGTCGATGATAATCTGATCTCCGGCGATCAAGAGCTCGACGCGGACTTCGGTTCCGAAGCGCGTGGCGTTTTCGACCAGGTTTGTGACCGCGCGAATGATCTCGTCCGGCCGGACGATGAATGCGGCTCTGTCCGGACCGAGATAATGCACCGCGTGGCCGCTATCGGAAAACTGGTCGCAAACCATCTGGAGCAGCGCGGCAACGTCGACCAGTGTCGGTCTGGCAGCGCTTTCACTGCGCAACAAGGAGAGCACCGACTCCAGCATCGACTGCATCTGATCGAGATCGCGTACGGTCTGCATGCGCTGGGCCGCGTCCTCGATATATTCCGAGCGCAGCCGCAATCGCGTGATCGGGGTGCGCAGGTCATGGCTGATGGCGGCGAGCATGCGGTTTCGCTCGTTCATCAGCGCCGTGATGCGCTCGCGCATCCGGTTCAACGCCCTGGCTGCGGACTTGATCTCCTCCGGCCCGTTTTCCGGCAACGGCGGCGAGGACCGGTTCAGGCTGAAATTCTCCGCGGCGCGCGCGAAGGCCAACAGAGGCGAGGACAGGGCGCGGCCGGCCCATATGCCGAGCAGCGTGACGCTCGCCACCAGGAACAGCAGCGTGGAGGTCCAGAGGCCGCTGACGAAGGCCGGCATCTTGGACGATCCGATCGTTGCCTCGAGCACGTCGTCGCCCGCCAGGTAGAACCACACCCGGTCCTGCTGCGCGCCGGTGCCGGGAATGAACTCGGCCCGACCGCCAAGCGCTGACGGGATGGACATGGGCGTCCGCGCCGGCAGCGGCGTCGCGGACGTGGAAACACTTTCCCGCAGTTGCAGCTTGAGGGCTGGAAAGGTCCGGCTGATGCTATCGAGGACGACCGCGCGCTCGGCCTTGGGCGTATTGCCGATGATCTGGGCGATCAGCTCGAACTGCTCGACCGGCGCATCGGTCAAGAGCTTCGGACGGCTGAGCAGGAAATACCCGGCAATCAAGACGTGGATCAGGACCAGCGAGACCAGTACCAGGGCCGCGATCTGGCCGCTGATCCGCCTGAAGCTGAACAGCGCCAGGATGCCGGCGGTGCGGCTCATGCTTCCTCCACCACCGGGGTGAAGACGTAGCCGCCGGTGCGGACGGTCTTGATGATGGATGTCTCTTCCGTGCGGTCGAGCTTGCGGCGCAGCCGGCTGACCAGCACGTCGATGCTGCGGCCAAAGCTGCCGCCGGGACGGCCGCGCGTTATGCTCAGGAGATTGTCACGGGTCAGGATGCGGCCGGCCCGTTCGCAGAAAGCCTGCAGCAGATCGAACTCGGCGCTGGTCAGCGGCACCTGAGCGCCCTCGGGGTCGCGTAGCTCCCGCAGGCGAAGATCGATCGTCCACCCCTGGAATTTGAGCCGCGTCGCCGTGGAACTGGTCGTACGCTCGCTCGATTGCCGGCGCAGAACGGCGTTGATCCTGGCAACCAGCTCGCGCGGGTTGAACGGTTTCGGCAGATAATCGTCGGCACCCATCTCGAGGCCGAGGATCCGGTCGAGGTCCTCGCCCTTCGCCGTGAGGATGATGATCGGCGTCATGGATTCCATGCGCACGCGGCGACACAGGCTGAGGCCGTCTTCTCCCGGCAGCATCAGGTCGAGCACGATCAGATCGACCTTGTTCTGCGAGAGGTAGCGGTCCATCTCCTTGCCGTTGGTGACCGCGCCCGCCGAAAACGAATGCTCGCGCAGATAGCGCGAGATGAGGTCGCGGGTCTGCCGGTCGTCTTCGACGATCAGGATGTTCTGCGTGCCGTTGGTCATGACTGATATCGCATCGGGTGTCCCGATCGTTGGTCGATTTGCGGACGATTGTCTCGTCCGAAGAACTACGGTCATGTTGCAATCCTAGAATTAGTCACGGCTCAAAGCCACTACGGGGTCGAGGAAAGCGGCGCGGCGGGCGGGGAAGAAGCCGAAGGCAACCCCGATACCGGTCGAGGTCAGGAACGCCGCCGCGATCGAGAACATCGAATAGGTGACCTGAAACCCCGGGATCGCGAAATTGATCGCCGTGCCGAGCAGGAGCGCGATCAGAATGCCGGCGATGCCGCCGATCGACGAGATCAGCGTCGCCTCCACCAGGAACTGCTGGAGAATGTCGCTGCGCCTTGCGCCCACCGCCATGCGCACGCCGATCTCGCCGATCCGCTCCGAGACCGACACCAGCATGATGTTCATCACGCCGATGCCGCCGACGACCAGCGAGATCACCGCGATCGCGGCCACGAGGAAGGCCAGCGTCTGCGTCGTGCTGGTGATGGTGCGGCGGATGTCGTCGGTGTTGAGGATGACGAAGTCCCTGGTGTTGTGCCGCTGCGTCAGCAGCGTGGTGACCGCATCCTGTGCCAGCGCGGTCGAGATCTCGTCGCTGATCCGGAGCAGGATGCTGCGAAGCGAGCGGTCGCCCGTGAACTGCGCCTGCACGGTGGTGTAGGGAAGATAGACCGAGAGGTTCTGGTTCGAGCCGAACCCGCCCTGCTGCTGGGCAATGACGCCGACGATGCGACAGGGCACCTTGCCGAGCCAGATGACGCGACCGATCCCTGCGGTCTGGTCGTCGGCGAAGAAGGTCTTGCGGGTGTTGTCGTCGATGACGACCTGCCGCTCGATGTTGCGAACCGCATCGGCGTCGAACAGGCGTCCTTTCGCGAGCTTGGCGCCCTTGACCAGGAAGTAGCTCTCGCCGACGCCGTTGACCAGCACGTTCGATTCGTTGCCGCGGTAGCGGATCGTCGTGCTGGTTGAGACCGTCGGCGTGACCCCGGCAATGAAACTCTGCTGACCGAGCGCGCGGGCATCGCCGAGGACGAGCGTCTTGATCTTGCCGGCGCGCGCGTCGCCGAAATCCTTTCCCGGAAACACCTCGATCGTGTTGGTACCGAGGCTCGAAATGTCGGACAGCACCTTGCGCTGGGAGGCGTTGCCGAGCGCGACCACGGACGACACCGCGGCGATGCCGATGATGATTCCGAGCATGGTCAGGAACGCGCGCAGCCGGTGTGCGGCCATCGCCACCAGCGCCATCCGCGAGGCTTCCCGCAGGCGCCGCAATGCACCCGGCCAGCCGTGACCGCTCTCCCACGAACTCCGGGAGGCCGGTGGCGACAGTTCGGAAATATCTGCGGTTTCGGTTCGGCGGTCGGCTGCGATCCTGCCGTCCCGCAGTTCGATGATGCGCTCCGCCCTTGCCGCGACGTCGGCATCATGGGTGACGATGATGATCGTCCGCCCCTCGCGGTGCAGCTCCTTCAGAATCTTGAGAACCTCCTCGCCGCTGCGGCGGTCGAGCGCGCCGGTCGGCTCGTCTGCCAGGATGACCTCCGCGCCGTTGATCAGCGCGCGTGCGATCGAGACGCGCTGCTGCTGGCCGCCCGACAGCTGGTTCGGGCGATGGCCGCGGCGGTCGTTCACGCCCAACCTCGCCAGCAGCTTTTCGGCGCGCGCGCGGCGCTCCCTGGCCTTCATCCCGGCATAGATGGCGGGGATCTCGACGTTTTCGGCGGCCGAGAGGTCGCCGAGCAGATGATAGCGCTGGAAGATGAAGCCGAAATGCTCGCGGCGCAGCGCTGCCAGCGCGTCCGCGTCGAGCTCCGAGACGGTCTTGCCGGCGACGCGATAGGTGCCGGAAGTCGGGCGGTCGAGGCAGCCGAGGATGTTGAGCAGCGTCGATTTGCCGGAGCCCGACGAGCCGATGATCGCCACCATCTCGCCGGGCTGGATGTCCAGCGAGAGATCGTCGAGCGCGACCACGCTGCTGTCGCCGGCCCTGAACTCCCGCCGGACGTTCTCGAGCGCAATGATGGGGTCGGCCATCTCAGGGACCTCCGGACGGGCCGCCGGGCATGCCGCGCGATGCGGTCTGCTCGCTGGCTTCTCCGGTGACGACCCGGTCGCCTTCATCGAGGCCGGACCTGATCTCGACCGTCGTGCGGTCATTGAGTCCGGTCTTGACCTCGCGCTCGTGCACGTCACCCGACGCATCGAGAGTGCGGACGGTGCTGCGGCCGTCGGATTTGCGCATCAGCGCGAGCGCGGGGATGACCTTCACGCGCTTGGCCTCACCGGTGATGATGTGCACCTCGGCGGTCATGTAGGTCCGCAGCGAAAGATCCTTGTTGGGGACGTTGAAGACGCCGATGTAGTAGATGGCGGTGCTGGTGGAGCTCGACGAACTCGTGCTCGAGCTCGACGTGGTGGTCGAAGAGAAGCTGGCGTCGCTTTTGATCGATTCGGGGGCCGGCTCGATCTGCTCCAGCCTGGCCTCGTAGCGGTGATCCTGGTCGCCCAGGATGGTGAAGTAGAGGGGTTGTCCCGGCTTGACCTTGACGATGTCGGCCTCGGAGATCTCCGCCCGCACCGTCATGGTCTCGAGTTGGCCGAGCACGACGATGGTCGGCGCGGACTGCACCGCGTTGACTGTCTGCCCCTCCTGCACCACGGTGGCGAGCACCGTGCCGTCGATCGGCGCGGTGATCCTGGTGTAGTCGAGGTTGACCCTGGCCGTCTCGACGCTGGCTTCGGCTCCCACGATCAGAGCTTCGAGCGCGGCAATCTGGGCACGGGTCTGCCTCACCGTCGAATCCGCGCTGTCGAAATCGCTGCGCGAGGTGGCACGCTGCGCCAGCGTCGCCTGCTGGCGCGCGAGGTTGGCTTCCGCCAGCACCAACGCGGCTTCCTTCTCGAGCTTCTGAGCCCGGTAGTTCTTGAGCGAAGCTTCCGAATTGCGCAGATCGTTCTGCTTGGTGACAGGGTCGATCTGGGCGATGACGTCGCCGGCCTTGACCGTGTCGCCGACGCGGACATTGAGGGCGGTAATCCGGCCCGACACCTGCGCGCCGACGGCGGTCAGGCGCGCCGGCTTGAGCGTGCCGCTCGCGAGCACCTCCTCGCGCAGATCGCTGACGGTGACCAGCGCAGTGATGTAGGACTGCGTCTTGCTCGACGTCGCCGGAAAGCGCATGGCGGCCACCACCCCGGTTGCCACGACGGCAACCACCGCGGCGGCAATCTTCACGCGCCTGGCGGTGATGATATCGGTCACTTTGCCGTCTCCCGGAAGTGTGGTCCTGTGTTGGTGTCCACGATGATCGGCGTCGATGTGTCGACCGGATCGGACCAACCGCCACCGAGGGCCTTCGCCAGGGAAATGTAGTCCTTGGCCGCGGATACCTTGCTCTGGATCAGCGAATCCTCGGCCGAATAGAGCGAGCGTTCGGCGTCCAGCACGTCGATGAAGCTCGCGCTACCGGTCTCGAACAGCGATCGCGACAGCCGGGCGGCCTCGCGATAGTTCTTCGCCGCCTCGGCCAACTTGACCCCGCGAACACGCTCCTGCGAAATCGACACCAGCGCGTTCTCGACGTCTTCAAGCGCGGTGAGCAGCGTCGAATGGAACGTCGCGAACGCCTGGTCGCGTTGCGCCTCCGCGATCTTGACCGTCGCCAGGCGCTTGCCCGCGTCAAAGACCGGCACTGTGACCGAGGGGCCCACCGACCAGCTCACGCTGGAATATTTTGCGAGATCGCCGGCACGCAGGGCAGAAGTGCCGACGGAGCCGGTGAGCGACACCGCAGGATAGCGGTCCGCTTCGGCCGCGCCGATCTTGGCGGTTGCCTCCGCCAGCTTGCGCTCGGCGCTGGCGACGTCGGGGCGACTCTTGAGGAGATCGGCGGGCAACCGCGTGGGCAACGGCATGCGCGGAGCAGGCACGGGCGCGGACCGTGCCATCAGCAAAGCGACGCCGTCGGGCGGCCTTCCGAGCAAGATGCCGAGCCGATGAATATCGGCCGCAAGCGCCGCCTGATAGGTCGGAACGTTCGCTTCCGTGCTCGCCGCTTGTGCCGTCGCCCTGGCGAGATCGACGGCGTTGCCGCTGCCGGCCTCGTATTTGCTGCGGGTGAGCTTTTCGGTGTCGCGCTGCGAGATCGATGTTCGCCGCGCCAGCGCGATCCGCGCCTGGTAGCCGCGCGCCTCCACGTAATAGGCGGCAACGTCGCCGATCAGCGTGACGAGGCTGTCGCGCAGATCCTCCTCGGCGGATTCCTGCCCCCGGACCGCCGCCTCGACGGTCCGCTGCGTGCCGCCGAACAGGTCGAGCTCCCAGCTCGAATCGAAGCTCGCTTGGTGCAGCGTGTAGGGCGCTGTGTCGACGATGGCCGAGGCGGAGCCCGCGCTGCTCTTGTTGTCGGTCACCGAGGCCGAGCCGCTGACGGAGGGAAACAGGCCTGCGCCGGTCTGCTGAACCGTTGCGCGCGCCTCGCGCACGACCGCCTTGGCTTTGGCAACATTGGGGTTGGCTTCGACGGCCTGTTCGATCAACTGGTTGAGCAGGGGATCGCGCAGGCGCATCCACCAGCGACCCAGCGTGCCGGATTGACGCCGGGAAGTTGGTTGTGCGCTCCAGTGCGACGGCATGACCAGCCCGGGCGGCCCGGCATAATCCGGCCCGACGGCGCAGCCAGCCAGTGCGGCAGCCAACATCAGCGCGACGCAAGCCGATCCGGTGCGCGACAGGGCGGCGCGCAACGGGGACGGCGTCGAGTGATGGTTCTCCTCTGCGGATAGCGCGGGAACGGCGACGAACAAGTGTGACGGCATCAAATCGGCTGAGATCCATGAGCCTTGCCGCGGGACGTGCGGTGGCCCATTGGCCTTCGGAAGGGTAGGATGTACAGGCCCCCAGTAGCCGCGCGATCGTGGCCTTTCGGCAGCCGGAATGTTGCTGGATGTAAACAGATGTTGCGGGGCATCTCGCGCCGCCGCACGGTGCCTGTCAGGCAAGACATCGATCCTGTTTCGCCGCTGCGTCAATCGCTCTCTGCAAAAACATTCCTATTTACCGAAATGCGGTGGACGCGGCAGCGTCAGCATGAGGTGCGGGCAGGGCGGGTAGTCCCTGTGAGCCCGTGGCCGCGTGCGGACGAACGGCGCTGCCAGGCCTCGTCTCGTTTGTAAGTTTCCGGCTCCGTCGACAGGGCCGGGAAAACTGCGGCGAAATGGCGGGCCGTGCGTACGGCAAAACCGTGTGGTCCTGGCCGTCGTTGCTACGGTCAAGCTGTTTGCGGAGGTGCGAGCGAGCCCAACCGGGCGGACTAAATCATTCAAATTCGCGGGGCGAGGGAGGCCAGAAGGAAAGTTCGGCTCCCGGGAGGGCGCGGCATAAGCCGTTCGACCATCGCGCAGGGAAGGCCGTGTGTTGGGCTTCACCTGTATGCTGCTGTGCGGTCACCACGAGATCGGAACTCTCTGCGTAAATCCACCCAGGTCCGAGTCCGGGTTCAGGGGTTGACGGTCGAGCGGCCGGTTGCCGTTCTCGCGTGCGAACGATGTGCCGGGTGGCAAGGCGTAGTCGGTGAATTTGCGCTCTCCCGGAAGCACTTCGGTCCCGCCATCGAGCCACGAGCGTTTGCTCACGTAGACGCGCGTATGCGGGCCGGACTGGTACGACCGGTTGGGGCCGTGCGGACCATACTCGTACACGACCTCGTGCGACGCTTGTCGTTGCTCGCGCTTGCGGGTGCTTGCGGCCTGGACGGAGAGGGTCGAGGAAAGGAGGACGACCAGCATCGTCCTGGTTACGACAAGCGCGTTCATCTGCAAATGCCCCATGCGAATTCTCGATGCGTCGCCTCTCGCACCGGCGTGAGAGGCTGTAAAGAACTCTGCCGTTGCGCGATGTTGCTGCACGTGCGGATGGTGGCGCTCCCTGCGCGGGCATCGGCATGCCGGTCGTTCGCCGATGAAGCCTCGTGCGCTCGTCATGATGGACGCACTCGAGCGACTGATCCGCAAATCAATCTCAACGACTGGAAACAATCCAGAAATCTCAAAGCCACATCTCGGCCACAGCGGTCTCGTCTCAGAGCAGGAGGTGCTCTTGAGGTGTGGAATGTCGGTGTTGCGGGCCTTGCTGATTGCAGTGATGACGAGTGGCGTATGCGTTGCGAGCTCAATTTCGCTCGTGCTATTAGCGCAGCCGGCGGCCGCGCAGGGGGTGGAGACTATCGTGGTGGAGGGCAATCGCCGCGTCGAGGCCGCGACGATCCGCTCCTATTTCAGGTCCGGACCGGGCGGCCGCCTCGATCAAGCCGCCGTCGATGACGGACTCAAGGCGTTGATCGGGACGGGCCTGTTCCAGGACGTGAAGATCGGTCAGTCCGGCGGCCGTCTCGTGGTCGCGGTGGTGGAAAATGCCGTGATCGGGCGTGTCGCCTTCGAGGGCAACAAGAAGATCAAGGACGAGCAGCTCTCGGCCGAGATCCAGTCCAAGCCGCGCGGGACCTTCTCGCGGGCGCTGGTGCAATCCGACACGCTGCGCATCGCCGAGATCTACCGACGTTCGGGTCGGTACGACGTGCGCGTCACGCCCGAAATCATCGAGCAGCCGAACAACCGCGTCGATCTCGTCTTCACGGTCGAGGAGGGCGCCAAGACCCCGGTCAAGTCCGTCGAGTTCATCGGCAACAGCGCCTTCTCGGCCTCGCGATTGCGCGACGTCATCAAGACCCGTGAGAGCAACCTGCTCAGCTTTCTGGGCAACAACGACGTCTATGATCCCGACCGCGTCGAGGCCGATCGCGACCTGATCCGCCGCTTCTATCTCAAGAACGGCTTTGCCGACGTCCAGGTCGTCGGCGCACTCACCGAATACGATCCGGAGAAGAAGGGCTTCCTCGTCAGCTTCAGGATCGAGGAGGGGCAGCAATATCGGGTCGAATCGGTGAGCTTCCGTTCCAGCATCGTCAATTTCGACGCGGGCGCGCTGCGCACCTACTCGCGCGTCAATGTCGGCTCGCTCTACAACGTCGAATCGATCGAGAAATCGACCGAGGAGATGCAGATCGAAGCCTCGCGCCGCGGTTATGCCTTTGCCGTAGTTCGTCCCGCCGGCGACCGCAATTTCGAGGCGCACACCGTCTCTGTCGTGTTCAATGTCGATGAGGGGCCGCGGACCTATATCGAGCGCATCAACCTGCGCGGCAACACCCGCACGCGCGATTACGTGATCCGCCGCGAGTTCGACCTCTCGGAAGGCGACGCCTACAATCGTGCCCTGGTCGACCGTGCCGAGCGGCGCCTCAAGAATCTGGACTACTTCAAGAACGTCAAGATCGTCACCGAGCCGGGCTCCTCCAGCGATCGCGTGATCCTGATCGTCGATCTCGAGGAAAAGTCGACCGGCGACTTCTCGGTTTCGGGCGGCTATTCGACCACCGACGGCGCGCTGGCCGAAGTCTCGATCTCAGAGCGCAACCTGCTCGGTCGCGGCTTTTACGGCAAGGCCTCGGTCACCTACGGTCAATATTCCCGCGGAATATCGCTGTCCTTCGTCGAGCCGTATCTGCTCGACTACAGGCTGGCTCTGGGCTTGGACACCTATTGGCGTGAGCAGAAGTCCAACAGCTACACGAGCTACGGGGTGACAACCCTGGGATTCTCGCCGCGCATCGGTCTTGCCTTGCGCGAGGACCTGTCACTCCAGCTGCGCTATTCGCTCTATCGGCAGACCATCTCACTCGCCAGCGCCTACAACAATTGCAACAACAACGCGGCGAATTCCTCGCTGGCCTTCAACCCGACGCCGGCCTACATCCAGAATGTGCTGGGCGGTGTGGACCCGACCAATTCCACGGATTCCGGCGTTTATGGATACGGCTGTTATGGCGACGGGGAGTCGAGCCTGCCGGTTCGCAAAGAGCTGGCGAACGGCGCGACCTGGACGTCGGCGCTCGGCTATACGCTGACCTACAACACGCTCGACAACACCAAGAACCCGACGGACGGCTTGCTGATCGACTTCAAGCAGGACTTCGCCGGCGTCGGCGGAGACGTAGCTTACCTGAAGACCGCGTTCGACACCAAATATTACACGCCTCTAGTGTCCGAGATCGTCAGCGTTATCCATCTGCAGGGCGGCCTGTTGAACAAGATCGGCGACAAGGATCTGCGCATGCTGGATCATTTCCAGATGGGGCCGAACCTCGTGCGAGGCTTCGCTTCCAACGGCATCGGTCCGCGCGACATCAGCTATTGGAGCTTGGGCGCGAGCGGCGATGCGATTGGCGGCACGAAATACTGGGGCGCGTCGATGGAGGTGCAGATGCCGTTCTGGTTCCTGCCCAAGGAAGTCGGCCTGAAGGGCGCGCTCTACGCCGATGCCGGATCGCTCTGGGGCTACCAGGGCCCGACCTCGTGGTCGGCCACGGGCGAAGTCAATACCAAGGCCTGCCCGACCTGCGGACTGCAATATGACGACAGCAGCGTGGTGCGATCGTCGGTCGGCGTCGGCCTGATCTGGGCCTCGCCGTTCGGGCCGCTGCGCTTCGACTACGCCGTGCCGCTGACGAAGGGCAAGTACGATACGGTTCAGGAGTTCAGGTTTGGGGGTGGCACTTCGTTCTAGCTGGACGCCCGCCGCTGCATGTCGAGAGAGGACTAGGAGAGAGCCGCGAGCATTGGCAGGCCAAGGAGATCCCGCGAAAGCGAATCACTCATATGGGCGTGGCGGAGCTCGAAGGCAGTCCAGGCCATGATCGTCCTTGTCGATGGTCATCGTGGAAGGTCATCGCCCCGTCGAACGCCAAGTTCGCATGAGCAGGCGGCGCAGCATCGATGCGGATGTTGGTGTCGGAGAAATTGGACACGCGGAGCTGCGCGACTGCGGCCTTGCCGTGCGGGGGCTGGACGATCGCGTTCGCGGTGCCGGAGCATCGCCTGGCGCTCCGCGCAGCCTCGCACCGCGCTGGCGGCCCTTAGTTCATCATCGCAAGCGCCGGACGCCGGCCTTCGCTGGGCTCGATGATGCCGGGGAGATCGGTGGCCTCGCCGGCGATCAGACCCGACATCTGCCAGAACAGGTACGCAAGGCGAGATAACACCATCCGCTCGCGCTCGGCAGCAACGGTCCCGTCAGGAATCGTCACGGTCTCCAGGCCGACTATTTTCTTGAAATCCGGCCAGATCATCATTGATTGTGCGATCACGGAATAGCAGCGTGGATCGTCGTCGCTCTCGTCGGGCGCCGGTGGCAAGCCCGGATATTGCGCCGGCGCGGCGTAGAACTTGTAGGCGCCATAGCCGAGCTGGAGCAGGAGCTTTTCCGGAACTGCGACATCGGCCGCAAAGGATATCAGCCGTGCTTCGTTCAACACGTCAGGCTCGATCGCGCTGAGGTCCGGTGCGCGGAGCGCCGAACAGAAGGAGAGATCGCGATTGTGCTCGCGGAGCAGATTGGCCAGCGGCTGCTGTTGTTGCACGGTGTCGGTGAGCAGGATGATGGTCTTGAGCATCGTGAGGTGTCCGTCAGAGGAGGAGGTGGCGAGCGGTCATGAGCGCTTCGTCGGAAGCGTGGCAGCGAAGAAGTCGTTGGCGATGCGCTGTCCCGGCGCGATCTCCAGGACGCGGCAGCGCGCTTGGGCGGCGGCCTCGCGCGCGGCACCGACGTCTTCCTGCCAGGCGCAGAGCGACAGCTCGAGCCGGCTGTACCCGCCGCAATCGGCGGCATAGGCGCCGGTCACGGCCTCCACAGTCGCGGCCACCGCGCCGGCATCGCTGGCCGAGACGTTGCGCAGGATTACGGCGATGCCGTTGCCGGTCCCGGCTTTCGAGGTCATCACCATGAAGGCGTCGCGGGCGCCGGTGCGGCCGGCGCGACGGGCGACACGCACTATGCTCGCAAAGCCGGGATCGGGACCGAGCTCCAGCGTCGTCGTCTGCTGGTCATGCAGGATCGTGGCGCGCGAGGCGCCGAGGTCGCCTTTCAGTGCGTGATAGGATCGCGGCAGCCATACGGTGTCGAGCGGCACCTGCGACGACGTCAGGCTCCAGGCCTGATCGAGCAGATAGCCCTCCCAGATCGCAGGATAGGACGCGGCGAGTTGCTGCCACGTGCGCAGCATCATCTCCGCAGCTTTGGTGCGGCCGAGATAGAGCGTGCGCGCCGACATCTCCCAGCGACTCCACTTGTGCAAGGCCAGGTCGCAGCCGAGGAAGGACGGCAGCAGCGGCGCCTCGCGCAGCACCGCGCCGGCTTCGACGAACAGCAGCGGCTCGCGATATTTGTTCCACATCCGCATCATGAACTCGGCCTTTTCGAAGCAGAGGATGCGGTCGCCGAGCTGGGCTTCGACCGGCTCGATGTGACAGGCGAGGTCAAGCCGTTCGAGCGAATGCTGGAGCGCGAAGACCGCGGTTGCGTCGCCGCCGCGCGGATAGCAGGAGACGATCCGCGGACGCAGGGTCGATGAATCGACGGCGGAGAGGAATTTCGACCAGCCGATACCGCCCCACCACATCTCGTGCGGTCCGTCCGCGCCGCAGGGGCCGACAGTGCCGAACTCGGTCAGCTTGGACTTGAGGAAGTCGAAGCCGGGGTTCTCGCCTCTGGGAATGACGACGGCGCAGCCGGGATTGAGCGAGCGGTAGATCAACTCGGCGGCCGCGCCGCTTGGCGGCTCCCGCAGAATGACGACGCCGTTGCGCCGCCCCTCGCTGACGCCATCCAGCGTCGGTGCACCGTACCGGCTGACCAGCCAGGCCAGACGGTCGTGCTGCGCCTCGCCGAGCCGGATGCCGCCGGATTGCAGTAGCCGATCAAGATTCGCGTGCGTCCCGTCCGTCAATTCCGTGCCCCTCGTGCCAACCCCTTGGACTTCAACGGTCCTGACGGCGCGATCAGGCGCACTATTTGGGGCCGGATCGGAGCGGCGTAATCGCCACGGAGTAGATCGCAATGTCCTGCGCCATCGCGGCGACCGGGATCAGGAGGCATCCGTCCTCGGTCTTGGTGCTATAATGGCTGCCGGTCCGCTGCAGACCGGCGAAGATCAGGCTGTCCTCCGCAAGGCCGGTGACGTCCTGGCTCTCGGCTGCGTCGCGAGAGTCGTCGCCCTGCTGCACTGTCACGCCGTGAAGAAGGCCATCGGGCGCGAATGTGGCCAGCGGCAGTGCGATCATGGTCACCACCATGCTCCGCGACAGGGCAATGCGCAGGCGCAACTCGCCGAGGCCGTTGTGGTGAAGCGTCACCGTCTCCAGTGTCGCTTCGCCATTCCCGCGAAACAGTCCGACCTGGACCTGGCCGCAGGGCCTGTCCTCGAAGACGTCGGCCGGCAGGCGGTTGGCGCCAAACAGCGTGTAGAGATAGGAGTGGGACGCCGATAGCCGCGCAAAGCAGCCTGCGAGCCACATCGGCGGTGCCGATGCCGTGCAGGCGGCTGAGAGGCCGCGGGCGGTGATCTGCCGACGGATGAAGTCGCCGTCGATCATTGGTGCCAGCGCACGGGTGCCGAGATTGACGTCGTGCTTCAGTTCGCCCAGCAGCGCCAGTTCGTCATCGTCGGGCAGCAGCAAGAGGCGCCCCAAGGTTGCCGCGCACCAGCGTGCGGCGACGTCGGGTGTCGCATAGGGGCTCAGACCAAAATCGAGGGCGGCGTCTTCGGCGGTTACTGCAAAGGCGAGAGCGCCGGCCTGGATCTCGGCGGCCAGCGCGATCTGGCTTTCGGGGCGCGGATTGATCTCGCGCAGAACCTGGTTGCCGTCATAGTCGCGCACCGAGCCGTCGGCGGAGCAGCAGATCTGCTCCAACAGCGCCACGTTGCGGATCAGCATGCGCTTGGCGTGAGGGGTGACCACGAGGTCGGAGATGAATCCTTCGGCGCTGTCCTCCTCGGCGAGGTCGTCGAAGGCGTCGTCGAGCGACATCAGATAGGCGCCGTGGAGGCGGATGCCGATGCCTTCGAGGTCGAAGATGCGACGCAGGGCCTTCTGCACGCTGCCGGAATAGCCGAGATCGGCGAGGACGAGATCGGTGCAGTCATCGAACCCAGGTACGGCTTGACGCAGATAGGCGAGCAGCCGCGCGCGCAAGTCTGCGGCAAGCTCGACGATTTCGGCTGGATTCATCAGTTCCGGAAGCGCCTCGGCGAGTTCCTCGCCGGAAGCGATCCCGTCCGGGAAGCCGGCAAAGAACGCGGCGACGCTCGCCGGCATGACCTTGAGCATCTCGCCGAATGTCCGCGCGTCGATCTTGAAGACCTTGCTGAGGAGATCGATGAGCGGCTGCATCGTGTCCGCCGAGGCGATCAGGCTGACGCGGCGGTTGATCTCGATATAGGCCGAGGTCATGCCGTGCAGCCGCTGCCAGATCTGGTGCGACAGAAAGCCGTCCCGGCCGAGGAAGCCGAGGGCGAACTTTCGGCCGGGACCTGTGACCTCTTCGCAGCGCCGCGCAACAAAGACATCGAATGCCTTCATCACCGGGCCGAGCACTGTCACTCCCAGATGGAACGCCGGCGACCTCTCGGCGCTGCGCGCGGCGACCATGCGCCGCAGCGTACGTGCGCCGTGATCGAGTCGAGACGGCGCACCCGTGCACAACAGCTCGAACAGCGCGGTCTCGCGCTGAAACTTCGCAGCAAGCTGGGCGGTGGCCTGCGGATAGTAGCGCGGGCGAATGCCGTGGCGCGTCGCGCCCCTGATGTCGGCCCTTTCATTGTCGCCGACGTGGAAGGAGGCGCTGGGGTCGATGTTCTGCTCGAACAGATACGTCGCGAACAGCGACCCGCTCTTGCTGCTGCCGTGGTCGCAGGATGCGTAAAGAAAGTCCCAGCTCAGCCCGGGATGAGAAGCCCGCAGCAATCGCGCCATCCGGTCGGAATCCCAATAGGTGTCGGAGATGAAGCCGACACGGTAGCCCGCGCGCTTCATGTCCCGATATTGCCGAAGCATGTCCGGATTTGCGTGGCAAAGCTCGATCTCCGCCGCAAACTCTGACTCGACCAGATCTATCAGATCGCCGCGCGCCCGACCGAAGAGCTTGAACGGGAAACAGGAATAGATCTCTTCGATGTGCACTTCGCCCACGCCGCGTTTCTCCTTCGCGATCCGGCGTGCACGCGCTTCGGCCTGGATGCGATGCTGAACGAAACTCGCGGAAGCATTGGGACATGATCGTGAAATGCTCGAAAGCTCGTAAGTCCTTTCAAACACACCATCTGGAGTCGTGCAGGCGCGAAGTAGAAACGTATCGAAAACATCGAACGACCAAGCAGAAACAATTTGCGCGCGGCGCGCTGCGCCAGTCGTTGCGATCGTCATGCCAGCAATCTCCGCCAATCAGAGCGATTAACGTGCGTGTGCGTGAGGTCAGGCGCCACACGCGCGAAAAAAGTTCACGCGCGATTCGAAATCGTGCTCGTCGCGACTGACAAGTTCAAAAAAATCGCTAGGTTCGAAAATGGTGATTCGGAAAAAATTGCCGGGTGCAGAAGTCGTCTCGCGTTCATTCACACTCGGAAACAATTGTCTCTTCATGCATCAAGTGCGTGTCGCGTCTGATCACCTAGGGCCGCGTAATGTCAGCGTTCTTCTCTCGACGACATCTGCTCAGGATGAGCGATCCGCCATGGCCCGAGACGATGTGATGATTGCGCGTACGACGCCCAAGATGATCGCGCGACCGGCAATAGCTGCCCGGTACTCGGCAAAAAAGACCCAGGTAACATTTTGAAAAACAACGGAAATTTATCGCCTGGATTGCTTTCGCCCCGCGTTCAACGCGTGGAAGCCGTGTGGCATTGGCGCCGCCGGCATTGCGGGTTGGAGGTTGCGGGATGAGTTACGCTGCTGAGGTCTGGGCTCCTGCCGAGGCCGAGATTGCGACGACGGTGCCGGCTGAAGCGCCGGTGCCGATGATGCCGTCCGCGCCGCTCGCGCCGGATGGCGCGCCCGATGCCGATGTCGTCTACGACGAGGACAGCGAACTCCTGGACAAGCTCGCCACCGGCGACGAAGTCGCATTCCGCATGCTGGTCGAGCGTCACATCGATCGCGCTTATGCCATTGCGCTGCGTATCGTCGGCAACGCCGCGGACGCCGAGGACGTGGTGCAGGATTCCATGCTCAAGATCTGGAGCCATCGCGGACGCTGGCAGCACGGCCGCGCCAAATTCTCGACCTGGCTCTACCGTGTCATCTCCAATCGCTGCATCGATCTGCGTCGCAAGCCGCGCACCGAGAACGTCGAGGCCGTGCCGGAAGTCGCCGACAATCAGCCCGGCGCCGTCGAGCTCATCGAGCGTAGCGAGCTGAACGACATGCTGGAGCTCGCGATGCAGCGCTTGCCCGAGCAACAGCGCGTCGCGGTAATCCTGTCCTACCACGAAAACATGAGCAACGGCGAAATTGCCCAGGTTATGGATACAACCGTCGCCGCCGTCGAGTCGCTGCTCAAGCGCGGCCGCCAGCAGCTTCGCCAGCTCCTGCGCAAGCACGAGCGGGACATCCGCACCGCGTTTACCGACTGCTAACCATAAAAATCGCCTCGCCAAGTTTTTCGCGCCTGATCTCATTGCGCTCCGCCGTTTGAGCGAACGGACGGGGCTGCGGTCCGCGTCGTCGTCAGTCGATTTCAACGATGTGGCACGCCATGCCCATCAGCACAGGAGCTCTCAATGCCCGTAATCAGCACCAATACCGCCGCCAATGCGGCGGTCCGCTATCTCAACATCAACGCCGCGCAGGAGAGCAGCTCGCTCTCGAAGCTGTCGAGCGGATCGCGCATCACCTCGGCATCTGACGACGCTGCGGGCCTTGCGATCTCCACGCGCATCTCTTCGGACGTCACCACGCTTCAGCAGGCTGCGACCAACGCCTCGCAGGCGACCGCGATTCTCCAGACCGCCGACGGCGGCGCATCGAACATCTCGGACATTCTCGCCCGCATGAAGTCGCTGGCGTCCGAATCCGCGTCGGGCACCGTGACCGACTCCAGTCGCGCCTATATCCAATCGGAATTCTCGCAGCTCAACGCCCAAATCGACTCGATCGCGACCGGTACCCGCTATTCCGGCCAGAGCTTGCTCGATGGATCCAGCGTGTTCTCGTCCGGTGTGTCCGTGCTGGTCGGCTCGGACGGCTCTGACACGATCGACATCCAGTTGACCAGCCTGACAGCGTCCTCTCTCGCTGTCTCCACGCTCGACGTCAGCACTCAGTCCGGCGCGACATCGGCGCTCGATGCCATCGATACTGCGATCGACACCGTTTCTGCCGCGCGCGCCTCGATCGGCGCTCAGGAATCGCGGTTCAACTTCTCGTCGGATTCGATCTCGACCCAGACGCAGAACCTCCAGGCGGCAAACTCCGCGATCGAGGACGTGGATATTGCGTCCGAGCAATCCAAGCTGTCTTCGGCCGAAGTGAAGACACAGGCTGCCGTGTCGGCGCTCGCCGCGGCGAATCAGATGCCCCAGTACTTGCTCCAGCTGCTGAACTGATGACGATCCGAGCGGGCCGGCATGAGGCCGGCCCGCTCACTGCCAGGGAATAGGCAACCAAAGTGGCCAGCGTCAGCTCAACCAGCAGCGCAAGCTCGGGTGTCACCGTCACCACGAGCGGGTCGACCAATTCGAGCAGTATCGACTGGTCAGCGCTGATACAGTCCGCCGTGGACGCGAAGACCGCGCAGGCGGATACGATCTCGACCACGATCACGAACAACGAGGCCAAGATCTCGGCCTATCAGACGCTTCAGAGCGATCTGGAGACGCTGTATTCCGGCTTGTCTTCACTATCCACGGCGGTGGTCAATTCGCTCTCCACCAGCGCATTCGCGACGCGCGCGGCGAGCATCAGCTCGACCGGAGACGTGAGTGCCTCCTCGGCGCTTTCCATGACGATCAAGAACGGGGCGGCGATCGGCGACCATACATTGTCGATCAGTCAGCTCGCGGCCGCACAGAAGGTGGTCGGCACCTCGCAATCGAGCCAGACCGACGAGCTCGGCTATTCCGGCACGTTTTCCATCGGTTTGGACGGCGGGGCTACGTCCGACATCACCGTCACCAGCACGATGTCGCTCCAGGACATTGTCGATGCCATCAATGCGCAGACCTCGACCACCAACGTCCAGGCCTCCATCGTGCAGGTATCCAGCACGTCATTCCAGATGGTGCTGACCGGCACCGCGGATGCGGTGGACATCACCTATTCCAGCACATCCGGCGACGACATCATGAACGAGCTCGGCGTGACCGACGGCTCGGGCAGCTTTACCAACGTGATCCAGGAGGCGCAGTCGGCCGAATTCACGTTGGACGGCATTTCGATGACGCGCGACACCAACGACATCACCGACGTTCTCAGCGGGGTCACTTTCAGCCTGCTCCAGGCGACCCCGGACGGAACCTCGCTGAACATCAGTATCGAGACCGACACCAGCCAGATCCAAGCGGCGCTCGAGACCTTCGTCACCAACTACAATGCCTTTCGCGACGAGGTCATCGCCCAGCAGACGACCACGACCGACGGCACCGCAGATTCGAGCGCGGTCCTGTTCGGCGACGGAACCATGCGCAACATCATGGATGCGCTCCAGAACGCCTTGAACAGCACCGTGGGCGGCATGACGATGGCCGATCTCGGCCTATCCTTCAACGAGAAGAACGAGCTCGAGCTCGACACCAGCACGTTGTCGGAGATCCTGAGCACTAACCTGAGCGGCGTGACCAAGCTGCTGTCGGCGCAAACCACGACATCGTCGAGCCAGCTCAGCGTCGTCAACACCGGGACGTCGCCGCAATCCTTCACCCTGGAGCTGACCGTCGATTCCGACGGCAACCTGTCCTCGGCCTCTGTCGGCGGCGACTCCTCGCTGTTTACGGTCAGCGGCACCACGATCATCGGCGCGTCCGGTTCGATCTATGCCGGCATGGCCTTCACCTATAGCGGCTCGACTTCGCAGTCGATCACGGTCACCTCGAGCACCGGGATTGCATCGCAGATCTACCAGCTTGCGAAGGACTATTCGTCATCGACTGGCGCGCTGCAAACGCAGATCACCAGTCTGACGACGCGCGACGAGGAGCTCCAGCAAAAGGTCGATGACATCAACAGCGCCGCGGCGACGCTGCAATCGCAGCTGCAGACGCAGTACGCGAAGTACCAAGCCGCGATCGAGAGTGCGAGCAGCACGCTCGATTATCTCAAGGCCCTGCTCAACTCGAGTGATTGACGATGCATAATCCGATGGCGTACATGGCCAACCAGGCCTATCGGGGGACGGCAACGACCGTGCCGCCGCTCAAGGCGGTCTCCATGCTGCTCGGCGGCACGATCATCTCTCTCCAGAGATCGCTCGCCGCCCAGGAGGCAAGGCGTTTCGAGGAAGGGCACGAGCACCTGATGAAGGCGACCTCGATCCTGCGTGGGCTCAGCCACAACCTCGATTTCGCCAGAGGCGGCGACGTGGCGGAGCGGCTGTTCCAGACCTACCACGCGATGATCCTGGCGAGCCACCGGGCCTTTGGCCGTCCGCACGCCCGGCAAAATTTCGGCCGCATCATCGTCGGGCTGACCGAACTGCGGGAGGCCTGGGAGTTCGTCGACACGACCGTGCGGAGCAGCAAGCCTGGACCGGTCGATTCGGCCCGCAAGGGCTGAAGCCGCCTGCTCCCCCGCGACGCGGGGAGGGCGGGCACCGGAACGGTCGCCGTTTCCACCGCTTCCGTAGTGCTGCGGGCACATTTCGCGCGCGAAGCCGCTGAAATCCGGTTTTCGGAGCGCTTGCAATGCTCTATGACAGCCTGACCGAGGCGGGATCGGCGGGCGATGGACGTCATCGAGTTTGAGGAACTGATCGATCGGCTGGGCGAGGATCTCTCCCTCTGGCCCGACGATCGGCGTTTGCCCGCCGAAGAGCTGCTGTCACGATCGTCGGCCGCGCAAGCCCTGCTGGAAGAGGCGCGCGCCCTGCGCCTCGCGCTCGCGGCACCGCCGGTGCGCGCGCCGGCAGGCCTCGCCGACCGCATTGTCGCTGCGGCCGCGAGAATGAAAGATGACGCCGCCGAGCCGCGCACCGAAGGCGAGACGGCGGGGAGCTGAGCGCTCTGCTCTGAATCGTCGCTTCCTTCACCTCGCCCCGCTTGCGGCAGGGTAATCGCATTTGGGAGTTTTTTTCCGCGGCCATCCTTCCAGACGCCCCCTTTGGGCGGGCTCCTCAGGATGAGGGCGGAGTGCGCGGCAGCAGTTTCAACGAGCACTAATGCTGATTAGCCTCATCCTGAGGAGGCGCGTAAGCGTCGTCTCGAAGGACGAGGCGTGCGCGCAGGCCGCCGCCACAAGTCATATGCGATAGCCCTGCCTCTCCCCGCGAGTGGAGCGAGGCAGTGCACTGCCACCGCCGCGCCAAATCAACTCGAACTCAGCGCTCGTTTAAGACGCGCACACGGCAGATTTTGCCGTGTCGAATGCCGTTCTCGCGCGCGTGAATCGGCGCCTGAATCCGCGCGGTCAGCCGTTTCATCAGCACACAGATTTCAAGCGCCGCGAGCCGACACTGGTCGCCGGGAGCAAGAGAAGGCCGGAGTTTCCGATGACCGTTTCCACCGTGAGTTCTGCAACGACTGCGACCACCACGACATCGTCATCGTCGAGCACGTCGTCCAACTCGACGCTGACATCCAGCGATTTTCTGAGCATTCTGGTCAGCGAGCTGCAGAACCAGAATCCGCTGGATGCGACCTCGACCACCGACCTCGTCAATCAGCTCACGTCCTACGCCAACTTCACCTCGCAGCAGTCGATCAACTCCAACTTGTCGTCGCTGGCGAGTTCGTTCTCGAGCCTCGTGACGCTGAACTCGGTGAACTACATCGGCCACACTGTCGAGGCGAAGTCCGATACGGCGACCTTGAGCAACGGTTCGGCGACCTATGGCTACTCGCTGTCGTCGACCGCTTCGGACGTCTCGATCAGCATCTCGGATTCCTCCGGCAACGTCGTCTACACCGGCGCCGGGACGGGAAACTCGGGTTCGAACACCTTCACCTGGGACGGCAAGGATTCCAGCGGCAATCAGCTCTCCGATGGCGGCCAGTACAGCATATCGGTGACGGCGACGGACACCGCCGGCAACTCGGTGCTCAACTACACCACCGTCACCGGCACGGTGACCGGCATCGACACTTCGACGTCCACGCCCTCGCTCACGGTGAACGGCGTCGCGGTCAGCGCCGCCAACATCCTCGGCGTCACATCCTGATCTCACATCCTGATTTCCTCGGAGCTTCATCATGAGTCTCACCGGCGCATTGTCATCGGCGATCTCGGCGCTCAGTGCCCAGAGCCAGTCCCTGTCGATGATCAGCGACAACATCGCCAATTCCGACACGACTGCCTACAAGACCACGTCGGGAATGTTCGACGCGCTCGTGACCGCCTCCAGCAATACGACCTCCTACGCTTCTGGCGGCGTCACCGTCTCGGGCCGCGCCAACATCACCCAGCAGGGCCTGCTCGCCGCGACCTCCAACGCCACGGACGTCGCGATCCAGGGCTCGGGTTTTTTCGTGGTGACCGACGCCAAGTCAGGCGGCACGGTCGCCTACACCCGTAACGGCGCCTTCACCACCGACAATGCCGGCTATCTCCAGAACAACGGCTACTACCTCGAGGGCTGGCGCACCGACGCGGACGGCGACGTCGTCGGCAGCGAGTCGGCGAGCAATCTGGAGGCCATCAACACCCAGGTCGCCTCGACCAGCGGCAGCGCCACCACAAAGACCACCATCGCGGCGAACCTGCCGTCGGATGCCGCGACCGGCGCCACCTACACCAGCTCGATGACGGTCTACGATTCGCTCGGCGCCTCGAATTCGATGCAGGTCACCTGGACCAAGACGGGCACCAACACCTGGAGCGCGAGCTTCGCCAATCCGACCTCGACCTCGGACACCACGACCGCAACAGGCACGGCCTCGGGCACGATCGACATCACCTTCAACAGCGACGGTTCGCTCGCCAGTACCAGCCCGAATCCGGCCACCGTCTCGATCACCGGCTGGACCGACGGTGCGGCGAACAGCACCATCACCATGAATCTCGGAACCGCCGGCAAGACCGACGGCCTCACGCAATATGCGTCGGGCGAAACCACGCCATCAGTCAACGTCACCAGCATCGATTCGGATGGCCTGTCCTACGGCAAGCTGTCGAGCATCTCGATCGGTGACGATGGCCTCGTCAACGCGACCTATTCCAACGGCCAGAGCATCGCGATCTACAAGATCGCGGTGGCGACCTTCGCCGATCCGAGCGGACTCGCCGCCTCCAGCAACGGCATCTATTCAGCGACCGTGACGTCGGGCAATGCCGCGCTGCAGGGCTCTGGGGAGAACGGCGCGGGCACGATCTACGGCAGCGAGCTGGAATCATCGACCACCGACACCTCCAGCCAGTTCTCGGACATGATCTCGGCGCAGCAGGCCTATTCCGCTGCGTCCCAGATCATCTCCACCGTCAACGAGATGTACGACACCCTGATCTCGGCGATGAGGTGAACGATGCGCGGTGAGCAAGCGAACGCCGTTGGGGAGGCGCTGCTGCGCCGGCTCAAGCGGCTGATGGCACGGGTCGCAACCGTCAAGGGCAGCGACCGCAAGCAGTTGCTCGTGCTGCTCGACGACGTGGAAACGACGCGGCGTGGCCTCGTGCGGGAAGCCGCGGAGATCGACGGTGAGATGCGGCAAACGACTGCCAGGACGGCCGCGATCGGCGCTTACCTGCGCAACTCGCAAGGCGGCCGCGGCAAACGGAATAACTAGAAGAAGGCGATGACCATGACTGTAGCCCAAGCCACAAGGACGAGCGCCGTGAACGGCGATGCCCGAATCAAGTCGCTGATCACGCTGATCGACACCCTGACTGCATTGATCGCGGAGGAGAACGCGGAGCTTGCAAAGGGCCTGCCGGCCTCGCGCCTGAAGCAGGTCGACGAGAAGAACAAGCTGGCGGAGATCTTCGAGCGAACCGTTGCCGAGTGCGCGGCAGGAACGACCAGCCTGACGGTGCGGGACCGGATCCTGCGCGAGCAGCTGCTGGAGCGGATCCTGAGGCTGCGGGCGGAGATGGACGAGAATCTGGTGCGTCTGCGCGCTGCGATCGAGGCCAGCAACCGCCGGATCGAGGCCGTCATGCAGGCGATCCGCGAGCAGATCGTCGCCGTTTCGCCCTACGGTGCATCCGGCCGCGTCGCTGCTGCCCGTGCGGTGTCCAGCGGCACCAGCCGCAGCGCCTGACGGAACGGGGGAAGCCGCCGTGTCGCTCGATATCGCTCGATCGGTTGCATTCACCGGGCTGTCTGCGACGTCCGTGCAGATCAGCGTGACGTCGTCGAACATCTCGAACGCCGACACGACGGGCTATACCAGGAAGTCCGCGACCCAGTCGAGCAGCGTCACCAACGGCGTCGGCACCGGCGTCACGGTGACCGGCATCACCTCGACCGTCGACAAGCTGCTGTTGAAGTCGCTGGTCAGCGCGGATTCCGAGCTCGGCGCGGCCGACACCACCAACACCTACCTGACGTCGCTCCAGCAGCTCTACGGCTCGATCAGCAGCAGCGATGATTCCTCGTCCGGGACCTCGCTCGCCAACAGCATCGCCTCGCTGGAATCGGCGCTGTCGTCGCTGGCGAGCACGCCCAGCAGCGCCTCGCTGCAATCCAACGCCGTCAGCGCGCTCGACGACGTCGCGAGCCAGTTGCGGGAGACCTCCAGCGGGATCCAGAAGCTGCGGTCGGACGCCGATCTGGACATCGCGTCCTCGATCGACGACGTCAACGCGGACCTGCAGCAGATCGCGGATCTGAATACCCAGATCAAGCAGACGGCCGCCTCCGGCCAGTCCACCGCCGACCTCGAGGACCAGCGCAACACCGCGCTTCAGGACCTCGCCTCGAAGATGAACATCAATTACTTCACCGCTTCGAACGGCGACATACAGATCTACACCAAATCAGGCCAGGCACTGGTCGACAGTTCCGCGCATACGATCAGCTATACGGCTGCGTCCAATGTGACGGCGTCAACGACCTACACCGCCGGCTCCTCGTCGAGCGGCTTCAGCGCGATCACCGTGAACGGGGTGGACATCACCTCCCAGATCACCGGTGGGGATATCGGCGCACTCATCACGCTCCGTGACGACACTCTGCCGGACGCGCAGTCCCAGCTCGACCAGCTGGCGCAGCAGCTGGCGTCCGTGATGAACAACGTCTCGAACAGCGCCTCTTCGGTGCCGGCGCCGACCAGCCTGACGGGGACGACGGCCGTCACCAGCAGTTCTGCCCTGTCCGCCTCTGGCTCGGTGCGCATCGCGGCCACCGACCAGAGCGGCAACCTGGTCTCCTACGCCGATCTCGACCTGTCGTCCTACGCGACGGTCGGCGATCTCGTCACCGCCATCAACGGCATCTCCGGCTTGTCCGCCTCGATCGATTCGGATGGCCATCTCTCGATCACGGCGACCGGCTCCGGCAACGGCGTCGCCATCAACGAGATGACGAGCTCGGTCGGAAGCTCCAGCGAGGGATTCTCCGAATATTTCGGCCTCAACGATCTGGTGACGGGAACGAGCGCTTCGGACATCGCGGTCGACAGCAAGATTCTGTCCGGCACGAACGAGCTCCAGCTTGCGACGCTGGACTCGTCGTCGAGCCTGACTGTCGGAAGTTCGGTGCTGTCGTCCGGTTCCGCCACCGTGATCAATGCCTTCTACGATGCGTTGACGGCCTCGCAGACGTTTGCATCGACGGGCGGGCTCGCCGCCAGCACCGGGTCGCTCGCCGACTACGCCTCGGCCATCGTCTCCCACGTCTCGAGCAAGGCTTCGCAGGCCTCCACGGATTATACCGCCAAGGAGACCGCGCAGTCGACCTATGCGAATTCGCTGTCGTCGCAGTCTGGCGTCAATCTGGACGAGGAAACGGCCAATTTGAGCACGCTCCAGAACAAATATTCGGCGGCGTCGGCGCTGATCCAGGCCATCAACTCCATGTATTCGGCGCTGCTCACCGCCGTGCAGTCGACGTAAGGGGGTACGGTTATGGTCGCGATGAGGGTGGCCACCTTCGCCCAGTCGAACAGGATGATCGCCGACGTCATGCGCGTGGAATCGGTCATGGCCACCAACCAGATCCAGGAATCGACGGGCGTCGTCTCGACGGATTTCGGCGGCTATGGCGCGGACGCCCAGCACGTCATCAACCTTCAGGTCTCGGTGACGCGCGCGCAATCCTATATCGACGCGGCTACGCTCGCCGGCAGCAAGGTCCAGGTGATGTATTCGGCGGTCGGCTCGGTGACCGACATCCTCACGCAGCTGCGCTCCCAGCTCAGCGCCGCCTCGACCGGGAGCTCGACCGAGGTGAACTCGGCGATCAGCTCAGCCCAGCAGATGCTGGAGCAGATGGGCTCGCTGATGAACACGCAGTATGATGGCCAATACGTGTTTGCCGGCGGCAAGACCGATACGGCTCCGGTCGATCTCACGAGCTTTTCGTCTGGTACTGGTTCGACCACGACTGCGGACACCAGCTACTACAAAGGCGACAGCGAGATCGCCTCGGTACGGGTTGACGCCAATGAAACCGTATCATACGGCGTCACCGCGGATAATTCGGCGTTCGAGGAGGTGATGCGCGTCCTGAAGTTCGTGGCCAACAGCACGACGCTGTCGTCTGCGGATATCACCAGCGCGCTGGATCTCGCCAGCACGGCGCTCGACGACACCGCTGCCGTGCAGGCAAAGCTGTCCGGCGCCGCGTCATCGATCGAGACCGCGAGCGCTCGCCAGGCCGACTACAAGAGTTACGCGGAGACCTTGTCGAATGACCTGACCAGCGTCGACGTCGCCGCCATTACGGCGCAGCTTTCGACTTACGAGACGCAACTCACGGCGTCCTATTCTGCTCTCGGGAAGATCTTGAGCCTGAATCTTGCGAGTTATCTGAAGTGAACAAGGGCCGGGTTCGTTCGGTAATAGAGGGAGTCGCTGGGGCTCGACCGGATGGTCCGGAACCCTTCCAGGGGAGTCAGATCGAATACCCGATGAGCAAATGGGAATCCAAATGAAAAATGTAAGCCGATCCGCTCGGGCCGGAGGCTGATCAAAAAAGAAGGCTCTCTCGACCAGAAACTGGTCGATCGCACATTGGCGCTGATGTGGAGTTCTGCTGCTTCACAGGCAGTTGCATCCGCACGATTAACCCATGCGGCTTGCGGTCGTGCAGCGACAGCTCGCCGCCATGGGCGATCGCGATCGCACGCGCGATCGAGAGGCCGAGCCCGAAGCCGGTGGAGTCGTCCATGGTGCGCGCATTGTCGCCGCGCACGAACGGCTCCAGCATCTCCTGCTTGCGTGCATCCGAAATGCCGGGACCGTCGTCCTCGACGTCGATGACGAGCCCTGTGCCCGATATCTTGAGACGGATCTTCACTTCTGCGCCGAATCGGACCGCGTTCTCGACGAGGTTGGTGACGGCGCGATGCAAGTCGTCGGCCCGTACGACGACGCTCGCGGAAGCTGGCCCGTCATAATACACGACATGGCCCATGTCGCCGAACTGGTCGGCGACGAGCTGCAGTGTGCTCGCGATATCGACTAGCGTCACGGCTTCGATCTTGCGGTCGTCGCGCAAGAGCGAAAGGACCGATTCGAGCATTGAGCGCATCTGGTCGAGGTCGATCAGCATGTGCTTGCGGTTGCCCTCGTCCTCGATGAATTCGGCGCGCAGGCGCAGCCGCGTGATCGGCGTACGCAGGTCGTGGCTGATCGCGGCCAGCATCCGCGTGCGATCCGACATCAGCCGCGCGATCCGTTCCTGCATGCGGTTGAGTGCGCGCGCCACCGCGCGGATCTCCTCTGGGCCGCGCTCGGGCAGCGGTTCGGCGGTGCCGTCGAGGCTGAAATTCTCCGCCGCCTCGGCAAAGGACGACAGCGGCCGCGTCAGCGCGCGCGCCGCCCACAGGCCGAGCACGGTGACGCAGATGAAGGTGCTCATCAGCGCCATCAGCCAGGGTCCGCCCCAGAACCGCGGTCGCGGGCCGCCATCGGCATGGCCCGCAATCACGGTACCGTCGGGCAGTTGCACGCCGATACGGGGCTCGATGCCGCCTGAAGCCAGCAGTCCCGTATTGTAGGCGCGGCCGAGATGGCGATGCATCGCGCGCAGCGGCAGGCTGTCGCTCTCCTCGAGATTTGCCGTGGCGGGCGCCAGCATCTCGATGCCGAGCCCGGGGAAGGCGCGCGCAAGATCGGCAAGCAGGCGCGGACGCTCGCTCGCCTCCGCGGCACCAAGCAGCAGTGCGGCATCGGCCAGTTGATGCGCCCCTTCAGGCGAGGCGTCAGGGCGGTCCGGCCGGCTGATCAGAAAGGCGGTGGTGACGACGAGATGGAGCGCGACGGTCGAGGCCAGCACCAGCGCGGCGATCTGCCCGCCGATGCCCTTGAGGTGGAGGAACGAGAACGGCTTCATCGTCTCCCCGTCAGCTGCTCAGGGGCCTTGCGACCGCCTCGGGGCTTGCTGCCTCAGTTCCCGCGAGCTCGATTCGTGGTGTGAACAGATAACCGCCCGAGCGCACCGTCTTGATGATGGTAGGATCGGCCGGATTGGGCTCGATCTTGCGCCGGATGCGGCTGACCAGCACGTCGATGGAGCGCTCGAACGAGCCGGCGTTGCGGCCCTGCGTGAGGTCGAGCAGGCTGTCGCGTGATAGCACGCGGCCGGGCCGTTCGCAGAACGTCCTGAGCAGATCGAACTCGGCGCTGGTTACCGCGACGCGCGCGCCGTCCGGATTGCGCAATTCGCGCAGCCGCAGATCGATGCGCCAGCCTTCGAAGGCAAGCGTGCTTGCGCCTTGGACCGCGCTGGCCGCTTGCGCGGCGGCTTGGCGGCGAAGCACTGCGTTGATGCGGGCGAGCAGCTCCCGCGGGTTAAAGGGTTTGGGCAGATAGTCGTCCGCGCCCATCTCGAGACCAACGATGCGATCGACGTCTTCGCCGCGCGCGGTCAGCATGATGATCGGCGTCTGCGATTCGGCGCGAACCCTGCGGCAAAGGCTAAGGCCGTCCTCCCCCGGCAGCATGACATCGAGGATGATGAGGTCGACGCGGTGATCGGTCATGGCGCGGGACATCTCGCGGCCGTCGCTCACGGCTGTGACGTTGCAGGCGTTGTTGCGCAGGTACTTCGCAATCAACGTCCGGGTTTCGCGGTCGTCCTCGACGACGAGGATGTTGGGATTGAGAATGGCCATGTGACTTGTTTGTCCAAGATTCGGACCAAATGGCGGAGATTTTTGTTTCAGATTGTTTCTGGACGCGATCTCGACAGGCCCGGCAATGCCGGGCCGTGGAACGGCAAGGTGTCGTTGAGAGGCCTAACGATACGGTGCCGCTATCGACCAAGAAACGCCGCATACCCAATAGCGCCCATCATGACTTCGATTCCGGCGGCTTCCGCCGGTTTGGGCTGTCGGGAGAAGCTCATGATGTCTAGTGGATGAAAGTGCCGCCGAGGTGGTAGGCGTGATCGGCCTGGAGTTCGCCTTCGACCTACCGTGCAAGGGCTTTCTTCAACGTTGCGCCAATGTACTACAACCGGAACGCATCTGGCGATGCGTCCAACCTCTTCCCGCACGCGGAGCGAACTGCAATAGGTAACGCGATCCGCTTCAGCGGCGTGGTGTTGGCGGTCTTGGCATTGAAGTCCGCGCCGCGGCCGGGAACGAAGGCGGTGTCGACCACGCCGGGCGCGACCGCGAGCACCCGCACCTCGGGCCCAGCACGCGAGCGCGCGACTTCGTCATGCTGGCATTGCCCGGTGCACCGCCGCAGAAATTGTGGCAGCAAAATCAACGGGCGCGTCGTAGTTGTGACATTGTAGAATCGCCTCTCACCGCGGGGTACGCCGCCGGCCTACTGGAATAGCCGAGCGCAGCGCCGATGGCTCTGGCTGCCTCCATCACGTGAACCGAATATTCCTTGATCTGCTTGCGCTTGATGCGGCTGTCGGGGCCCGACATGCCGATCGCTCCGACGAGTTCGCCCGAACGGCCGAGGATCGCGCAAGCGCAGGCCGCGATGCCCTCGCGCCATTCGCCGTGCAGCACGGAAGAATAGCCCTGCGCGCGCGCCAGATCGATGTCCTCCCGCAGTTCCTCGATCGTTGTTCGCGTCGATTCCGTGTAACGCCTGAGATGCGGGCGAAATCGTTCCAGATAGTCATCGGGCATATGCGCGAGCATCGCCTTTCCGGTCGCCATGGTGAAGGCGGGGGCGCGCATCCCCACGCTCGTATGAGCGCGGATGTGGTGAGCGCTTTCGATCTTGTCGACGTAGACGACGTCGGTGTCCTCGAGCACCGACAGATGGATGGTTTCGCCGGTGATCTCGGCAAGCTTCGTCATTGCCGGTCGCGCGATGTTGATGAGATCCATCCGGTGGATGACGTGGCTGCCGAGCGCCCAGATCTTGGTCGTGAGCTCGTAGGTGCTATGCGGGGGGATCTGGCGCACATAGCCCTGGGACTGCAACGTCATCAACAGCCGATGCACGTTGCTCTTGGTGAGCTTCAGCTCGCTCGCGAGATCCGTGACCCCGCGGGGCTGCTCGCTCAGAGCAAGTGCTTCCAGGAGACGCAGCCCTTTAGTAAAAGCCTTATCCATCCACCAGCCAAAGTAGAATGATCTTTCACAGCGTCTAGCATGGTCGCGCGATCCGCAACAGCCCGCGTGTGGGGATCGGCCCCGGTCCGTTCGGATCGGGGCCGATCAGCCTGCCTACTGGGCCAGCAAGGCGTTCAGCTTCTCCTGCCCGTACTCTTCATTGGTGGATTTTCCGGCCGGCGAAGCCGCGCCCCAATAATCCGGGCTCCATTCGATCGCCTTCGAGACGTTGTCCGGGTTGTTGGCCCAGTAGCGCGCGAGCTTCTTGTCGGTCGCGGCCTCGAACACGACCTGGGAGGGAAGGGCGACCGGGAAGGTCGAGGTGAGTTGCGCCGCGCGCTTGGGTTCGAGCCGCCAGGACAACAGCTTCAGCGCGTTATCATAGTTCGGCGCTCCCTTTGGGATCGAGAAGAAGTCGTAGTAGATGAAGCCCTGATTGAAGGTCAGCTCGATCGGGGCGCCCTCCAGGGCGAGCTTGCTCATCGAGCCGGTGTAGGCCATGCACATGTCGGCCTCGCCATCGAGCAGGAGCTGCGGCGGCTGAGCGGACGTCGTCCACCATTTGGCGATGTGCGGCTTGATTTCCTTGACCTTCTTCAACGCCCGCTCCATGTCGATCGGATAGAGCTTGCTCTTCTCCACGCCGTCGGCCATCAGCGCCGCCTCGAATACGAAACGCGGCCAGGCGGGCATGCAGCGCCGGCCGGGAAACTTCTTCACATCCCAGAAGTCGGCCCAGCTGGTCGGTACGTTCTCGCCCTTGTACTTGTCCTTGTTGTAGACGAGGCCGACGCCAATCACCTGCAAGGCCACGCCCTTCTTGCGCTTCAAATTGTCCGGCATTGCCGCCAGCGTCTGCTTCGCCGCGTCGGACAGCTTGGAATAGTCGATGTCGGCCAGACAGCAATCGCCGAGCAGCTTGGTCTCCTGGTCGAAGATGAACGTCAGGTCCCATTGCGCCTTGCCGGCTTCGGCCTGGGCCTTGATGCGTGGGCCGCTGCGGGCCTCCTGGACGGTGACCACCTTGATGCCGGTCTCCTTCTCGAAGGGGTCGTACATGACCTTGCGCAATGCATCGCCATAACCGCCGCCCGGGTCCTGCATGATCACGACGTTGCTCTGCGCTTGAGCCAGACCTGTCCCCATCGCGACGAACAGGGCCGAGGCCAGCACGGAAGCCGATAGTCGCAAGCGTTTCATTCCCAGCATTTTCTCTTCCTCCAGTTGAAACTTGATCTGCGTCACGTTGCCTTCCGCGACGTGGCGAGAACCGGTCGTGCAAGAGCTAGCCCGGCGACCACCAGCAGCACCTCCAGCGTCGAGACCACGGCCAGCACCGGATTGAGCCGATAATTGACGTCACCCCACAGCATGAGTGGGAGCGTCTTCAGCTCCGCGCTCGACAGGAACAGCGTCAGCACCAACTCGTCGAACGAATGCAGGAAGGCGAAGAATGTCGCCGCAGCCAGGCCCGGCATGATGGCCGGCAGAGTCACCAGGCGGAACACCGTCAGGGACGACGCGCCATGGACGGAAGCCGCCTGTTCGAGCCTGGTATCGACGCCTTGAAGCGATGCGGACAGGATCACCACGACGAGGGGAAGGCCGCCGATCGCATGTGCCGCGGCAAGGCCGAAGACGGAGCCGACCAGGTCGAAACGCAGGAACAGGCTATAGAGCGACAGGCCGAGCACGACCGGAGGCACGATGATCGGACTTACGAGCAGCAGCATGATGGTGGACTTGCCGCGAATGCTGCTCCTGACGATGCCGAGGGCGGCCGACGCGCCCAGCACGATCGCGATTCCCGCCGACATCGCCGCAACCACCAACGAGGTCCAGAACGCCCGCATCCAGTTCGAATCGGAAAAGAACTGATCGTACCAGCGCAAAGAGAAGCCCGGCGGCGGAAAGGTCAGATAGCTTGCGCTGCTGAAGGAAATGATCATCACCACGATGATCGGCAGGATGAGAATGGCAATGACCAGTCCGCCCATGAGGCGGACAGTCCAGGTCCCGAAGCTCGCCGGCAACCGCCCGAACAGCCTCAGAAGCGGCCAACCGATCACGTCGGCAGCTGAGGCGCCGAGACTGCGGCGGCTGGCATCGATAGCGTGGCGGTCTGTCGTCCTCGGTGTGGCCTCCGTCAGCTTGCGGCCGCCCCAGATGAACTCGAATCCGAGGAAGCGTCCGGCCACCGCGACCACGGCCAAAGTGATCGTCAGCAGCACCACACCCAACGCCTGCAGGAATCCCTCCGAGGTGACCGAGTCCGCCTGCTGGGTGATATGCATGGCAAACATCTGGTCGCCGGGACCACCGAGCAGGGTCGGCGTAATGAAGAATCCGATGGCGGCGACGAAGACGAGCAGGAAGCCGGCACCCATGCCGGGCAAGGTCAGGGGCAACATCACGCGCCAGAAAGCCGCAATGGGCCCGGCGCCGCTGGCCAGTGCCGCGCGCGTCAGGCTTTGATCGAGCCGCGCCACGCTGGAATAGATCGTCAGCACCATCAACGGCAGAAGCACCGCCGTCATGCCAAGAAGCACCGTGCCGCGATTGAACAGAAGCTGCACGGGCTCGCTCAATATGCCGATCGACACCAGCATCTTGTTGACCGGCCCGTTGCGGCCGAGCAGGACCATCCAGGCGTAGGTCCGGATCAGGATGGCGATGAAATAGGGCAGCACGATCGCGGTCGCGATCATGACCTGCGCTATGCCGCGACTGCGGTGAATGAGCAGCGCCGTCGGATATCCGAACAGCAGGCACAGGCACGCAACGGTGACTGAGATCTGCATCGTGCGGACGAGCGAATCCCAATAGAGTGGTATCGCGAACACCCGCTCGAAGTAGGACGTCCAAGACGGCCCGCTCACGCTGATACGCATGAGATCGATCAGCGGCAGCAAGTAGATGAAGGCCAGGAAGGCGAGCGCAGGTAGGAGCAGCAGCGCCGGGTCCTTCAACTTCCTCACGAGATCGAGATTCGCGGGACGGTCTGCCTGGAGGCCGATCGATGCCGAGTTCATGCAAGCACCCAGCAGTCCGCGGCGCCCCAGCTCACATGCAGACGATCCCCGACGTTCGGCAATGGCCGGTCGGCCATGTCGGTGCACCGGATCAGGAGCGGATCTCCACCCTCCATTTGCGCCTCGATCCGCAGGATCTCGCCGAGGAAGATCGCAGACGTGACGCTGACGGGCGTCGAGTTGGCACTCGGCTCGTTCGACACGGCGATGCGTTCCGGACGCACGAGCACCGTTGCGCGCCCAACGTCGATCGTGTCCCGGCTTTCGGCGCTGAACACGTATCCTGCGCGATTCTTCATCGTCAGCGTCGAGCCGCGCTTCTGCAGAATCTCGGCCTCGATCAGATTGCTCTCGCCGACGAACGAGGCGACGAAACGATCGGTCGGATGCCGGTAGATGTCCACCGGGCGGCCGATTTGAACGATCCTGCCGGCGTTGAGTACCGCGATGCGGTCGCTCATCGTCAGGGCTTCGCCCTGGTCATGGGTGACGAACAGGATCGTGCTGCCGATGGTCCGGTGAAGGTCGCGGATCTCGATCTGGATCTGCTCGCGCAACCGCCGGTCCAGGGCGCTGAGGGGCTCGTCCATCAGCACGACCTTGGGCCTCTTGACGATCGCGCGGGCGATTGCGACGCGCTGCTGCTGCCCGCCGGACATTTGCGAAGGAGACTTCGTCGCATGCTCCGTCAGCCGCATGATCTCCAGCGTTTCGGCGACGCGTCGCTCCGCAGTCGCCCGATCGACACCGGCCATGCGAAGCGGAAACGCGACGTTCTGGCTGACCGTCATGTTCGGAAACAGCGCGTAGCTCTGGAACACCATGCCGAAGCCGCGCTTGTGCGTCGGAACGTTGTGGACAGGCTTGCCGTCGACGAGGATCTCGCCGCTGTCGAGGCTCTGGAAGCCCGCCACGAGGTTCAGCAGCGTCGTCTTTCCGCTGCCGGAAGGGCCAAGAAGCGTGATGAATTCGCCCGGCTCGATGTCGATGCTGATGCGGTCGACCGCGTGGAAGCTGCCGTATCTTTTCACTGCCTCGCGAACTGCGATGCTCGATCCGATGGCGTCGCGTTCCCGGCGGCGGCCGGTCGGCGACGTCCCAACGTTCGCATCGCCGGAGCGCATTGCGCGCAGAGCCGCGGGCTCACCCATTCTCTCCTCCCAGATTGTTCTATATTGTAGAACACTATTCCAATTATTGTTGGCGCAGCGCGCCGTCTTGTCAAGTCGAGCCGACCGCTCGCGGAACAATGGCGCCCCGCTGCGGCCCATGCGGAGGCGAGATCCCCTGTAGCCAAAGGCTTCGCCGACCAAGTCAGATTGACAGTGTCGTCCGGATCCGCCTAACATAAACGTGGAATAGCGTTCTACAATATAGAACAAGACGGGAGGATTATGGTGTTGAGCGAGCCTCGCGCAATGGCGAAGCACATCGAGCCGGGCATGCGTGTAGCGCTCCCGGTCGACTACGCCGGCGTCTCCATGGCGATGACGCGGCCCATCATCGAGCATGGTGCGGGCAATCTCGATCTCGTCTGCGTGCCAACCGGCGGATTGCAGGTGGACCAGCTTGTCGGCGCCGGTCTTGTCCGGACCGTGGAAACCAGCGCCGTGTCGCTGGGTGAAGCCGGTGCAGCGCCCCGGTTCAACGCTGCGGTCAAGGAGGGTGCCGTTCGACTGAAGGACGCAACGTGTCCTGCCATCCATGCCGGCCTGATGGCGGCGCAGAAGGGCAGCCCCTTCATGCCGCTCCGGGGGCTGATCGGAACGGATCTGCTCCGCCATCGCGACGATTGGCGCGTCGTCGACAATCCGCTGGCGGATGGAGGCGATCCGATCGTGCTGATTCCTGCCATCAAGCCGGACCTCACGATCTTCCACGTGCCCATGGCTGATCGCTTCGGCAATGTCTGGATCGGCCGTCGACGCGAGCTCGCCGCAATGGCCTACGCTTCTCGCACCGTTCTGGTCACGGTGGAGCGAATCGTCGAGCAAAATCTGCTTGCCGACGAGATGAGCGCTGCCGGCGTGCTGCCGGCACTCTACGTCACGGCAGTTGCGCGCGCCCCGAAGGGGGCGTGGCCCTACGGTCTGTGGGGTGAATATCCGGCCGACAGCGCGGAGATCGCGCGCTATGCCAAGGCCGCGCGAACGGCGGACGGCTTCTCTGCCTATATGGCGCAGGCCCAGATGGAACCCGCGTGATGGCCGAAGTCCTCCCCCGCGAAGTGCTGATTTGCACGATCGCGCGGCTGCTCGACGGGGTCAGGCACGTCGCCGTAGGCGCCTCCTCTCCGATTCCTGCCGCCGGCGCGATGCTGCTGCGTGCCATGAAGGAAGCGGGCGGCGCTGTCGGTCCACGCATCTCCATTCTCGGCTCTGTCGAGCATAATTTCTTCACCAACGGTTCGGCGGAGCTGTTCGATTGTGCCGGTCAGGGCCGGATCGATGCGTTCTTCCTCGGTGGCGGACAGATCGACGGCTTCGGCAACGTGAACCTCGTCGGCACCGGTGATTATCCGCGCTCCAGCGTGCGCTGGCCCGGCTCGTTCGGGTCGGCCTATCTCTACTTCGTCGTGCCGCGGGTCATTCTCTTCCGCGAGGAGCATACGCCCCGTGTCTTCGTCGAGCACGTGGACTTCATCAGCGCGCCGGGCGTCAGTCCCGAGGGGGTCTTCCGGAGCGGCGGCCCCATTGCCCTCCTGACCGGCAAGGGACTCTTCCGCTTCGACAAGACGCGGCCGGGGTTCGACCTGGAGAGCGTCCATCCCGGGCACGATCTCGCGGAGATCAAGCAAGCGACAGGATTCCGGTTTGGCCATGATGCCGAGCCGCGGCAGACCCCGCTGCCCGATCGATCGACGCTCGACCTGCTCCGCGGCCGTGTGTTCGACGAACTCGCCGAGACCTATCCCGAATTCGCCGCGCAGATGCGGCGCGATCTCGCGGCGGTCGACGCATGAGCAGGATCAAGCGGATTCCGCATTGCAGCCATTGGGGTGCGTACACGATTCTCGTCGAGGACGATCGCATCGTCGGTGTCGAGCCGTTCGAGCACGATCCGGCACCTTCCCCGATCATCCATTCCATTGCCGAATGGGCCAATCCCGAGCGGCGCGTGCTGCGACCGATGGTTCGCTCGGGCTGGCTCGACAAGCGCGAAAAGAGCGATCGCCGCGGACGCGGCCGGGAGAAATTCGTCGCGGTCAGCTGGAACGAGGCGACGACGCTGGTCGCCGACGAAGTGCGCCGCGTTGCCGGTACGTTCGGCAACGCGTCGATCTTCGCGGGTTCCTATGGTTGGACCAATTCCGGCCGCCTGCATCATGCTTCCTCGCTTCTGAAGCGCATGCTCAATCTGGTGGGCGGCTTCACCAGGCACGTCGACACCTATTCGATCGCGGCAGGTCCCGTGATCCTGCGCCACACGCTCGGCAGCGACGACGCATGCGGCGGCCACGCCAATACGCTCGACACGATCGCGCAGCACACCGAGACGCTGGTGGTGTTCGGTGCTCTCTCGCCGCGAACCGCGCAAAACGAGGCCGGAGGAATTGGCAGCCATCGCCTCGAGACTTATCTCAGGAAAATCGTCGGACGCGGCGTCAAGGTCATCCACGTCTCGCCGCTGAAGGACGACCTGCCGGAGTGGGTCGATGCCGAATGGTGGCCGATCCGGCCGAACACGGATGCTGCGCTGATGCTCGGGCTTGCCGGCGAGATCGTGAAGGCGGGCCGGCACGATGCGGATTTCCTGGCGCGCTGCACCAGCGGCGCGGATCGTCTGCTTGGCTACCTGGAAGGCAAGCCGGATGGCGTGCGCAAGGAGGCTGCGTGGGCCGCGAACATCTGCGGCCTCGATGCGGACAGGATCGCGGCGCTGGCTAGCCGCCTGGTCGACACGCGGAGCATGCTGACGGTGAGCTGGAGCCTGCAGCGTGCACATCACGGCGAACAGCCGTTCTGGGCGGCGCTCGGACTTGCATCGGTTGTCGGCCAGATCGGGTTGCCGGGCGGCGGCGTCGGCTACGGCTACGCCTCCCTGGGCGGCGTCGGGGCACCGCTCAACCTTGGTCGCTCTCCTGCCATTTCACAGCTGACGAGACCGATCGACAGCTTCATTCCGGTGGCGCGGATCAGCGACATGCTGCTCAATCCCGGCAAGCCGTTCAGCTACGAAGGCGAGATCCGCACCTATCCGGATACGAGGCTGGTGTATTGGGCGGGCGGCAATCCCTACCATCATCACCAGGACCTCAATCGCCTGTCGGAAGCCTGGACGAGGCCCGAAACGATCATCGTGCAGGACCCGATGTTCACGGCGACGGCCCAGCGGGCCGACATCGTGCTGCCGGCAACCACATCGATCGAGCGCAACGATCTTGCCGGCAATAGGCGCTCGGATTTCATCCTGGCGATGAAGAAGGCGATCGAGCCGCTGGGCCAATCCCGCTCCGACTTCGAGATCTTCAATGCGATCGCAGGCAGGCTCGGGGTGGCCGATCGGTTCAACGAAGGCCGGGACGAAATGGGCTGGGTCCGCCATCTCTATGAAGCCTGCCGCAGCGACGCCTCGCAGCGCTTCGGCTTCGCGATGCCGGATTTCGATGCGTTCTGGGAGGCCGGCTATGCCCGCTGCCCGGTCAAAGCAGGGCATACGTTCCTGTCCGACTTCCGCAACGAGCCCGAGGCGCATCCACTCAGAACCGAGAGTGGAAAGATCGTCCTCGGCAGCGAGACGTTGGCCAGGCTGGACTATGCCGATTGCCGCCCGCATCCCGCGTGGATCGAGCCGGCTGAATGGCTGGGCAACGCCGCCGAGGCGGGCCAGATGCACCTCATCTCGCACCAGCCGGCCGGCCGTCTTCACAGCCAGCTCGAAACCGGCGCATCGAGCCGGGCCATGAAACGCAATGGCCGTGAACAGGCTCGCCTTCATCCTGACGACGCGGCCGCACTCGGCATCGCCGACGGCCGGACGATCCGCATCTGGAACCGCCGTGGCGAGTGCCTCGCGACGGCAGAGGTCACCGACAAGGTCCGTCAAGGCGTGCTGGTGCTTCCGACCGGCGCCTGGTTCACGCCGACCGGCAATAGCGGTCTGGAGGTCGCGGGCAATCCGAACGTGCTCACGCTCGATATCGGCACATCCCAATTCGGCCAGGGCTGCTCGGCCCATACCTGCCTGGTGCGGGTCGAGCCCTACGCCGCCGATCGGCGCGATGCGTTCGAGGCCTATCAAGAAACGCTCGTCGCGCTTGCGGCAGTCTAACAGGAGCTTGCAACATGTCTGCGCCCGCCATCAGTCGCTTTCCCGTTCCCGACATCGCGACGCTGCCGGAGGATATCCGCTCGCGGATCGAGGCGGTTCAGGAGAAGTCCGGCTTCGTCCCCAACGTCTTTCTGACGCTCGCGCATCGTCCTGACGAGTTCCGGGCCTTCTTCGCCTATCACGACGCTCTGATGGACAAGCCCGGGCCGATCACCAAGGCCGAGCGCGAGATGATCGTGGTCGCGACCAGCAGCGCCAATCAATGCCAGTATTGTGTCGTCGCACACGGCGCCATCCTGCGCGTACGCGCGAAGAATCCGCTGATCGCGGATCAGGTCGCCGCCAATTATCGCAAGGCCGATATCACCGCGCGGCAACGGGCGATGCTCGATTTCGCGATGAAGGTCTCGGCGCGCGCCTATGAGGTGGACGACTCTGACGTCCGGGATCTCAAAGGACACGGATTCACCGAGGAGGACGTCTGGGACATCGCGGCCATCGCTGCCTTCTTCGGCATGTCGAACCGTCTCGCCAACGTCACCAGCATGCGTCCGAACGACGAATTCTTTGCGATGGGCCGCTGAGCGCCGCGAACGAGAACTGCAATGGTATCGCTGGTCATCGACAGGCGCTTCCGGGGCCCGCCCAATTCCGGCAACGGAGGCTATGTGTGCGGATGTCTCGCAAGGCACGTTGCCGGAGACGCCGAAGTGACGTTGCGCGCGCCGCCGCCGCTGGAGCGGCCGCTCGACGTGCGGACGGGAAGCGACGGCGGGATCGAGCTGTATGACAACGGCAGGCTGCTCGCGGCGGCGCATGCCGGGGGCGTCGATGTGACGGATGTTCCCAGGGTGAGCTATGCGGCGGCCGAAGAAGCGGTTGGCAGAACACCCTATGACGAGCGGACCCACAACCTTCCGGGATGTTTCGTCTGCGGCCCCGCACGTGGCCATGGCGACGGTCTCCGGATCTTCGCAGGTCCGCTGCAGGCGGGGGCAGTGCCGGGCAAGCCCGTCGTGTTCGCGGCCTCCTGGGTACCTCACGGCAGTCTGTCCGGCGAGGACGGCTATGTCGCGTCCGAATTCGTCTGGGCCGCCCTCGATTGCCCGACCGGCTATTGCAGCGTGGGCGCCCGTCATCTCGGATTGAATGGTGACGAAACGGTCCTGCTCGGACGCATGGCCGCACGGATCAAGCGCCGGCCGCGCCCGGAAGATCGATGTGTGGTGGTGGCGTGGCCGACCGGGCGGGAAGGCCGCAAGCTCTTTGCTAAGAGCGCTTTGTTGAGCCCGGAACAGGAAGTGTTGGCGATGGCACGAACCACGTGGCTGCTGGTCGACCGCCAGGTTCAGCTCGGAGCAACGACATGAACGAGAGTCGGAACAGCGCATGACCAGTCGCGAAACAGAGCTCGAGCTTCGTCAGTCCGTCATCGACGCATGTCGTGAGATGGCGGCGCAAGGTATCAACCAGGGAACGTCCGGAAACATCAGCGTCCGAACCGACGACGGCATGCTGTTGACGCCGTCCGGTCTTCCCTACGACCGCATGAGGCCCGAGGACATCGTGGCCATGAAGTGGGACGGCTCGTGGAGCGCGCCGGCCGGCAACGTTCCGTCGACGGAATGGCGTTTTCACCTCGACATCCTGAAGTCGAAACCGGAGGTCGGCGCCGTCGTCCACGCACATCCGATCTTCTGCACCGTCATCGCGATCATGAATCGCGCGATCCCCGCGATTCACTACATGATCGCCGCTGCTGGCGGAAACGACATTCCCTGCGCGCCCTATGCCCAATACGGCACGGCCGAACTGTCGCAGGCGGCCCTGGACGCGCTTCGCTATCGACGCGCCTGCCTGCTCGCACATCACGGGCTGATCGCCGTCGGTCCTAATTTGCGCAAGGCCTTGTGGCTCGCCGTGGAGGTCGAGGTGCTCGCCAAGCAATATCACGGCTGTCTTCAACTTGGCTCTCCTCCGCTGCTGCCGGACGAGGAGATCGACAGCATCCTGAAGCGATGGGGGCAGTACGGCCTGCGCGATAGCGACGGCGGGCCCAAGATCCCCCAGCGTCCGAGTTAGATCACGTCACAGCACCATCTGCGAGAAAACATGGCTCACTCTCACGACGTCAGCGTCTGCGGTACTTATATTCTGGATATTCTTGGCGTCCCGGTGACGGAGATTCCGCCGGGCGGCGGCCGCTTGCTGATCGAAGAAATTCGGCTCGCGGTCGCGGGCACCGCCGGCGGAACGGTCGTCCCTTGCGCGCGTCTCGGTCTGAAGGCGCTCGCGGTAGGCGCCGTCGGCTCCGACGAGAAGGCCGACTGGATGCTGAACGCGCTGGAGCGTGAAGGCATCGACATCTCTCTCATGGAGCGGATGGCCGGCAGTCCGACCTCGGCCACGATCCTGCCGATCCGGCCCGACGGCTCGCGTCCGGTCATGCACGCAAGGGGCGCTTCCGCCCGCTGGCGCATCGCACCCGAAACGCAAAGCGCCGCTTGCCGGAGCAAGATTCTGCATCTCGGCGGGGTTGGCTCCCTGCTGGCGATGGATGGAGCGCCGTCCGTCGCATTGCTGCGCGAGGCGAAGGCGGCCGGCTGCACGACGACGCTCGACCTGATCCAGGCTCGCGGCGAGACGTTGGCACTGGTCGAACCTCTGATGCCTTATGTCGACTTCTTCATGCCAAGCATTGACGAGACCCATGCGATGGTTGGGACCGCGGATCCGGCCGCATGCGCGCGCTTCTTCATCGAGAAGGGAGCCGGAGCCTGCGCTATCTCCATGGGCGCCGACGGCTCGTTCGTGATGACGCGCGACGGACGTCAGTTCACCGTACCTGCCTTCGAGGTGAAGGTTCGTGATACGTCGGGATGCGGCGATTCCTACACCGGCGGCTTCATCGCGGGTCTCGTGCGCGACTGGGATTTGCTGGACTGCGCCAGGCTTGCGACGGCGACATCCGCAATTGTCGCGACGGGTCTCGGCTCCGGCGCCAACCTCGTGTCATTTGAGGAGACCGCGAAGGCGATGAACTCGCTCCCCGTGCGCAAGCCCGCTCAGGCGTGAGCCAACCACTCATCAATACGTCAATCCGACCAATAGGGGAAAATAACATGGCCCGACATGCAATCGTTACGGGAGCAAGCCGCGGAATTGGCCGAGCAATCGCCATGGGTCTTGCCAGGCGCGGCTATGATCTCGCGCTGACCGACATCGCACCTCAGGAGAAAGTCCTGCTCGAGACCGTCGCCGATATCGCCGCGCTCGGGGGTCGTTGCATCCCGGTGCTTGGCGACGTCAGCGATCTCGGGGATTGTAAGCGGGCCATGGCGGAAGCCGTGCAGGGGCTGGGACACATCGACGTCCTCGTCAACAACGCCGGCATCCTCCGACTGGCGACGATCGACGAGCTGACCACCGAGACATGGGATCAGACATTCGCCGTGAACACGCGGGGCGTCTTCCAGATGACCCAATCCGTGGTGCCGCACATGAAGGAGCGCAAATACGGACGGATCGTCAACATCGCCTCGCTCGCGGCACGAACGGGCGGTCCGGGACAGTCCCACTACGCCGCGTCGAAGTCGGCCGTGGTCGGCTTCACCCGGGTTTCGTCCATGGAGTTCGGAGGCTTCGGCATCACGGTCAATGCCGTATGCCCGGGCATCATCGTGACCGAGATGGGGATGAACAATCTCCGTGATCCCGAGCGCGTCGCCTATTTCGAGAAGGTCACGGACTTGCACCGGCTTGGGCAGCCGGAGGACGTCGTCGGGCCCGTGGCGTTTTTCGCGTCCGATGATTCAGCGTTTGTGACAGGTCAGGCCCTCAACGTGGACGGAGGTATTTTCTACAGCTAACGCGTGCAACCCGGCGTCCCGAGCCGGCAGGCAACTCATAGGCGGATGGTCTCGTCGCCTTCGGTTGTTCAATTCGATCCGCCACCGCTGTGCGGGCGCACCAGATTGTCTGTCCAGGCCGCGGCAATGTGGGACAGGGAGAGAGTTGGCTTTTGGTCGAGGAGGAGTTCGAGCACCCGCGGCGGAGTCAATGGCAGTTCCTGGACAGGCTTTCCGGTTGCGTTGGCGACGGCACATGCGACGGCGGCCGCGACATTCAGGATCGGAACTTCGCCGGCGCCCTTCGTCCCTAGCGGTCCGATCGACGGCGCACCTTCGTACAGGTTGATATCGACCGGCAAGACATCGAGGGCCAGCGGCACGCGGTAGGTCTCGAAGCCATTTTGACAGACGCGGCCATTGCTGCCGATCGTGACTTCCTCGTGCAAGGCGTAACCCAATCCCTGAACCACGCCACCCTGGATCTGGCCATGGATCGCGCGCGGGTTCAGCGCGCGGCCAACGTCCTGGACGACGCGGTAGCTCAACACCTCGACGTGTCCTGTCTCGGTGTCGACGGCGACCTCGCAATCATGGACGGCGAAGACGGGGATGTCGATCGCGTCGATGAAATGGCCGGCGACGCAGCCGGGCATCGAGGGCACGCCAGCTCCCGTGAAGGCCCCGGTGCCGGAGATCGGACCGATCTGCGCCTGGGCACGCGTTGCGACTTCGGAGATCAGGCGGCCGGAGCCGGGCGCTCCGGCGATTTCAATCCGCCCCGATCGCATGACCAGATCCTCAGGCGCGGCCTCGATCATCTCGGAGGCGACCTTCAACAGTTTCGTGCGGACCTCTTGCGCCGCCGACAGACTGGCGGCACCGAGCGAGACAGTGGTTCGGCCGCCTCCGACACCGACATCGTAGCCGGCGGCATCGGTGTCGGCCGCGCGGACGATCACATCGTTGGGGTTGAGGCCGAGCGTGCCGGCCACGATCTGAGGCAGAGCCTGCATCATGGAGCCTGACCCGATCTCGACGCCCGATGTCACCAGCGTTGCCGTCCCGTCGGCATTCATGTTCACGGTCGCGGCGGATGGTCCGACAAAGACGAACCAGGTGCCGACAACCGTCGCGCGTCCATAGAGCCGGCCGTCGGTACGCTTGGGCGGCGTTGCGGCGGCATCGCGCAACGTATCCATCCGGTCAAGCATCGGACCGAGCACGTCGCCTTCGAACACCTGGCCGGTGGCGCCGAGATCGCCGTCGCCGAGCACGTTGCGGCGGCGGAAGGCGAGGGGGTCCATGCCGATTCTGGCCGCGATTTCGTCGGTATGCCGCTCGAGCGCGAAGGTGTTGTAGACGCCGTTGCAGGCGCGGAAAGCGCCGTTCGGGGCGGTGTTGGTATAGACCGCGCGCGAGACCAGCCGGACCGCGCCAAGAGAATAATTTCCGCCGAGCGTGTGAGCGGTCATCGTGGTCAGGAAAACCTGTTCGCCACCATACGCGCCGCAATCCATCAGGACCACGGCCTCGCGTCCGACGATCTCGCCATCGCGCGTCACCGCCGAGCGGATGCGGATGTCGGCGTTTTCGCGAAAGAGGCAGGTGAGCATCTCGTCCTCGCGCGAATTGACCAGCCGGACCGGCCGTCCGCTTGCCCGCGCGAGCAAGGCTGCAAAGGGCTCGATCGCGAGATCGAATTTGAGGCCGAAGCCGCCGCCGACCGGCGGTACGGTGACGCGAACCTGGGAGGCCGGCACGCCCAGCAGGCGTGCGGTTGCGTTGCGGATGGTCCAGGGCACCTGGGTCGACGTCTCGATGTGGAAGCGCCCGTCTTCATAACTTGCGACCACCGCGCGCGGCTCGAAGGCGACATGGTTTTGGCGGCCGACCCGGAACGAGCTTTCGATGATGTAGACATCGGGCCGGGCAAACGCGGCATCGACGTCGCCGCGAACGACGGTCGCCTCCCAGGCGACGTTGCCTCCGCGGGCCCCGCCTTCGAGCAGAACCTCGTAGTTCCGCCAGTCGGGGTGCACGAGCGGAGCGCCAGGCGCAAGCGCATCCGCCATGGTGAGAACCACGGGCAGCGGTTCGATCTCGACGTCAATTGTCGCAAGCGCGGCCCGCGCCTGCACCAGCGTGTCCGCCGCGATCGCGGCGATCGGCTCGCCGTCGTAACGGATCACGTCGCGGGCAAACAGCGGGTGGTCGGCGATGCCGATTCCGATCATGCCGGGCGCATCGGCTGCGGTGACGATGGCGCGCACACCGGGCATGCGGGCAGCCTTGGTGATGTCGAGGCGGGCGATCCGGCCCGACGGCACGCCGGCGCGCAAGATCGCCGCGTGCAGCATGCCGGGCAGGTAACGATCGATGGTGTAGCGCGTGCGGCCGCGCAGCTTGTCGGCCGCGTCGCGTCGCGCGAAATTCATGGTTGCGGAAGCGTCGGACATCTTTGCCTCTCCCGTCATGTCGTCGCAAGCGCCAGCAGTGCGGCCTCGATGATGCGTTCGTATCCGGTGCAACGGCAGATGTTGCCCGTCAGTGCAGCTCGAATGTCGTGGCGCGTTGCCCCGGGGCGGGTCGTCAGGAGATGCGTCAGGCTCACGACCATGCCGGGAAAGCACATGCCGCATTGGACTGCGTCGCAGGCCTCGAGCGCGGCCTGGATCGGGTTCAATCCGCCATTTATGGCAAGGCCTTCGACGGTGCGGATATCGCAGCCCTGGGCGAGCGCGACCGGCATCAGGCACGACGGGGTGGGATCGCCGTCGATCAACACCATGCAGGCGCCGCAAAAGCCCTCGCGACAGACGGGCTTTGCGCCTGTCAGATGGAATTCCTCGCGCAGGACGTCGACGAGAGGCGTGACAGGATCGGCAGTGGAGGTGAGGTGGTCGCCGTTGACGGTCAGGCTATGGCTCATGTTCACCCCCGACGGTTCAAGAGCCAAGCGCGGCGACTGCACGGCGGACGAGGCCGGGCAGGACGCGCGCCCGGTACCAGGCAGGCACGTCGGCACTGTCGCGGCCTGTAAATTTGTCCGCGAGCCCGGCCGCGGCCTCCGCGGCCCTCGCCGCGTTCAACGGACGTCCAACGAGCGCGGCCTCGAGGCGCTCCCATCGGCGCGCGACCGGCTCGACTGAACCGACGGCGACACGTGCCGTCTGAACGCGCTCGGCATCGTCGATGCTCACGGCGAGACTGACGATGGCAGTCGGATAGTCCCCGGCCTGCCGCAGCGGCAGGCGGGCGTGAACGGTCTTGCGCCCGCGCCGGGGCACGATGATCCTTTGGAGCAGCCGCCCGGGCGCCAGTGTCGATCTCATCCTCAGGAACTGCTCCATGCTGGTTCGCTCCGGGCCGCCTCGGCTCGCGATCTCGACGTCGGCGTCGAGGCAGAGAAGCGCGGGCACGCAATCGGCTGCGGCGAACGCCGTCGTTGCGAGATTGCCGCCGATGGTCGCCATCCCGCGGATAGCAGGATTGGCAGAGCGGCCGGCTGCCGCCGTAAGCACGTCAAACTCCGAAATTTCCGCCAGCGCTGCCGCTAGCGCGGCGTGCGTCACCGCCGCACCGATCTCGACCTCGCCGACATCGATCTTGATCGCGTGGAGCTCTGGTATCTTCCCGATCGCAACGTAACGCGACTTGAGCGGCTCATGCCGGATAGGGGCGCGCATGATCCACGTGCCACCGGCGAAGGGCGCGGCTTCAGAGCCGCCTTCGTCGAGCGCATCGAGCGCCGCCATTAGCGATGGCGCGACATAGAGGGATCCTGAAGCAAACGTCTCCATGGTGGCGGCACTCCCGATTCGATCCGTCAGCCTGTGCTCCATTTCGCCACCGACCGCCGCTCGAACACCTCGCGGAACTGGCTTGTGGATTTTGGAAGCAGGGCGCCCGTGCCCCAGTCGAGGATCACGGCATGCTGGCGGATCACGTCGAGCGCGCCGATCGTGCCGCTGCGGTAATTCTCCGCCACGATCTCAGGATCGAGCCGCACATTGGCGACACGCTCGGCCCTGATCTTGGCGCGAAGCGCTGCGGTCGCGGCCTTGTCCACCTCATAGTCGCACAGCTCGGCATCGACGGTGCGCACGACCACGCCATAATCCTTGGCAGCGCGTTCGACCGAGACGTAGTCGTCCTTGATATCTTCGATCACGAGGGCCGGGTCGCGTTCGAGCGGATCGCCGAATCCGCCACCGCCGGCTGTCGGGCGCGAGAAAATATCGCCTTCGCCGATCGGGACATCGGAGAAGATCGAGCCGAGCCGCTCTTCGCCTTTGCCGCCGGCACGCGTCAATGTCAGCCCGTGCGGCATGGACGGCAGGCCACCCTCGATGCCCCACACCACGGCGCGCTCGCGGTCGCAGATGTAGGAAATCACGGTCTTCTCGGCCTGGAGCATGCGGGAAGTTTTCACGACACCGGCGCCGCCCCGCCATTTGCCCGGACCGGGCGAGTCCTTGAGGATCTCGCATTCGGTGGTCAGGATCGGATTGGCGCGCTCCTGGCCTTCGACGGGTTGCGACATCAGGCCGGTGCCGAAGCAAGCCGTCGTGACATTGCTGCCGTCCTTGCCGTTGCGTCCGCCCCAGCCGCCGGGTAGCCAGTCATAGAACATGAAGATGGGCTTGTCGGAACTGCGGGCGTCGAGCCCGCCGGTGAGCAGATATTCGAGATTGAAGGCGCAGGCGAGCGCGCGCTCCGGCATCAGTTTCGACCACATCTCGTAGATCGAGTTCATGATCTTCTCGAACGGCATCAGGAATCCGGTGACCGCGATCGGCCATTTGGCATCGACGATCGAGTCTTCCGGCGCGATGATTTCGAAGCAGCGGTAGAAGCCCGAATTGAGCGGAAGGTCCGGGAAGAAGGTTTTCATGCCGGCTGCGACGGCGGAGAAGGTCGTGCCGAAGGCGGAGTTGTAGATCGAGCCGATGGTCGGATGGCTGCCGGTAAAGTCGTAGATGGCGCGGTCGCCCTTGATCGTCAGCTTGATGCGGATCGGAATCATGCCCTCGCTGCCGGCGGGATCGCGGTCGATGAAGTCCACCGTCTCCCACTCGCCATCAGGCAGGGCCGCGATGCGCTGGCGCACCGAACGTTCGACATAGTCCTGCACGGCAGCAAGGCCGGTCTCGACCGTGTCGCGACCGTACTTGTTGACGAGGCGCAGGATCTCACGTTCGCAGACCTGGGTGGCCTGGGACTGCGCCTGGATGTCGCCGATGATCGACGCCGGATCGCGGGTGTTGGAGGCGATCAGATGTGCGACGTCCTTGCAGAAGCGGCCCTTGTCGAACAGGCGGATCGGCGTGATGCGCAGGCCTTCGCGGAACATTTCGCGCGCGGCGACATCGAACGATCCCGGCACGCTGCCGCCGACGTCGGACCAATGGCCGTTCGACTGGCTGAAGGCGATGATCTTGCCGTCGGCGAAGATCGGCCGGATCAGGCGCACGTCCGGGAAGTGCGTGCCGCCGGCGTAGGGGTCGTTGATGGCGAAGACGTCGCCCTCATGCATGTCCCCGTCGAAGAAACGCATGACGTCCTTGCAGGTGAAATGCAGCGTGCCGACATGGACGGCGATGTCCTGATTGCCCTGTGCGGCGCATTCGCCCTTGGCGTCGTGCAGGGCACTGGAGAAATCGCGGTTGTAGATGACGAAGGAGTAGCAGGTCCGCAGCACCTGCTCGCCCATCTGGTCGACACTGGTGATGAAGGAGTTCTTGAGAACCTCGAAGGTCACGGGGTCGAGCGGGAGATCTCCGGCCATGGTTCACTCCTTCACGCGGATGATGATGTTGAGATATTTGTCGACTTCGGCGCTGGCGCCTGGCGGCACGACGGTCGTCGCGTCGACCTGCTCGACGATCGCGGGGCCTTGAAAGGAGAAGCCGCAGGGCAGGTCGTCGCGCTCGTAGACGGGCGTGTCCAACCCGTTGCCTTCGAACCACACCCTGCGGCGGCCAACCGGCTCAGGGATCACACCGGTCGGTTCGTGGACGGCGAACTCCGCCTTGGGGACGACGCCCACCGCCTTGAGATTGAGACGGAAGAAGCTGACCGGGGCGCTGTCACGGCGAAAATTGTATTCGCGCTGATGCTCGGAATGGAAGCTCTGGACGAGGTCGGTGATTGCGCCGATCGGACTGGGCGCGTGGACCGCGAGCGAGCGCCACTGACCGCGATACATCATGTCGATGGAGCGCTGGAGCACGATATCCTGTGACGCGATGCCTTCATGGGTGAGCCGGGCAAGCGCATCCTTCTCCAACGCCGCGAACTGCGCCTCGATGTCGGCGGCATCGGCCTCGTCGGCGCCGACCATGCAGCTCTGCGAGAAATCGTGCTGCATGTCGACCAGCAGACAGCCGAGCGCCGAGGTCACGCCGGGATTGGGCGGCACGATCACGACCGGGATCGCCAGTTCGCGCGCGACATCGACCCCGTGCAGCGCACCGGCGCCGCCGAAGGCCACCAGGGCAAAGTCGCGTGGATCGTAGCCGCGGCTGATTGAGATTAGCCGCACCGCGTCCGACATGTTGGCGTTGGCAACCTTGACAATCGCGTCGGCAGCTTCGTGCAATCCGAGACCGAACGGCTTTGCGACGCCGTCCTCGACCGCCTGGCGTGCCAGTGCGGGGTCCAGCTTTACCTTGCCGCCCGCCAGATTGGTGCCGAGCCGGCCCAGGGTGACGTTGGCGTCCGTGTTGGTCGGTTGCGTGTTGCCGTTGCTGTAGCAGGCCGGGCCCGGAAAGGCGCCGGCCGATTGCGGGCCGTTGCGCAGGGAGCCGGCCGCGTCGGTCCAGGCCAGCGATCCGCCGCCGGCACCGATGGTGAGGACCTCGATGGACGCGAAGCGGATCGGATAGCCGAACTCGATGTACCAGTCCTTGGTGATGCGCGACTGCCCTTCATAGGCCAGCGACACGTCGGTCGAGGTGCCGCCCATGTCGAGGCCGATCGAATTGGGAAAGCCGCAGAGGCCGGCGATGTAGCGGCTGGCGATGGCACCGGCGGCGATTCCGGAACCAGCTAGGCGCGCGGCGAAGTCCTTGACGCTGGCCGGCGTCATGACGCCGCCACCGGTGTGCAGCAGCAGGAGATCGCGGGTATAGCCTTCGTCGGCGAGACGTTCGCCGAGCCGGCTCGTATAACTGACGACGACCGGACTGACGACGGCATTGGCGACCGTGGTCGAGAACCGCTCGTGCTCGAAGATTTCAGGGAGCACCTGCGAGGAGATCGAGACTGGAATGTCGGGCATTTCCTCGATGAGGATGTCGCGCATGGCCCGCTCGTTCGCCCCGTTGAGATAGGCATTCATGAAGCAGACTGCGATCGCGGCAACGCCGCGGCGCTTGAGAATGCGCGCGACGTTGCGTGCGGCCTCGACATCGAGCGGCTCGATCACGATGCCGCCGGCATCGACGCGCTCGGGCACGGTCAGGCGGTCGCGCCGCGGAACGTAAGGCTTGACGACATCCTTGTAGGTATCCCAGAGGTCTTCCTTGTTGGCGCGCCGGATCTCGATGACGTCGCGAAACCCCTTGGTCGTGACCACGGCGGTGCGGGGCAAGCGGCGCGTGATCAGTGCGTTGGTCGCAACTGTCGTGCCATGAGAGAACAGCGCCACCCCGGCAAGATCGACACCGGCCTTGGACACGCCGCCCATGATCCCGTCGATCGGATCGGGGGTTGACGCCGTCTTCTCGATGCGGATGAGGCCGGTTGTTTCGTCCATGATGCAGATGTCGGTAAAGGTGCCGCCGACGTCGACGGCCACACGAAGGTTCTGCACCATGCGACTTCCTCATCGAATTGCGTTTCGCCGATCATAGGCAGATCGGTGGCGGCAGTTCTTGACGCTGAGCGCAGGAAGATTTGTGCGAGAGAGCACCAACGGCCGATCCGCCAGGAGGGCTGCCGGATGCCTAAGGATCGGTCAGGTCGCGGCGCACGGATGCGCTGTCAGGGAAGGGCGATGCGTGCCGCGGCGCGGGCTTCGCTCGGGGTGCAGCCGAACCGGCGGCGGTAGTTCCGGCTGAACTGCGCCTGGTCTCCGAAACCCCATTGGTAGGCGATTTCCGAGATGCTCTTGCGGCAGCCGGGATCACGCAGCATGGCGTCGGACATCGACAGGCGTTGGTTCCTGATATGGGCGCAAACGGTGATGCCTTCTCCCTCAAATATCTGGTGCAGATATCTAAGCGAGATGCCACAGCCGTCCGCGACCATTTGCGGGGTGAGCCGCATGTCGGCAAGGCGTGAGCGAATGAACTGTTCGCAGCGATGGAGGTGGCCGTTGCGAACGGAGGAGGAATGCCCGACCAGCACGCGGTCGTCGGACTCGATCACCATCGCCAGGAGATCGATGAGATGCTTGCCCATCACGGTGCGGGCCGCATCGTCCATGTCCGCGATGCGTTCGCCGGCAAGCCGCAGCGTGTCGACGAAAAGCGCGCCCACGCTGCGGCTGGCGTCGAATTGCAGCGTCGCAAGGCGTTCGGGGCGCGATATCCGGGCGCGCAGGACGGCGCTCGGCACTTTCAGCACCCATAGCGCTGCCGGATCCTGATGGCTGAATTCGTAGGGCAGATGGCTTCGCTCGATCACGAAGGCGCCCGGCCGGCAGCGCACGTCCTTGCCGTCCTGCTCAAAACGGATCTCGGCGAGCTCAGGGACCGTAATGAGGAAGCATTCTTCGCGCTCGTTCACGAGGTGCTGCTCGCGGCGCCTGTAGAGCAGGCCATTCGAGACATTGCGGGATACCGAGAGCGGACCCATGGACCAGGCGCCCAGGCTCGCGTGGAAGTCGCGGCCGCCGGGAAAGACAAGCTCGAGTGGGAAGTAGGTTTTGGAGACAACGTCCTGCCAGAAATGCCGCCGACTTTGCGAGGGAACATTGCTGGTCGCGTAAGTGGCCTGCATGCCGCACTCCGTCCCTGCCGTCGCCCGTTCGGGCCCTATGCTCTGTCATCGCGCCGGCCGCCGTGATCACCCAAGCTTGGCGAGGACGACTTGACGGCGTCAAATCGAATTAAGCGGGCACCGATATCTCAGATTTCGATGGCCTCGTCCGATCGTTGCCGGTGGTCGGTGCCGACCGGAGGACGCGCCGGGCCGACGCCCGCCACGGCAAAGCGCATGAAGTCGCGATACGCCTTCGCGGCCTCGGAAAATTGGCTGTCACGGCGCCAGGCCAGTCCGACGTCCATGCTGGGCACCTCGTTCTCGATGACGCGCGTCTCGATCCGCTGGCCCTCGAGCGACCAGGGCCGGTAGACGAGGTCGGACAGGATGGTGATGCCCATTCCGCCCGCAACCATGGACCGGACGGCTTCGACGGAGGAGGTGCGGAAGATCGTTCGTGGTTCGAGCGACAACGCGTTCCAGTAGCGCATCGACGTGTGCTTGGCCTCGTCGACGGTGAGCATGACGTAAGGGTAGGTTGCGATCTCAGCGAGATGGACCCGCTCGGCGCGCGTTAGTGGATGATCAGGAGCAAGCCACAACCGGCGCGGCGAGCGCAACAACGTCTCGCTCGCAAGCATGGCATTATTGTGCAGGTTCGAGACCAGCATGACGGCGAGATCGAGCGCACCGTCAACGACGGCGCGTTCAAGCACGTCGCGCGGCGCCTCGTACAGCTCGACCGTGATCCCGGGAAAGCTCGCCTGGAAACGCATCTGATGGCGCGGCAGAAAATAACCGGAAACGGTATAGGTGACGCCGATGCGCACCGTTCCGAATAGCGGACCGGCGGACATGTGCGTCCCGCGGACGGCTTCGGCGACGGAAGCAAGGATCTGGCGCCCCTGCGACAGGAACCGGTTGCCCTCCATGGTGACCGTCACGCCGGTCTGGGTGCGTTCCAGCAGGCGGGCGCAGACTGTGGCTTCGAGTTGCTGGATCGCGGCGGTGACCGCGGATTGCGAGACATTCAGGTCGATGGCCGCCTGGCTGATGCGTCCAGTTTCGGCTGCGGCGACGAAATAGCGGATTTGTTTCAGAGAAACGGACATCGCGGTCGATCCGATATTCTGATTTTGCTTAAACTCAGGAGCGGTCGAGCAAGGCTTCTCGGCGCAGAGGTTTTCACTGCAACTCTCGTGCCCAACGGCGCACTGGCAAGTGGAAGAACAGAATTAGTGGAAAGTTGGGCGGTCAGAGCGACCAGGCGCCGTCGCATCGGCGCCTGGCAGTCGGGTATACAGCCAGATACCGCACGCCCCTTCAGTGCCAGAGCTGCAGGGCGGCTATGTCAAAGCGCTGCGAAGCTTGCCCAGCAACTCGGCCCGGCTCTTGCGCGCCGCAAGAGCCTCATCCATTCCGACCTTTACGAATTTCACCGGAGTGTTGGGCTGGAGCTGGCCGATCAAATCCATGTCCGCTGCGATGACCGTGCCGACCATGAAATAGCCGCCGCCTGAGACCGCGTCACGATGCAGCACGATCGGCTCGGTGCCGCCGGGGACCTGGATCGAACCATAGGGATAGCAGGCATCGGTGATGTTGGACGGATCGGAACCCGCGCCGAAAGGCGGCTCGCGCGGCACGAATTCGAGCGGCTTGCCGCCCTTGAAGCGATAGCCGATCCGGTCAGCTTCCGGCGCGACCTTCCAGGTGTCGCCGAAAAACCCGACGCCGGCCGTCTCGGTGATGCGATGCCAGTAGAGCCCGGGCATCACGCGCAGTTCCGTCGGCATCGCCGCCGGCAGGCCGCGCAGCTCCTTCGCGACGGTGCGGCCGTCCTTGACGGGCAGACTGGCCTTGCCGATGGGAAGTTCGTCACCGGCTTCGAGCTTCCGGCCCTTGAAGCCGCCGAGCGCGCCGAGCGCATAGGTGGAGCGAGAGCCCAGGACGAGCGGCACGTCGATGCCGCCGGCGATTGCAATATAGCCGCGCGCGCCCTGCTTGAGGAAATCGAAGGAGAGTTTTTGGCCGCGCTTCACCTTGAAGCTCGTCCAGGTCTCGCGCGGCTCGCCATCGAGCTTTGGCGGCAGCTCGGCGCCGGTGACTGCGATCAGGGCGTCCTCGGTGAATTCGAGCTCCGGCCCCATGAAGACGGCCTCGAGGACGGCTGCGCCCTCCTCGTTGCCCACGAGCAGGTTTGCAGCGGCGAGCGCGTGACGATCCATGCCGCCGGAGAGCGGGATGCCGATGTGATAGTAGCCGGGACGCCCCAGATCCTGCACGGTGGTGGCAAGGCCGGGCTTCAAGACTCTAATTGCCATGGAGAACCCCCTCGAGCTTGCGATTATAGGCGTCGATGTCGTTGTTGAACTCGGTCAGCGAGAATGAGACATCGCGGATGATAGGCGCGAAACGGCCCGCATCGACATCGGCGACCGCAGCGTCATAGGCCGGCCGGTCGATCGGTTTCCATTTCACGATGTCGCCCGGCTTGAACAGGCACATGAAGTCGCGCAGATAGCTGATCTTCTGGTTAGGGTCGTAGATCGGCATCGGCGTGATGCCGAACATCTGATAGCCGCCGGCGCCGCGTACCGAATAGATGCAGCTGAAGCATCCGCCGTGCCCGACGGTGAGTTTTGGCGTGTCCGTGCGCGGACGCAGATATTTCGGCGCCTGGATCTGCCGCTGGCGCTCCACCATCTGGTACAGGAACGGCAGGCCGGCGACGAAGCCGACCATCGAGACGAACCACGGCGCGCTGGAGTGCGCCTTGATGAAGGCGTCGACTCCGTCGAGACCGTTGATCCGCGCAGCGTATTCGAGATCGGTGCCGTTCGGATCCTGATGGCGCTCACGGAAGCGCATCAAGGTCTCGTGCGTCCAGGGATCATTGTAAAGAACGGGGATTTCGATGATCCGCGTCTTGATGACCGGTGCGGATGTTTCAGATGCGGAATCCAGCTGTTTCAGCTCGGCAAGCAGGTCATCGGGCTTGATCCGGTCCGGATCGAACTTGACCTGATAGGATGCGTTGGCCGGGCAGATCTCGGTCACGCCCTTGATCTTGGCGTCGCGGACCGCATTGGTGACGAAGAGGCCCTTGAAGAAGGCCTCCAGCGACATGGACTCGGCGACTTCGGCGAAGATGTGCTCGTCGCCGCCGTAGGAAAATCGGGTTTGCATGACTAGCGGCCTCCTGTTGCTGACGGGGCGGGTTCTCTCGCGGTCATTGTGCGACCTTGGCGGTCGGTGACGGCGTCGCGGTGCCGAGCGACGAAGCATGGGTTTCCAGCCATGGCTCAAGCCAGGCTGTATGAAAGCGCGCGGCCATGACGTCGGGATCGCGCGCGAGCGCCTGATGCAGGGGCTTTGTGGTCGCAAGGCCCTCGACGCGGAGCTCCGCAAGGGCGCGCTCGAGCCGCCGGATCGCACTCGGTCTATCCTTGTCGTGCACGATCAGCTTGCCGAGCAGGCTGTCGTAGAACGGCGGCACCGTGTAGCCCTGGTAGAGCATGCTGTCGAAGCGCACGCCTTCGCCTTCGGGCACACTGAGTGCGCTGATAGTGCCGGGGCTCGGCATAAAACCCTTCGCCGGATCCTCGGCGTTGATGCGGACCTCGATCGAATGACCGCGAACGCGAATCTGCTCCTGGCGGATGCGCAGCGGCTCGCCGCCGGCAATCCGGATCATCTCGCACACGAGGTCGATGCCGGTGATCATCTCCGTCACGGGATGCTCGACCTGGATGCGCGTGTTCATCTCCAGGAAGTAGAATTCGTGACTGCGGTCGTCATAGAGATATTCGAGGGTTCCGGCACCGCGATAGTCGACGGCCTTGGCAAGCGCAACGGCAGACGAGCACAGTCTGTCACGAACCGCCGGCGTCAGCGAAGGCGAGGGGGCTTCCTCCCAGACCTTCTGGCGGCGTCGTTGCAGCGAGCACTCGCGCTCGAAACAATGGATGACATCGCGCCCGTCGCCGAGGATCTGCACCTCGATGTGCCGCGCGCCTTCGATCAGCTTCTCGACATAGAGCCCGCCATCGCCGAAAGCGGCGAGCGCTTCTGCCTGCGCCTGCGGCATCAGATGATGGAATTCCTCGGCCGAACGCGCGATGCGGATGCCGCGTCCGCCGCCGCCGGCGGCGGCCTTGATCATCACGGGAAAGCCGGTTGTCTCGACCAGAGCGAAAGCTGCGTCGGCAGATTCCAGGCGTCCGGCGCTGCCGGGGACGGTCGGCACGCCGGCCGCGGCCGCAGCCTCGCGAGCCGCAACCTTGTCACCCATCAGCCGGATCGATTGCGCCGTCGGGCCGACAAAGACCAGTCCCGCCGCCTCGACGGCGGCGGCGAACTCGGCGTTCTCGGCCAGGAAGCCGTAGCCGGGATGGATGGCGTCGGCGCCGGTCGTACGCGCAGCAGCGAGGATCGTCGTCTGGTTGAGATACGACTTTGAAGCCTGCGGCGGGCCGATCTCGATCGACTCGTCAGCGAGCCGGACAGCAAGCGAGTCCTTGTCGGCCTTGCTGTAGACCTGGACGGTCGCAATGCCGAGTTCGCGCGCCGCACGAATGATGCGGACGGCGATCTCGCCGCGATTGGCTATGAGGAGCTTGTGAATGGTCATGGACGCTTGAAAGCTCTCAAACGTCGATTTCGGCGATCGGCTGGCCGGCCATCACCGGTTCCTCGTTCTCGGCCAGGAAACGCAGGATCTTGCCTGCCGCGCCGGCCTTCACTTCGTTGAATGACTTCATCACTTCGATGAGCCCGATCGTGTCGTTCTCCGTGATCGCGTCTCCATCGGTCTTGTAGTCCGGCTTGTCGGGTGCGGGTTTGCGATAGAATATGCCCGGTAGCGGCGAGAAGATCTGCTGTGTTGCCATGGGGTTCTCCTGGTGGATCGTCTTTTCCGGCCTTCCGCCTCACCGCGCGGTGAGATAGGGGCGGACGGCCTCGCGAACGGCGTGCGCGATTGCAACCGCATTGGGCGTGTCGGAGTGGATGCAGATCGAGTCGGCTCCGACCAGGACGTCGTTGCCGGCCACCGAGCGGGTCTTGCCTTCATTCACGGCTCGTGTGCATCGCGATGCCGCATCGGCCGGATCCTTGGCCTCGTGCTCGCGCGTGATGATGAGACTGCCGTCGGCATTGTAGTCGAGGTCGGCGTAGTATTCGGCGACGAAGGTGTGGCCGCGCCGCTCGTAGACCATCTGATGCAGCGTGCCCTTCATGCCGAGCAGCGGTACCTTGTAGACATCGGCGGCGTCCGCGACGGCCTCCGCGATGTTCTCGTTGCGCGCGGCCATGCCATAGAGGGCGCCGTGCGGCTTGATGTGATTGAGCGGCAGGCCTTCGGCATCCAGGAATGCCTTGAGCGCGCCGATCTGATAGAGCAGGCAGTTCGTCAGCTCCTCGCGGTCGATCTTCATCTCGCGCCGTCCGAAACCCTGCAAGTCCGGCAGTGACGGATGGGCGCCGACCTTGACGCCGAATTGCTTGGCGAGCTGCACCGTCTTGCGCATGTGGTTGAAGTCGGATGCATGGAAGCCGCAAGCCACGTTGGCGACATCGATGTGGGGCATCAACCCCTTGTCGTCGCCCATCTTGTAGAGGCCATAGGCCTCGCCCATGTCGCAATTAATCACGACCATTCTCCTGTTTCCTCTCAACGGCTTGCGTTCGATCCAAGGGGGACGGCAGCCCGCAGGTGCGACAGGCACCGCGGGCGGCGCGTGGCCGGTTTACTTCGAGACCAGATAGTCGACCGGGATCTTCTCCGAAATCGTCCACTGATCGACCATCTTCGGCTTGCCGCCCTCGGTGTCGATGATCAGGTAACGGCCCTGGTTCTGATGGTGGATGTCCTTGTTGAAGGTGCGCGGTCCGAACAGCGTGGCCTCGTTGTTCATCTTTTCCAGCTCGGCGACGACGGCCGGGGCGTCGGTGGTCTTGGCGCGTTCGACCGCCTTGGCCCAGACTTCGATCAGGACATAGCCGGGATAGACGTACTGGCTGGAGGGATCGCCGCCGGTCACGTCCTTGTACTTCTTGTTGAACTCGTTAACCTTCGGATTGGGATCGTCGCCGTAGATCGAGCCTTGCACCGGAACGTAGAAGTTCGACAGGTCAGGAATGGCGTTCAGCCAGTAGCTGCCGTCCATGCTGGAGCCGTTGAGGATCATCGATTTGATGCCGGCGGCCCGGATCTGCTTGATGGCCGAGACCGCGCCCGGCATCATCGTGCAGACCATGATGGCGTCGGGCTCCTTCGGCAGGCTCTTGATGCGCGTGATCTGGGACGCGATCGAGGCGTCGTCATTCTTGAACGTGTCGCTTCCGGCCAGCTTGGCGTCCTTCAGCTTCGGCATCATCCAGTCGAAACCGTCGCAGATACCCTTGTTGTAGACGGTCCAGCTGTCGAGCAGCCGGTAGAAGCTGCGGGCATTCTTCTTGTTGTAGGCCCATTCCGCCATGGTCGCGCCTTGCACAGCGGCCAGCACGGAGGCGGAGAACGAGTAGGGACCGACGCCGGGGATGCCGGCTTTGATCGATTCGGCGCAAAGGAAGAACGAGACCTTGCCGGCCGCTTGCGCCTGGAGCGCCGCCGGCGCGCCGAAGTCGTAGTCGCAGGAAACGATCACGAGGTCGGCGCCCTGGTCGAGGACGGCGAGGCCGGCCTTGGCGCCTTCAGCCTGATCGGTCTTGGTGTCGGCGAAGACGGCCTTGATTTTCTTGCCGAGCAGGCCGCCCGCCTTGTTGATCTCGTCGATGCGGATCATGGCCGCATCCTGTGCCGGCTTGTCATAGGCCTGCATGAAGCCTGAAGCCGCGGTCGCAAATCCGATGACGATCTCGTCGGCCGCTTTGGCCGGTGTGAGCCAGAGTGCGGCCACTCCGGTCAGGACGCCCAGTATTCTCGCAAGACGCATAACCATTCCTCCAGTTGTGCAGTGAAATTCAGCTCAGTTCCTTCGCCGTCCGCACGGGGCGTGACCATCGTCGCAGCACCGGCCATCCGCGCCAGGAGAACTCCCGGTTGCGAGTGAGGCCGGTCGGCAGATACATCAGGATGACGATGGTGATGATGCCGATCGCGATCTCCTGGATCCCGTTGGGCAGTGCGACCTTGAGTGCGCCAAGGCTGATGCCCTTTTCGAGGTTGCGGAACAGCTCGATCAGCACCGAGATCGCGACGACGCCGGTGACGGCACCGCTGAGGCTGTACATGCCGCCGACGACCAGCATCGACAGTGTGATGAACGTCGTGCGCAGGTAAAAGGCGCCGGGATTGACGATGCTGAGGAAGTGCGCATAGAGCGCGCCGGCGATGCCGATGATGAAGGCGCTGACCACGAACGCGATCAGCCGTTCGCGGACAATGTCGATTCCCGAGGCGCTGGCGGCGACGGACTCGTCGCGCGTGGCGCGAAGCGCGAGCCCGGAGCGGGAAATCGCGTACAGGTATGCGATCACGATCGCAACCGCCGCACCCAGCCAGCCGATCCAGACGTTCATGGTCGGCGGTATGCCGACGATCGAACCCTGTCCGCCCGTGACCGAATCCCAGTTCGAATAGACGTTGTTGATGACGCCAAGCAGTCCGAAGGTCGCGATCGAGGCCGCAATCCCCGACAGGCGCATGATCACGCGTCCGACGACGAGCGCGAACAAGGCCGCGAAAATCCCTGAGATCGGTGTGGCCACCCACATCGGCAGTTGCGTATGCAGCAGCCAGGCGGGCAGTCCCTTGAGCGTGATCGATTTCATCACGGGCGGAATCGCGAGCCAGGCGGTCATGTAAGCGCCGAGGCACATGAAGCTGATGTGCCCGAACGACAGCAGGCCGGAATTGCCGACGAAGACGTAGAGGCCGACGACCACCATGATGTTGATGAACATCTCGACCGCAGTTCGGTTGAACGCACGGCTGCCGAATTGATAGCTTAGAGCGGCCATGACGAGCAGCACGACGATCAGGATGATCGGTGTCAGGATCGTTCGCCGGATGACAGACGGCCGCTTTGGCATCGATCAGACCCTCTGCTTGGCGGATTTCGGTGCGAACAGGCCTTGCGGCCGCACCAGCAGGACGACGATCACCGCGCCATAGACGAAGGCGTCACGGAAGACGCGCGCGTCGTGCGGCAATGTTGCCTGGAAGACGACGCTGGCGGCGCCGATGATGAAGCCGCCGGCGACAGCGCCGGGCACACTGCCGAGACCGCCGATCACGGTGGCGATGAAGGCGATCAGCATCACATTGGCGCCCATGTTGATGTCGGCCGTGCCTGAGATGGTGGCCAGGATTAATCCGATTGCCGCGGCCAGCATGCCGCTGATGGCAAAGGCCAGCAGGATGACGCCGTTGGCACGGACTCCGAGCATGCGCGCCATGGTGAAGTTTTCGGCGGCCGCGCGCATTTCGAGGCCATAGCGCGTGCGCTTGAGGAACAGCACGAGCACGGCGAGCGCGGCCAGCGTGATGACGATGGTCACGACTTGCAGCATCGGGATATGGGCGCCGAGAAATTCCACCGGCAGGCCGAGGCTTGGCCACAGGGTGATCGATTTCGGGCGGCTCGAATAGAAGGTCAGCAGGACGTGGCGGATGACGAATCCGAGAGCGAAGGAGGCGATCATCATCGTTGCCGGATTGGCGTTGCGGAAACGGCGGAACACGACGATCTCCGACAGGATCGAGAGTGCCGCGCCGATCATGAGCAAGAGCGGAATCAGGAGATAGAACGGCAGCATGCCGGCAAAGACCACCGCTGTTGCGTTGACCGACGGCCACAGCATTGCGAACACACAGAAGGCGATGAAGTCGCCATGGGCGAAGTTGACGAGCCGCATGACGCCGAAGATCAGCGCGATACCGAGCGCGCCCAGGGCATAGAGACTGCCGAGGCTCAGTGCGTCGAAGATGATCTGCAGGACCGCGGTCATTCTCAGTGATCTCCGAAGCCGAAATAGGCCTGCTTCAGGCGCTCGTCCTTGATCATGTCGGCGGCTGCGCCCTCGAGGACGATGCGCCCGCCGCGGATCAGGATCATGCGTCCGCCGGCCATCATGGCGCGCGTCGAGCTCTGCTCGACGATCAGCAGCGTCAGCTTGCGCTGCGCCCGCAGCCGCACCAGGATCTCGTAGACCTGATCGATGATCTTGGGTGCAAGTCCGAGCGACGGCTCGTCGATCGCCATGATGCGCGGAGCCGTCATCAACGCGCGACCGATGACGAGCATCTGCTGCTGGCCGCCCGAGAGCATGCCGGCCGCCGTGTGTCGGCGATCGGCCAGCATCGGGAATTCGGCGTAGACCGACTCGAGGTCGCCGGCGATCTTGTGCCTGTCGGCTCGCATGCCGGTGCCGACCTTGAGATTCTCCTCGATGCTCAGTGCGCCGAAGACGTTGCGTCCTTCCGGCACCAGCGAGAATCCGCGGCGCGCGATGTCCTCCGGCGCGGCGCCCGTCACTTTCGCGCCGTCCATGGTGATGGAGCCCGATCCCACCGGTACGACCCCGGCGAGCGCGTTCAGCAGCGTCGACTTTCCTGCGCCGTTGGGGCCTGTCACGAAGAGAACCTCACCCTCGGCGACCTCTAGCGTGACGCCGCGCAGGGCTGTCAGGCGTCCGTAGCTGACGGTGATGTCGTCGACGGCGAGCAGCGTCATGATGCGGCGCCCATCTCGGTCGCGAGCGCCGGAATCACGTCGTCGCGCTGCGTGCCCATGTAGGCGTGCCGGACCGCGTCGCTGTCGCGGATCTGCGCAGGCGCGCCGACTTCGATGATCTCGCCGGAATCGAGCACGAAGATGCGCTCGCAGAGTTCAAGCACGAGGCCAATGTTGTGCTCGATCAGCAGCACGCCGACGCCGAGTTCGCCGGCGATCCGCCTGATGATGACGGCCAGATCGTGGCTTTCATGCTCGGACATGCCGGCCGCGGGCTCGTCCAGCAGCAGATAGCGCGGCGTGCACATGATGGCGCGGCCGATAGCGACGCGGCGTTCGTCGGTATAGGGCAGGGCGCCTGCGATCGTGCTGCCGAGGTGCGATATGCCGAGCCAGGTCAGCACGCGCTCGGCCTCCGTGATCGCCTCGCGCCGGGTCTGACCGAGACCCACGCCTGTAACCTCTAGATTGTCCACAACCGGCAGATCGCGGAAAAGTCGTCCGGACTGGAACGTGCGCGCGACGCCCTTGCGTCGCAGCTTGTGGGCCGCGATGCCGTTGAGGACCTCGCCTTCCAGCTCGACGGTCCCCGTGCCGACCGGCTGAAACCCCGTCAGCACATTAATAAGTGTCGTTTTCCCGGCGCCGTTGGGGCCGATCAGTCCGGTGATGCGTCCCCGCGGAACCGTGAGCGTGACTTTTGACAGCGCCTTCAAGCCTTCGAACTGGACGCTGACGTCGCGAGCGCCCAACTCCAAACCACCGGAAGCCATCTCAACGCCTTCTCACTCGCCGCCCATCACAAACGGAGTTTTGCGTTGCGGCAGACGCTTGTAAAATTCGAAATATCGTTCGCCGATATCGGAAATTGTGATGATGCTGACGTTCCCAGGATTCTTTCCCGGCTGGGCAGCGCCGGTCATGGCGCTCTGGAGCCGCGGAACAGCAAGACTGGAGCGAGGGCAAAACTGGAACGAAATCAAAACAAGCGACTTGGTCGCGTCACGCGCGACCATCAAAGCGCTTGCAGGAATCGCTCTCCCATCGCGACGGTTGCATCGGTGTAGTCCGTTCCCAGCCGTCGTGCGGTCTCGGTGTCCGAATGCGAGGCGATCCAGGCAGTCAGCAGCATGCGCCGGAGCATCACGAAAATGGGCAGCATGAGCTCGTCTTCGCGCGAAACCGACGCGATCGCGCGATATCCGTCGAGCCATGATGCCTGGAGTTCAGCCACCACGGGCTCGTGCTCCATGAAGCTGACGGCGGCGGCAAAGTCGTAGAAGAACCAGGAGAAGCCGCAATCGTCGAAGTCGATGACGCCGAGACGCGCACCGTCGACGAGAAGATTGGCCGGCCGCAGATCGGCGTGGATCAGACCGAATCGGTCGTGAGTGTTTCCGTAGCTATCGAGACGCTGCTTGAGTGTGTCGGCGACCCTCTGCAGCAATTGTCGGCCATCGTCGCGAAGACCGAGGCCGGCCCGCCAATCGCCCCACAACGGTCGTGTGCCCAACATTGCATCAAAATCCCAGATCTTGCGCTGAAAGTCCGGCGGCCGCTTCCATCGGCGGCTATGCGCATGAAGCCTGGCACAGATCGCACCGAGCTTGCCGAACCAGGCAACGAGATCGTCCGATGGATCGGGCTCCTTGCCGCTGAGAAACTCGAATGCCGCAACCTGTCGCCGCGAGCCGTTCAAGACGATCGGACATAGCGCCCGGCTCTCACGATCGGCGACCGGGCGAGGCGTGACGACAATATCCTCCGCTATCAGCGCATTGATCCAGGCGAGCTCGGACCTGATCTCGGCCGACGTGTGGTAGCCGATCCGTTGCACGCGCAGCACAAGCCTCCGTCCAGATGCCGCATCCTGTGCCAGGAATGTCGTGTTCTCGGAATGGCTGAGGAAGGAGACCGTCGATTGTGACGAGAGACCCCAGAGCGGCAATGCCGCGCCAAGCTCGGTCTGCATGCTTTCGATCAAGCTCGGAGTCATCATGAGAGCCGGCCGGCCGTCCCGGAAGTGGCATCGAGGAGATCAAGAAGGCTCGACACGATGCGATCGGGGACGACGCCCGCGGCCGCGTTGAACGGCACGTCGCTGGCGAGCAAGATGGAGCGCAGGCCGGCGGCGTTGCCCGCCGCGATATCGGTCGCGACCTGGTCGCCGATCATGATCGTTTCGTGCTTGGCGGTGCCGAGATGCGCAAGCGCCTGCTCGATCAGGAACGGATGTGGCTTGCCGACGACGATCGGCTTCGCACTTGGTACTGCAGCGACCACCGCCGCCGTCAGCACGCCGACGCAAGGGTCATATCCATCGTGCACGGGCGTGAGGACGTCGGGATTGGTCGCAATGATCGCTGCTCCCGCCAGTGCGGCCCGTATGGCCGTTCGCAGCTTGGCGTAGTCGAGCATCGAATCGAAGCCGAGCACCACGACTTCCGGGTCCACAGAGGTCAGATCATAGCCGGCTGCCTCAATGGCCGCGAGTAACGGCTGTTCGCCGATCGCAAAGACCGGTGTGCCTTGCGGCCAGCGTCTTGCGAGCAGGGCCGTCGCCGCCGAGATGGTATTGAAGACCTGCCGTGAGTTTGCCGGAATGCCGATGCTGGTCAGCTTCGTCACAAATTGCGCGGCAGATTTCGTCGAGTTGTTGGTGACGAACGCATACGGCAGGCCCTGGTCGTGCCAGGCGCGGAACGCTCTTACCGAGCTTGGGATCGCGGCATCTCCTCGATAGGCCACGCCGTCGAGGTCCGAGATGATGCCGCGAACGGTCGGGAACGTCTGTGTTTTCAAGGCAGGGATTCCGCTCATTTCGAAAGGCGAAAATTATAGGCTCACCGTCTCCGAACCGCTGTTCCGAGCGTCCATCATTCCTGTCCTGCACAGTGGAGAGGCGCGGATGCCTCGGAGTTGGGCGCTGCGCTCCGGGCGATCAGGAGTCGCCGCGCGCAATCGTCGCATCCGGGAGTGTCAGCAACGGAATCGTGGAGCAGCAGGAATCGGGCAAGCGCGGCCTTTGGTCTACGCTTTGCAGGTTGAGGACGTTGCGCGAGACGATCGAAACGGCTGAGGCCCCGCGCCCTCGGCAGCAGTTTCAACGTTGCCAAAATCATCGAGGGATAGGACATGATCAACCGTAGAGACGTGATGTTAGGAGGGCTTGCCGGTGCCGCAGCGTTCGGCTTCGGACGGGTCAACCCGGACTTCCTAGTAAATTCAGCTTTTGCGGCCGAAGGCAAGGCGCTGCGTTTTCTCGGCGCCGAGGCGCTGTCCGGCAATTGGGATCCGACCACGCACACCAATCTTGGCCAGCTCATCGTCGAGGGGTTTGTGTTTGGCTATCTGACGCGGGCGCCGATGAAGCCGGACAAGCCGGACGAGCTGATCTTCGAATTGGCGGAGTCGATGACGCCGATCGATGCTTCCACGATGGAAGTCAAGCTTCGGAAGGGCATCAAGTTTCACGACGGCACGCCGTTTACGGCAGCCGACGTCAAGGCGACCTATGAATATGGCTGCCTGCCCGATCGACCGGCGCAGTGGTATCCGGGCCTCGTCACCGTTGACGTCGTCGACGACTTCACCTGCCGCATCAACACCAAGGCACACGGTTATCCGGCGGCGCTCTACTATTATCTTTCCTCGTTCCTGCCGATCATGTCCGCCAAGGACGTCGCCAACAAGGCGCAGTTGTCGGCTCGCATGAACGGCACCGGGCCGTACAAATATGTCGAGCAGAAGGGCGACACCACCGTTCTCGCCGCCAACGCCGACTTCTTCCTCGGCGCACCCAAGATTCCTGGCGTCGAATATCATTTCGTCGGCGACACCACGACCCGGACGCTGTCGTTGCTGAATGGCTCGGCGGACATCATCGAGCGGCTGGAGCAGGAGCAGGTCGATACGATTTCCAAGGATGCCCGCTTCAACATCCACAAGGCGGTGTCGGTCGAGAACAAATATCTGTTCTTCCGCTGCTCCAAGAAGCCGTTCGACGATCCCCGCGTTCGTCTCGCGGCGTGCCATTCAATCGACCGCAAGCAGGTTCTTGAAATTCTCGGCGTCTCCGGAACCTACTCCAAGGCGCATATCTCGCCGGTGAAGTTCGGCTATACGGAGGTCGCCGAGTATCCGGAATTCGATCCAGCCAAGGCCCAGAAGCTGCTGGCGGAAGCCGGCTTCCCGAAGGGCCAGGGCCTGCCCGAACTCACCTATTACACCTCGGTGGGCTTCTATCCGAAGACCAAGGAATATGCCGAGCTGATCACCGGCATGCTCCAGGAACAGGGTTTCAAGGTCAATCTTCAGACCCTCGAAGTCGCGGCCTGGGGCAATTTGCTCTATGACAAGCCGGGCGGCGGCGAAGGCAACATGATCGACTGCGGCTGGTGCACGGGTTCGCCCGAGCCGGATCTGGTGCTGCGCACCCACTTCCATTCCTCATCCAAGCGCATCACCGGCATCGTCGACAAGGACATCGACGCGGTGCTCGACAAGGAGCGCAACGCCACCTCTATCGAAGAGCGCAAGAAGATCCTCCAGACCGAGACGCTGCCGACCATCGCCAAAAAGGCGCCGGCACTGGCGTTGTTCACCTCGGTCTTCATCCACGCCTACAGCAAGAAGCTCGACGGCCTCTACATCTACCCGAACGGCATGCAGGACATGACCAAGGCCACACTGGCATGATGATTGCTCCGATAGGTCGGACTTGTCCGACCTATCGGGTTTCTCAGGTCGGTTGCAGGGCCAGACGACCCGGCCTGCCGGAACTCCCGACGAATGCAAGGGTAGCTCTTCCCGATGTTGATCCTGGAATTCCTGGTCAAGCGGATCGCGCAGGGCCTCCTGATCGTCTTCATCACCTCGTTGATCATCTTTACGCTGTTGCGCGTGGTTCCAGGCGATCCCGTTCGTCTGATCGTCGGCGGCATGGCGCCGCCCGATGTGGTCGAGCAGGTGGCGACCAAGATGGGGCTGCGCGATCCCATCATCGTTCAATACGGCCGCTATATGCGCGGTCTGCTCCAGGGCGACCTCGGACAGTCCTATCTTCGGCCGCGTAGCGGGATGATTGCGGCCGGTGGCCAATATGTCGATCCGACCAAGTCGGACATGGCGCTTGTGACCGACCTCATTCTCGAACGATTGCCATTCACGCTGCAATTGGGCGGCATGGCCTTGTTGTTCGCGCTGTTGATCTCGTTTCCGGTCGGAATAGCCGGTGGTCTGCATCAGCATCGATGGCAGAACGCCCTGGCGTTCGGCATGCAGTCGCTTTTCGTGTCGATCCCGAATTTCTGGCTCGCGATCGTTCTGATCCTGTTTCTGTCAATCAAGCTGAAGCTGCTTCCGGCGCTCGGCTACCAGGGCTTCTCCTATGTCATTCTGCCGGCCCTGGTGCTGGCGGTGGAGATCGCGCCCTTCATCATCCGGACACTGACGACGTCACTTGGCGAGGTGATGCAGGCGCCGTTCATCGATGAAGCCCGGGTTCGCGGCCTGTCGCGCCGCCGCATCGTCTATTCCCATGCGCTGCGCAATGCCGCGGTGCCGCTGGTCAATTTGCTCGGCATCCAGCTTTCGACCCTGATCGGCGGCGTGCTGGTGATCGAATACATCTTCGATTATCCGGGCCTCGGCAATCTGACCGTCGTCTCCGTCGTCGGACGTGATTTCCCGGTCATCCAGGGCATCGCCATTACGACCAGCGCGGTGTTCGTCTTCATCAATATCATCGTGGATCTGGTCGCTTATCTCATCGACCCTCGCGTGGAGATCTGACCATGACGGCCACCACGGTGATTGCTGCGGAGCTTGAACCTCGATTGGCCCGCATCCGGTCCGTCAATCGGCGGATACTGGCTGCAGCCTGGAGCATGTCGAGCTTCAAGGTCGGTTTCTTTGTCTTCATCGCGTTGCTGCTGGCGTCCGCGATCTATCCCGAAGTGTCCTCGGTCAGCGCCACCAAGATGGTGGTGAAGGACAAATTCCTGGCGCCGGTCTATCTGGGCGAGAAATGGACCTGGGATCACGTGCTCGGCACGGATCAGCTCGGCCGTGACATCCTGATGCGCAGCCTTATCGGACTGCGCTATTCGCTGCTGGTCGGCATCGTCACGGTGCTCCTGATCTTCATCATCGGCTGCGGCCTCGGCCTGTTCGCGGGCTTCAAGGGCAGGTGGTGGGACACCATCATCATGCGGATCACCGACGCGCAGCTCTCGATTCCGATGATCATCCTGGCGATCACGATTCTCGGCGTGTCGCGGCCGACCGTCCCGACCATCATTATCGTGCTGGCGCTGTCCGGCTGGCCGCTCTACGCGCGGGTGGCCCGCAGTGCCGCGGTCGCCGAGCGCGGCAAGGAATATGTGCGTGGCTTGCGGGTGCTCGGGGCCGGGGACTGGCGCATCCTGCTGCTGTTCGCTGCGCCCAACATCCTGCCGCCGATCGCGTTCGTCGCAGTGCTCGATGTCGCCCGCATGATGATCTTCGAAGCGATCCTGGGCTTCCTCGGGCTCGGCATTCAGCCGCCGACCCCGAGCTTTGGCAGCATCATCGCCGATTCCCGCAAATATCTGCTCAATGCCTGGTGGATCGGAACCATCCCGGGCATCTTCCTCGCCATCGCGCTCACCTCGATCAATCTGATGGGCTCTGCGCTGGAAAAGGCGCGCAACCGCATCTATGGAGGTCTTTGAGATGGATCTCTCGCTCATTCTCGAAATCGACGATCTGACGGTTGGTGCGACGACACCCGGGGCGGCTCCCATTCTCGATCACGTCAGCTTCCGCCTCAGCACGTCGGAGATTTTCGGCATCTACGGGGAAAGCGGTGCGGGCAAGACGGTGCTCAGCCGCGCGCTGGCGAACTGGTTGCCGGAGAGCCTGGAATATCGCGCCGGACGGGTCGCCTTCGCCGGTCATGACATCCTCGGCGCCGGCGCGCGCGAAGTCCGGATCGGGCGCGATATCGCCTATATCGGCTCCAAGCCGCAGAGTTCGCTCGATCCGACCGTGCCGGTGGGCGTCCAGATCGCGGAGAAGCTGCACAGTGTGAGGCCTGAATGGAACGGGCGCGAGTGTCGTGACCGGGTCATGCAGCTGCTCGGCGAGGTCCGCATCCCCTCGCCAAAGGAGCGCTACTGGGACTACCCGTCGAAATTCTCCGGCGGCATGATGCAGCGCGCGATGATCGTGGATGCCATTTGCGCCGAACCCGCCGTGCTGATCGCCGACAACGTGACCCAGCCGCTGGACGTCACCATCGCCGCGCAGATCGTGGCCTTGCTCCATGACCTCTGCACGCGGCACAAGATGGCGACGATCTATTTGTCGTCTTCCTTGCCGACGCTCGGCCAGTTCGGCGATCGAACGGCCGTGCTGCACCAGGGCCGGTTTGTCGAGCAACAGGCGTTCGCCGACCTGCTGGCTTCGCCGCAATCCGACTACACGCGCAAGGCCATCGCAAGCGTGCCGCGGATGTGGGAGACGGCGGAGGGCCCGCTTGCTCGCCGTCAGGCGCAGGGCGAGGCGCCGTTGATGAAGGTGGAGAATGTCCATCGCACCTATCGCGCCCGCAAGCGCGGCACCTTCAACAGCTACAGCAACGTGCAGGCGGTGCGCGGTGTCACGCTCGACATCATGCCACGCGAGAATTTCGGCATCGTCGGAGAATCCGGCTGCGGCAAGTCGACCCTGACCCGGCTCTTGGCCTGGCTGGAGACGCCTGACAGCGGCAGCATCGTCTTGAACGGGACTTCGCTCGGTGCGCTGTCGTCGGGGGATTTGATCCGCAAGCGCAACGAGTTCCAGCTGCTCCTGCAGGATCCCTACAATGCCTTGCCGCCGCGGACCACGGTCGGCCGCATGATCGAGGAGAGTCTCCTGATCCGTGGCAGGGTCAAGCGCGCCGATTTGAGGAAGCGAGTGATCGCGGCGATGGCCGAAGTCGGTCTTGCCGCTGACCTCTACGATCAGCTGCCGAACGCGCTCTCGACCGGCGAGCGCCAGCGCATCTCGATCGCACGAGCCCTGATTCTCGATCCCAAGCTCCTGATCCTCGACGAGACCTTGTCGGCGCTGGACCAGCGCGAGCAGGGCAGGCTGATCGAGCTGTTCTCGAAATTGCAGGAGAAGAACGACCTCACCTACGTCTTCATCTCGCACGATCTCGCCATGGTGCGGAAGGTCTGCACGCGGATCGCGGTGATGTATCTCGGCGAGATGGTCGAGATTGCCGACAACCACCATCTCTTCTTCGACCCGCAGCATCCTTATACCAAGGCGCTGCTGTCGGCGGCCCCGACGTTGGAGCAGAAGCCGTTTGATCCCTCCGATTTTCTGCTCGAGGGCGAGCCGCCCAGCCCGATCGACATCCCAGCCGGCTGCAGCTTCGCGTCGCGCTGTCCGAAGGCCTTCGGCCGCTGTCGGGTGGAGACGCCAGGGCTCGTCGAGCATTCGCCGGGGCGCTTCGCCGCTTGCCATCTGCTCGATGGTGATCAGGCGCAGGCGGCGGCCTGACGGTCAGGGTCGTGGCTTGAACGGCCAGCCCATCTTGATTGAACGCAGATCTTCCAGCGCCTTCGTCACCTGGAGGACGCCGAGATCGTCGAAGCGATGGCCGATGACCTGGACACCGATTGGCAGATCCCGGGAATCGAACGCCATGCAGACTGTGGAAGCGGGTTGGCAGGTCTGGTTGAACATGGCCGTGAACAGCGTGTGCGCGAGCGGCGTCTCGCGGGAGACACCCGGTTCTTCCGCCGGAAAATTCACCACCGGCAGCGTCGGTGAGATGACATAGTCCCAGCCTTCGAACGCCCCCAGCAGCGCCGCCTTCATTTTGGCGATCTGCCCCAGGGCCCGGTAGAGATCGGTGCCTGAATGCTTTTCTCCGCCGAGAGACCACGCGCGAACGTAGGGATCGATGTCGCGTGGGGTGTCAGTATGCGCGGGCAGCGAGGTGTATTCGAGATACCCGCGGACCTGGAGGAACAGGTCAATCGCCGCATAGGCGTCATGGTCTAGCTGCGAGGCAAACGGTTCAACGAACGCGCCTGCGCCCGCCAGCAGCTTTCCGGTCGCCTCGACGGTCTCGCGCACGACCGCTTCGGGTTTCATGCCAAAGCCCATGTCGGTGAGGATTCCGATCTTCAATCCCTTCACATCGCGCTCGAGGCGCTCGTGATAGCGCACGCCGTCGGCGGGGAGGCTCCAGGTGTCGCGCTCGTCCTGCTGCGTCAGCACGGTCAGCAGGCGGGCGATATCGTCGACGCTGCGGCCCATGGGACCGGCCATGCGCATGGTGTCGGCCGGCAGATGCGGCACGCGTCCGTGGGTGGGCTTGAGTCCGGCGAGGCCGCAATGTGCAGCTGGAAGGCGGACGGAGCCCGCGATATCCGTGCCGACGGAGACATATCCGGCGCCGGCAGCGACCGACGCGGCGGCGCCGGCCGACGAGCCGCCGGTGTTCCAGGCAAGCCCCCAGGGGTTGCGGGTGATGCCGTGCAGCGAGCTGATGCCTGACGCCATCAGGCCGCAATCCGGCATCGTGGTTTTTGCAAAGATCACCGCGCCGGCTTCGCGCAATGCGATCGCCGGTGGTGAATCGTAATTTGAAGGCGGCAGGGCGCGGTTGGCTCCGATGCCATGAAAGTAGGGCCAGCCGGCCATGGCGACGCTGTCCTTGACGGTCATTGGAATACCATCGAGCGGACCCAGCGCAGCTCCGGCCTTCCATCGGGCTTCCGAGCGTTGCGCGCTGGCCATGGCCTGTTCCGGACGGAAGCTGAACAAGGCGTTGATCGCGGTATTGACCCCTTCGGAGTGGTTGAGGGTCGCTCGCAGCACCTCCACCGGAGACAGCGCGCGCGAGGCGTACGCCTCCGCCAGCTCGGCAAGGCTCATCCCGATCAGTTCTGCAGCAGACATGGTGGCCTCGATGGGTCGCGTCCCGGATCACACTCCGGATAGCGGACATAGCGCGCATAAGGGTAGGCCCGCTGGTTCAACGGCATGATTTGGTGGAGCGCGAGGCATCCCTTTTGCATCTGTCCTGATCAAAATCTGCCTGATCAAATTGGGCGGACACGAAGGTCGGCTGAACGGCAACTGCAAGAGATCGGAAGTCGCCATGAGTCAATCTGGAATGAGTCAATCTGGAACGGAACTGGCTACCATCCGGAATTCCATTGCCGGGTTCCCCGGATGGGGATCCGGAGACATCGTGATCGAACCTGCCATCCCGATCCTGGCTTCGCCAAGCTGGCGAGGCGTCGACGGCTTTCCCTGGCGCGCCACCAGAAAGGGCAGTGGCGAGAGCATCTTCATCAAGGCCATGGATCGCGATGCGGAGCTTTATATCGACGTGGCGTGCGCCTTCGAGGCGGCGCAGCGTGCATCCGATCTCGGCATCGGGCCCAAAGTGCTGATGGCCGATCCGAAGGCGGGCCTGCTGGTGATGGAGGATCTCAACCAGGGCTGGCGGGTCGGTACCTTGGAGCGGATGCTCGAGCCCGACATCGTCGACGCCGTCATTGCGGCGATGCGCCTGTTTCAATCCGGACCGCCGCTGCCACGCCGCAAGAGCGTCTTTGACGAGATCGAGCATTTCCATGCTGCTGCGGCGGCCGCGAAAGCACAGTTGCCGTCGGATGCCGAATGGCTGGTCAAGGAGTTGCGCTTTGCGGCCGACGCCCTCCGGATGCTGGACATCAACGCGGTGCCGATCCACGGCGACGGCAATGTTTCGAATATCCTGATCAGCGACGCAGGCGAGGTTCGTCTGATCGACTGGGATCGCGCGACGACGGCCGACCCGCTGGAGGATATTGGCACCTTCTTCGTCGAGGCCTGCGCGCAGGAGCCTGAGGCGCGCGACCTCTTCACCCGCAGCACCGGGACATTCGACGAGGGGACGTTCAACCGTGCGCGGATTTACGGCGTGGCTGATGATCTGCGCTGGGGATTGATCGGCGCGCTGCTCGCCGCCAAATCGGCGCGCAATACGCTGGAGTTCTACAAATTCGCCAGTTGGCGCTTCGTGCGTTGCCGCATGGCGGTTCGGGAGCCCCGCTTTGGCGAGATGCTTCGGAGGATCGCATGACCGTTCGCAGAAAAGTTGGTGAGGGGACCACGGTTCACGAACGCAACGTCGAAGCCGCCATCGCTCGCGTCCCGCAATGGCGCGGCAAGGCGGCCGTCTATGCACCGCTGGTCGGCGGCCTGTCGAACCAGAACTGGCTGGTCGAGATGTCCGGCGACGCGCGCCGCTATTTCGTCAAGGTGCCGGGCGAGGGCTCGGAAATGTTCATCGATCGCGTCACCGCCAACGAGGCCGCGCGCAATGCCCATGCCATGGGTGTCGGGCCGGAGGTCATCTTCTTCGACGCGGCGGACGGGCTGGAGATCAGTGAATTTCTGGAGGGCTACCGCGCCTGCACCAATGCGGATTTCGGCGATTCCGCCATCCAGTCCGACGTGCTCGATCTCTATCGCCGTTTGCATGGCGGCCCCAAGCTCGGCCAGACCAAGACGATCTTCGACATGATCGAGGAACATATCGAGCAGGGCAAGGAACTGGGATCGCATTTCCCGCAGGACATGCCCTGGCTGATGCACCGCTACAATCAGGCCAAGTCGGCCTTCCTGGCGTCGGGCCTCGACCTCGTTCCGTGCTTCAACGATCCCATGCCGGGGAATTTCCTCATTTCGGCCGAAGTCGGCGCGCCCAGGCCGATGAAGCTGATCGACTACGAATTCGCCTCCAACAATGAGCGCAGCTACGAGCTCGGCGTGCTATTTGCCGAAATGTTCTTTGACGAGAAGCTGACGGAAGCCCTCATCGAGCAATATCTGGGCGAGGTTCGTCCGCAGATGATTGCGCGCGTCATTCTCAACCGCGCGCTCGCGGATATGAAATGGGCCTCATGGGCGGTCGTCAACCGCAAGCTCAACACCTGGGATTTCGACTACCAGAAGTACGGCGTCTGGAAATACATGCGCGCCCGCGACGTGATGTATGACCCGCGCTGGGACGGCTGGTTACGGCTGGTGTGAGCCGGCGCCGGCCCCGACGGTCTCTTGCGGCTATTGCTTCAGGATGGTCAGGGCCTGCTCGAGCAGGCTGTCGTTCGCCGCGGCGATCACGCGGCCGTCGGAGTCCGGTGTGAGTGGCCGCCCATCCCAGTCGCGTATGATTCCGCCGGCGCCCTCGACCACGGGAATCAATGCCATGAAGTCGAACGATTTGAGCGACGTCTCCACGACAAGATCGCAATGGCCGGACGCCAGCAGCCCATACTGATAGCAATCGCCGCCAAATCGTCGGAACATGGCTTTCTTGCTCAGCAAGTCATAGCGAGCCCAATCCTGCGGCGTAAAGAAGTCCGGCGAAGATGTGTAGATCTGTGCGTCTTCCAGTCTTGCCGTGCGGCTGACCATGGCGGGCTTGCCGTTGAAGCTGACCCCACGCCGCGTGCCATACCACCGTTCGGCCAGCGCCGGCATGTCAATCATGCCGGCGACGACCGATCCTTCGTGTTCGTCGGCGAGCGCGACAAGCGTGCCGAACAGCGGCATTCCGGAGATAAAGCTCTTCGTTCCGTCGATCGGATCGAGGTACCAGGTGTGGCGCTCGCCGAAGGTCGATCCCATCTCCTCACCGACGATGCCGTGATCGGGGAAGCGCGCGCTGATCAGGCGCCGCAATTCCACTTCGATCGCACGATCGGCGATCGTCACCGGCGTCAGATCCTGCTTGCGTTCGAAATCGACACTGGAACGGAAATGGGTCAACGCAATCCGGCCGGCCACGTCGGCGAGTTCATGGAAGAACGCAGCGAGTTCGTTCGCAGAAATCTTGTCTTGAATGTCGTCCAATGCTCGCTCCAGGGGAAAGCACGTCGCGCATGAGCGGCGCAGAGGCTGGCCTTGGGAATTCGGCTCTAAACCGTCTCGTGAAGCTGTTGCTTGCGAACGTTCCAATACGGGGACCCGAATGCCTTGCGTGAGGAGGCCATTCGTGGCGAAGACGATCCGTTCGGTCCGGCAGCGCGCGCAGCTGGGCCCGGCCGCGGCGCGGCTTGCGGTGCCTGGCGAACGTCACGCGGGGCCACCTTGAAGTGGCGGCTGAAGCAGCGCGAGAAATGCGAGACGTTCTTGAAGCCCACTTCGTAGGCGACCTCCGACACGGTACGGTGGCCCTTGGGATCGGCAACCAGGATTTCGTAGGCTCGCTGCAGTCGTTTGGTCTGCACGAACTGGCTGACCGTGGTCTCGTTGTCCGTGAACAGACTGTAGAGATAGCTCAGCGAGATGCGGCTGCTGGCCGCAATCTTCTTCGGTGACAGGGATTGGTCGCCGAGATGGCTTTCAATGAAATCAACGATCCGGCGACGCAGGTGATAGCGCGCATTGCGGACGTCTGTGGCGGCGCCCCTGTCCTCCGAGCCGATCGTGAGGGCCACGAAGCTGATGACTTCCGTCGCAAGCGCCTGTGGATTCGGCGCCGGCAACTCGATGAACAGCTCGGCCACGTTTTGGACCATTCCGGCCAGAAGGCGGGTCATCTGCTCGTTTGGCTTGAAGCGTCGGCTGATGTGATCCTCGATCGAGACGAGACGTCCGCGCAGCTCCGCGGCCGGGATCCGAAGCATCAGAAGGCGTGTGGTCTTGTCGGACGACAATTCGTAGAAGGCGAGTTCGCTGAGCAGGACATATTCGCCGGCCCGGGCAATGCCGACGCGGCCGTCCTGGCTGAACGTCACACATCCGGTCAGGGGAAATACGAGCACATAGGAAGCATCGTGAATGCTGGAGGTGCGTTTCCAGCTGCAGGCGAAGGCTTGCTGCGGCGCGACGAGTTCAAGATCCAGGCGTCCGATCCTGGTTCGCCTATGCGATGCAGGACCCTTGTCGCCGCCACCATCATCAAGGCCGGTATACTCCTCGCGAGAAGCAAGAGATGTGAGGCTTGCCATGGTTTGGTCTCTCTCAGGGTTGGGCAACGATCAACTCCGTTCCGGCTTCTCGGAGCGCCGTTGCCAGAGATCCTTCCGGTTGCCGGTCGGTAACCAGACGGTCGATGTCGGTCCATTGCGCAAACACGGTCAGGGCGCGCTGGTCGAACTTGCTGTGATCGGCGACGAGGATCGCTTCCGCTGCGCGCTTGACCATCGCGCCATAGATCGCGCCGGCCTCATCATCCGCATCGTTGGCGCCCCGTGCGCTGATGCCTGTCGCACTCACGATGGCGCGGTTGGCCTCGTAGCTGTTGATGTTGGCGATCGTCTGTGTGCCGAACACATAGCCTTCGGTCGGGTGATAGCGACCCGGACAGCACAGCACCCGGATGGATGAATTGACCGCGAGCGCGCCCGCAATCGCATAGTCGTGCGTGATGACCGTGATGTCGCGCGCGCGCAAAGCCAATCGTCTGGCGACATGAAACGTCGTGGCGCCGGCGGCCAGCATCAGGACTTCGTTCGGTAGAACGAGGTCGGCGATCACGGCGGCGATCGCCTCGCGTTCGGCGATCATGAGCGCCTTGCGATCGGTGAGAGCCGGTTCGAGCGCAAACGGACGGGACGCGCCGCCATAGGTGCGGTTGATGAGCTTCTGTTCCTGAAGCTCCACGAGGTCTCGGCGTATGGTTTCGCCGGAGACACCAAGCGACGCCGCAATCTCGGAGGCGCGCAGGGTCGGGGCGGCGGTGAGTTGCGCGATGATGTGCTTGTGTCGCGCCAGCTTCGAGAGGCGATCGCCGTCGCTCTTTCGTGGCCGTCTGTCGGCCGCGGAGGCGTCGCTGGTCTGAAGCGGCTCGCTCGTCATTGACGTGTCCTCATCTGCCTCGGCCGTCGGGACAAGGAAGTCTTTCTCACGGCAGTTTGGAAAGATACACCAATTATGTGGCAAGTCCCTCAAATTCTGGGCAGTGGAGTGCCCAGTATCTCCGCATGCAACGGTTGGTATCGATCTAATCCATTGAAAGCAGGATAGTATTTGGAGTGACGTGAGGCTGCATGCCTGAGGCTCCGATGTCTTTTGCCTCTGGTCGGCTTGTCATTGTGGGAATTCGCACATTTCTTCAAGCTGATCGGGAAATGACTGCGGCACGATCGCTGCAGTGATCGCTTTGACTTGCGCAAGGCGCGGTCAGAGGAGGCGTGTAGTGCAGCGGGAAACAGAAATTCTGGCGTTGAATGCCTTCGACCAGAGTCGTGCGCCCGCGATGGGCGCCGAACTCGGGGAGGCGGTGCAACGACGCCTGCGGTCGTTCGGCAAGGCTTCGGTCCTGTTTTACCAGGAGCCGATCCGAATGGAGCGCGCCGAAGGCGTCTACATGTTCGACGTCGAGGGCCGCCGATATCTCGATCTCTATAACAACGTCCCATCGGTCGGGCATTCGCACCCTCGCGTCGTTGAGGCCATTCGTCGCCAGGTCGGTCTGCTCAACACCCACACGCGCTATCTCAACGACATGGTGGATGGCTATGCGGAGCGCTTGCTGGCGACATTTCCATCCGAGATCGATCATCTGGTGCTGACGTGCACTGGTAGCGAGGCTAACGATCTGGCGCTGCGGATCGCGAAGGTCGCGACCGGCCGGGCCGGCTTCATCGTCACGGAGACGGCATATCACGGCAACACCACAGCCGTGACCGACATATCGCCGTCCTCACGTCCGGGCCAACCGTTGCCGTCTCATGTGCGGGTGGTGCCAGCGCCCGAGATGTTCCGCAATCTCGTCGGCGATCCGGGGCGGCGTTTCGCCGACAATGTTGCGGCGGCAATTGCCGATCTCGAGCGAAGCGGTGTCGGGTTCGCAGGGCTACTGGTGGACACGATCTTTTCGAGCGACGGTGTCTACGCCGAACCGGCCGGCTTCCTGGCATCGACCATAAAGCTCGTCCATGAACGCCAGGGGTTGTTCATCGCCGACGAGGTGCAACCAGGTTTTGGACGCACCGGTGCAGCCATGTGGGGCTTTGCGCGCCATGGTGTTGTCCCCGACATTGTGACCATGGGCAAGCCCATGGGCAATGGCTTTCCCATGGGAGGCGTCGCCTTGCGTGCACAATTGCTCGATTGTTTTGCGGCGGAAGTGAAGTACTTCAACACGTTCGGTGGCAATCCAGTGGCCGCAGCGGCGGGGCTTGCGGTGCTCGACGTGATCGAAGATGAGGGCCTGTTGCAGAATGCGGGCGAGGTCGGACGTCATCTGATGGACGGATTGCGCGAGATCGGCAATCGCCACATCCAGATCGGGGATGTTCGCGGCGCCGGTCTGTTCATCGGCCTCGAGCTCGTACTTGATCGTGACAGCAAGGAGCCGGCGCCGGAGCTCGCAATCATGCTAATCAACCGCCTGCGCCAGCGCGGCTTCCTGATCGGCGCTGCCGGACCATTCGGCAGCACTCTCAAGATTCGCCCGCCGCTGTGTTTCGGCACGGACCACGCGGATTTGTTCATCACTGCTTGCGATGAAGAGTTGCGCGCGATCGCGTCGGCCTAAGGGGCTCGTTCAAGTTCATGGAAGCAAGACACGTAAAAACCGCCGCCGATGCCAAGGCTCTGGTCGAGAAACGGAACCTGTCTCACGTCAAACTTGGGGTCGTCGATCTCGATGGTGTCATTCGTGGAAAATATCTCGCGCGTGACAAGTTCTTTGGCGCATTGGAGAGTGGCCTCAGCTTCTGCGATATCATCTTCGGTTGGGATTCCAACGACCAGATGTACGACGCCGGCAAGTTTACTGGCTGGCACACGGCCTTTCCCGACGCCACTGCCCGCATCGATCCGGCGACCTGCCGCGATATCCCGATGGAAGAGAACATGCTGTTCTTTCTCGGCGAGTTCGAGGGTGAGGCGGAAAAGCTCTGCCCGCGCCGGCTGCTTCGCCGGGTCATCGATCGTGCCGAAGTCATGGGATTTGCCCCATCGGTGGCTGCCGAGTTTGAATTCTTCGTGTTCGACGAAACGCCCCACAGCGTGCGAGAAAAGGGCTTTCGCGGGCTGAAGAATCTCACGCCGGGCTGGTTCGGCTATTCCATGCTGCGCGCCTCCGTGGAGTCGGAATTCCATCGCTCGCTCCTCAAGCTGTGTGACGAGATGGATATGCCGATCGAGGGTCTGCACACTGAGACCGGGCCCGGTGTCCTGGAAGCCGCGATCCAATACACCGATGCGCTCGAGGCTGCGGATCGCGCGGTGCTGTTCAAGACCTTTTCAAAAGTCTGGGCCGAGCGTCAGGGCAAGATGCTCACCTTCATGGCCAAATGGTCGAGCGCGTATCCTGGACAATCCGGGCACCTGCATCTTTCGCTGCGCGACAAGGACGGCAACCCAGCATTCTACCAGAGCGGGCGCCCCGGCAACATGTCCGACACCATGCGCTGGTTTGTCGGCGGCCAGCAGGCATTGCTGCCGGAATTGCTGGCGATGGTTGCATCCACCGTGAACAGCTATTCGCGTCTGGTACCGGGCTTCTGGGCGCCGACGGATGCTACCTGGGGAATCGAGAACCGCACCTGTGCGCTGCGGGTCATTCCCGGAAAACCTGCGAGTCAGCGTGTGGAATATCGGGTCGCTGCCGCCGATATCAATCCGTACCTTGCGATCGCCGCGGCGCTGGGATCGGGGCTCTGGGGGATCGAGCACAAGATCGAACCGAGCGAGCCAATCGCCGGGAATGCCTATGAGCGAATGCTCCCGCCCGAGCGGGCGTTTCCGCGCACGCTGTCGGAAGCCGCCGAGCGATTGATGGCTTCGCAGGCGGCCCGCAATCTGTTTGGAGACGTCTTCGTCGATCACTACGCCATGACACGGCAGTGGGAGGAACGCGAATTCCGCAAAGCCATCACCGATTGGGAACTTGCCCGCTACTTCGAGATCGTCTGATTTCGCTGGAGCGCTGACCCGGCGGAAATCGTTCCACCTTCGCATCGAGCACTGAGAGCCGCACATGGATGTTCAGATCACCGGGGCCTGGAATTTTCCGACGCGTGTCATTACCGGTCCGGGCCGCATCGCCGAGCTCCCCGAATCCTGCCGGACATATGGCCTTACCAGACCGTTGCTGGTCACCGACCACGGTCTCGCCAAGACCGATCTCATCGCCGGCATTGTCAGCCGCATTCGCGAGGCGAGAATACCGCTCGGCATATTTTCCGACGTGAAGACAAATCCGACAGCGGCGAACCTGAGCGCTGGAGTGCGCGCATTCAAAGCGGGCGGCCATGACGGCGTGATCGCGGTCGGGGGAGGTTCGGCGCTGGACGTCGGAAAATGCGTGGCGTTCATGGTGGCGCAGTCGCGGCCGGTATGGGACTTCGAGGACATCGGCGACTGGTGGACCCGCGCCAACACGCATGGCATCGCACCGATCATCGCCGTGCCGACCACGGCCGGCACCGGTTCCGAGGTGGGCCGTGCCGTCGTGATCACGCGCGAAGACACCCATGAGAAGAAGATCATCTTCCATCCCATGATGATGCCGAAGATCGCGATCGAGGACCCCGAGCTTGCAGTTGGGCTCTCGCCATTTCTCACGATGGCGACGGGTGTGGACGCTCTGTCCCATTGCTTTGAGGCCTATTGCGTCAAGGCGTTTCATCCACTCGCCGACGGCATTGCCCTTGAGGGGATGAAGATCGTCGACACCTACCTGCCACGCGCCGTCGAGAATGGTCGGGATCTCGAATCCAGATCCTACATGTTCGCCGCGGCGTCGATGGGGGCCGCCGCCTTCCAGAAGGGACTGGGCGCGATCCACTCGGTATCCCATCCGGTCGGTGCGCGCTACGACACCCACCATGGGCTGACCAACGCTGTGGTCTTTCCTTACGTCGTCGTTTGCAACAGAAACGCGATTGCCGACAAGATGCCGCACATAGCTCGCGCGCTGAATTTGCCTAGCCATGATTTCGATGCGGTGTTGTCCTGGATCCTGGCCTTGCGAAAGAAGCTTGGCGTACCGCACACTTTGGCCGAGCTCGGTGTGAAGGAGAGTGAGGCCCGGACGATTGCCGCCGATGCGGCGAGGGATCCGACCGCGAGCACCAATCCTCGCCAGTTGACCGAAGCAGAGTTCGAGCAACTGACGCTTGCAGCCATTCGTGGTGATCTCGGAACATGACCGTCTTGCACGATCTCATCGCAAGTTTCTCGGCGATTGGCGCGACTGACGGCGGCGGCGTCTGCAGGCTTGCGGCAACGGCGCTCGACAAACTGGCGCGAGATCTCTTTCTGCGCGAGATCGGCAACCGTGGCCTCGTCCCGAGGATCGATGCGATCGGCAATATGTTCGGCGTCGCAATTCTCGACCCCGCGTTGGACGACGTCGTGATCACCGGCTCGCACCTCGATTCCCAGCCGACGGGCGGGCGATACGATGGTGTCTATGGTGTACTGGCAGGGCTCCTTGCGGTCGAAGCGGTCAGGGAGCGCTGTTTTGCGAACCCCGGCGCCGCACGACGCAACCTGGCCGTCGTGAACTGGACCAATGAGGAAGGAGCCCGTTTTCAGCCTAGCCTGACCGGCAGCTCCGTTTTCGCCGGCAGCTTGAGCTTGCCGGACGCCTATGCCTGTGCGGATGGCGACGGCGTCACGCTCGGCGCTGCACTGGCCGCGATCGGCTACTGCGGTGTCACGCCGCTCGAGTACCGCCCGGTACGTTATGTGGAACTTCACGTCGAGCAGGGTGATCGGCTCGAGCTGGTTTCCGGGGACATTGCCGCGGTTTCCGGCGCCTGGATGACGCGCAAGATATCGGTCGTCTTCGAGGGTGATTACTCGCATACGGGACCGATGCCGATGCCCCTGCGCCGGGACGCCCTACGCGCGGCGGCCCGCGCGATCGAAGCCCTCTACGTCGAAGTCGCGCGCGAGAACGCCGGCGCGCACGCCTCTGCGGCGCGTATCAGCGTTCACCCGAATTCGCCGAATGTGGTCGCAGGCCGAGTTAGAGTCTGGTTCGAGATCCGACACGAAGAAGAAGCCGTGGTGGCCGCCATCAGTGACCGCTTTCTAACGCGGATCGAGCGCGAAGCTCGCCAGATCGGAGTCGGAATCTCGATAGCCGCCGACGAGAGGCGGTCGGCCCCCGTGCTCGATCCGGATGGTGTCGAGTTGATCCTTGCCGTTGCGACCGATCTCGGCTGCAAGGCCATGACGCTCAAGACCATCACAGGGCATGACGCGTTGGCGGTCCAGAAATGCATCCCGGCCTCGCTCATATTCGTGCCGAGCCAGGGCGGGCTCAGCCACAATCCGCGCGAATTCACGGCACCTGAAGCTCTCGACAAGGGCTACGCCGTGCTGGTCGAGACGTTGTGGCGGATAGTCACTGCCGTGTAGCGACCCGTCGCGCAATACAGACCCTAAGATCGGGGCCACGCCCAGCGGGTCCCGGGTTCGAGCCCTTGTGCGCCGACCATATAGATAAAAGACTTGCCAGCTTTGAGCACCGCCGCGCTCGCAGACGGGCAAGCCGGTATTGCAAATATTTGATATATCATGTATCAAGACTGCGCCGGTATTGCAGGAGACCTGCGGGACGCATGACGAAGCTCATCTTCGGAGTGGTGGCGGACGATCTGTCGGGCGGCATGGAAACGGCCGCCATGCTGGTCGCTGCCGGGATCGAATGCGGATTTGTCACCGACCCCGATCTCGTCGGCAACTGCGGCGATGTGCCGGCCATCGTGGTCGCGCAGAAGACGCGGGTGATCCCCGCAAGCGAAGCCGTCAGCATGACGGCGAAGGCGGCACGTGAGCTGCTTGCGCGGGGCGCGAAGCAGATCTTCTTCAAATATTGTGCGACGTTCGATTCCACCGACCAGGGAAATATCGGCCCGGTCTCCGATCTGCTGATGCAGCTGACCGGCGCCGAATACACCGCCTTCTGCCCGGCTTCTCCCGCCCTTCGAAGGACCGTCTATAATGGTCATCTGTTTCTCGGAACCGAGCTGATCTCGGATTCGCCGAAGCGCAATGACCCGCTGACCCCGATGACCGATCCCGATCTCGTCCGGGTTCTGCAACGTCAAACGCGGGTCAGGGTCGGTCTTCTGGCGCATTCGCAGGTCAACGCCGGCGCCGACACGGCCGGTTGTGCGATCGCGGAAGCGGCGGCTCGCGGTATCCGCTACTTCATTGCGGACACGATCTACGATCGGGATCTCGATACGCTTGCCACGCTCACCTGCGATTGGAAGCTGATGACGGGCAATGCGACGATCGTGCAGCACTACCCGGCAATCTGGAAGGCGCGGGGGCTCATCGCCACGGCCAGGAGACCGCCCGGCTTGCGCGCGGTTGGCGGCGGCGGCGTGGTTCTCGCCGGAAGTTGCGCCGAGCGGACGTTGGAGCAACTTGCCGAATTCGAGAGGAGCCATCCCTTGTTTCGCATCGATCTTCCGAACGCCGAAGATGTGGCGGCGACGGTTGACGATGCGCTCGACTGGGCGCGGCCGCGGCTGGACCGCGGTCCTGTCGGCTTCGCCACCTCGGGCGCGCCGGAGGCCGTCAAAATGGCTCAGCAGCGCTATGGTCGTGAAGGCGCGGCGCAACTCGCCGAAGCCATTCTTGGTCGGCTCGCCGTGTCTCTTCGCAGCATCGGCGTGCGGCGCTTCGTTGTGGCCGGTGGCGAGACGTCTGGTGCGATCGTCGAACACCTCGGCATTCGGCGCTTGCGGGTCGGTCCCTATGGCGGACCCGGCATCGGCACCGCGGTGACCGAAGACGAGGATCCGGTCGCCCTTTGTCTGAAGTCCGGCAAGCTGGGCCCCATCGACCTGTTCGCGACGACGCTGGAAGCGATGTCGAATCCGGAGGCGGTCAATTGAACGAACGCGAACTTAGACAATCCGTGCTGGATACCGTGGCGCGCCTCGAAGCCAAGGGCTTCAATCACGGCAGCAGCGGAAATGTCAGCTGTCGCATCGGAGAAGACGTTCTCATCACGCCGAGCGGCGGCAATAGCGGCAACACGACCATCGATGGTCTCGTCCATTTGAAGCGCGACGGAACCGTGGTTGGCGGCGGCTTGCCCTCCAGTGAATGGCACATGCATCTGGCGATCTTGAACGCCTATCCGCACGTGAACGCGGTGGTGCACACCCATGCCGACTGCTGCGTCGCGCTGTCCTGCCTCGCAAAACCAATTCCGGCATTCCACTACATGGTCGCCGGCTTTGGCGGAAACGATGTGCCTTGTGCACCCTACGCCACATTCGGCACCAGGGCTCTCGCCGACGGCGCCGTCGCGGCGCTGAATGGGCGCAAGGCCTGCCTGCTCGCAAACCACGGGATGATTGCCGTCGGCAAAGGGCTGCCGGCGGCCTTCGACCTCACCGTGAAGCTCGAAACCCTTGCTCGGCAGTATCTTCTTGCCCGTCAGGCCGGCCCACCCGCGATCCTTCCCGACGACGAAATGGCGCGGGTGGTCGCGCGCTATGGCAGCTACGGCCGCGCTGCTCTGCCGGCCTGAGAAGGACAGCTCCATGGAGATCACCGGGAAGACCAGGATCATGTTTGTGCTTGCCGACCCGATCGATCATGTGCGGGCGAGTGCGGTCATGAATACCTATTTCGCATCGATCGGCGACAATCTGGCGGTGTCTCCGATTCATGTCCTGCCCGGCGATCTCGGCCAGGTCGTCGCAAGCATCAGGCTCATGCGCAACGTCTTCGGCTTCGGCGTGACGATCCCGCACAAGACCTGCGTGATCGAGCATCTCGATGAGATCACGCAGACGGCGCAACTGATTGGCGCGGTCAATTTCGTCAAGCGGACGGCGGAAGGGCGCCTCGTGGGCGACAATCTGGATTCCAGGGGATTCATCGCCAGCCTCGCTCAGCACGAGGTTGCCGTTCGCGGTCGGAAGGTGCTCCAGGTCGGTGCAGGTGGTGCGGGACGTGCCACTGCATTCGGCCTGGCGGAGGCCGGCGTGCGCGAACTCACGATCATGAACCGGGATGATCAGAAAGCCCGCGCGCTTGCGGCTGCCGTGGCTGCGCACTATCCCGCCGCGAAGGTCAGCGCCGGCCGCGCGGAGGCGCGCGCATTCGATCTCATCGTCAATACGACGTCGCTCGGCATGAAACCGGATGATCCGCTTCCGGTGGATATCGAAGGTGTCGGTGCCGGCACCACCGTCAGCGACATTATCGTAAATCCAGCCGTGACCCGGCTTCTTGCAAGGGCGGCTGCGCAGGGCGCAAAGGTCATCGGCGGAAAGCCTATGCTTGATGCGCAGATGGCCCTTGTCGCGGGGTTCATCGCGCGATAGCCTGATATATCAAATATTATATCTAGAACGGTGGCATTGGGATTGGGTGCAAGGGCCGCCGGATCGAAGGCAAGACGGAAGGGAAGCGAGGCTCCGTGAATATTGCATCGGCCAGGCAATCGGCGTCGGGCGCATCGATCCGCATCAGTCGCTTGGAGAAGCGCTTCGGTGCCGTGTCCGCCGTCGATGGCGTCGATATCGATGTTGCTGCCGGTGAGTTCATCGCCTTGCTCGGACCAAGCGGCTCCGGAAAGACGACGATCCTGATGAGTGTTGCAGGATTCGAATTCCCGACCAGCGGCACCATTCACGTCGATTCCGAAGACCTGACCTATGTTCCTTCGAACAGGCGTAACCTGGGAATGGTGTTCCAGAATTATACGCTGTTCCCGCACATGTCGATCCTGGACAATGTCGCCTTTCCCTTGAAGATGCGCGGTCTCCGGACAGCTGAGCGCCACGCGCGCGCCGAAGCCGCGCTCGCGACCGTGCGTCTGGCGGGCTATGGCCACCGCCGTCCGAATGAGCTTTCAGGCGGTCAGCAGCAGCGTGTGGCGCTCGCGCGTGCGATCGTCTACCAACCGCGCGTGCTCTTGATGGACGAGCCGCTAAGTGCGCTCGACAAGAATTTGCGCGAAGACATGCAACTCGAGATCAAGCGATTGCATGCCGAACTCGGCATCACCGTCATCTTCGTCACTCACGACCAGAGCGAGGCGCTGACTATGGCCGATCGGATCGCTGTCCTGAGAGACGGCAAGATCCAGCAGATCGGGCCGGCGCGCCAGCTTTACGAAAGGCCCGCGAATCTCTTTACCGCCGGCTTCATCGGCGAAATGAATTTCGTCGACGTCGCCGTCCAAAGCGTCGGCGACGACATCTCCGTGGCCCTGCCATCGGGTGAGACATGGCGCCTGCCGGCGACGGCGGCAGTCGAGCCGGTTGCGGCCGGCGAGGCAGCGGTGCTGGCCGTGAGGCCCGAGCGGCTGCAACTCGGCGCCAGTCCCGCCGGGCAAGTCATCGCTGTAACGTTAAGCGACGTCGTCTATGCCGGGGCCGCCCTGCTTCTGATAGGACGTCTGCCTGATGGCACCGAGATGCGCGCGCGAATCCCCGGCGCCTCGCAGTTCAGCTCCTTGGCCGCGGGTGACGTTGCGTCCTTCACGATCCCTACCGAGGCGATGCTGCTCTACCGGGGAAAGCGGCGATGAGGGAGGAGCGATCGCATTTCTGGCATTCCGACGGCCGCCGGCTGAGCGGCCTGTCGACGCTGTTGCTGCTCCTTCCGTTCTTCGCCATCATCGCCTTCGTCTTCGTCTATCCGATCCTGCAGCTCCTGGCGATCAGCATTCTCGAGCCGCATCCGACCTTGGACAACTATGCGCGCGTCGTCGACAATCCGGTTCACATGCGCGTCCTGATGCGCACGGTCTGGACCGCTACGCTGGTGACCGCCTTGTCCGTGATCCTCGGCTTCCCGGTGGCCTATTACATGAGCCGGGCAAAGGGGACGGTCGCCGCCCTTGTCGCTGTCTGTGTCATCCTGCCGCTCTGGTCGAGCGTCCTGGTGCGCACCGCCGCCTGGTCATTCCTGTTCCAGCGCAACGGTCTGATCAATTCGGCTTTCATGTCTCTCGGTCTGACGTCACAGCCGTTCAAGCTGCTGTATACCCAGAGCGCCGTCGTCATCGCCATGACCCACGTGCTCTTGCCGTTCATGATCCTGCCGATCTACGGCGCATTGCGCAGTATTCCGAGCGACTACGGGCGTGCGGCCGCCGTGCTCGGCGCAACGCGCCTGCGGACCTTTCTGGAAGTGATCCTCCCCTTGAGCCTGCCGGGCGTCGTCTCCGGTTCGCTACTCGTGTTCCTTACGGCGCTCGGCTTCTTCATTACGCCCGCGCTGCTCGGCTCGCCGCAGGAGATGATGATCTCGACGCTCGTCTCGAAGCAGATTCGTGAGATTCTCGATTGGCCCTTCGCTGCGGCGCTGGTCGGAGTGCTGACCGTATTCGTCACGTTGCTGGCGGTCATTTTCAGCAAGATGCTCCGTTTCGACCGGCTGATGGGGAATGCCTCATGAGACCGCCGACCGACCGCGGATCGCTCGCGCTGGGAGCCTATGTCTATGCCGTGCTGGCCTTCATCATCGTGCCGTTGGTCATCGTCATTCCAATGTCGTTCAGCCAGAACGACTATCTGGCATTTCCGCCGTCCGGCTTTACGCTGAAATGGTACGCGGAGTATTTTGACAGCAGGCAATGGCGTGCCGCGACCTGGCTCAGCGTACAGGTAGCATTGCTGACCTCTCTCTTCGCGTCGGTCATCGGCACGGCCGCGACCTATGCAATGATCCGCGGCCGCAGCCGGTTGGTAACGGCTTTCCAGATCCTCCTGATCGGGCCGATCATTGTGCCGCATATCGCGCTCGCCGTCGGGCTCTATCTGTTTTTTCAGACGATCGGTCTCTCCGGCACCATTCCCGGCTTCGTGCTGGCGCATACGGTGCTTACCTTGCCGTTCGTCGTTTTCACGATGGCTGCCGCCCTGGGAAAGGTTGATGCCAATCTGGAGGCGGCGGCCATGAGCTGCGGCGCGACACGCTTTCAAGCCTTCCGCCTGGTCACGCTGCCGCTCGTCCTGCCGAGTCTCGCCAGCAGTGCGCTGTTTGCCTTCATCATTTCCTTCGACGAGCCGGTGGTATCGTTCTTTCTGTCCGGCGTGCGCCAGAAGACGCTACCGCGCCGAATGTTCGAGGACATCGAGCAGAACCTGACGCCGGTGATTCCCGCGATCGCGACACTGTTGATCGTCTTGTCCATCTTGATTCTGCTGGGGGCCCATGTCCTCAGATCCCGCAGCGTCACCCGGTAGCGAACCGGGCGAGAAGCCAGAGAGGAGATCGTCGATGCCAAGAACAGGTTGGATGTGGAGCTCGGCAGCTGTCGTGTTTGCTTGGGTTCTTTGTGGAGCGCTGTCGGCAGCCGCCCAAAAGCTGGAAGACCAGTTGGTGATTGCCACGACCGGCGGCCTGATGGGCAACACCCTCGCGAAATATTTCTACGATCCCTTCAACAAGGCCAAGAATGTCGAGATCGTCCCGGTCGCAATCGAGGTCCCCGATCAGTGGGCGCGCGCCAAGGCGATGCAGCGAACCGGCAAGGTGGAATTCGATATCGTCACGGCAACGGGTCCCGACCTGGTCGGACGCACCGACATGCTCGAGAAGATCGACTGTGCGAAACTGCCGAGCGTCCAGAAGTTCGGTGTCTCCGACGCCTGTCAGCCCTACGGTGTCGCCCGGACGACCGGCGGCATGCTGATCACCTACAATACCGAAACGTTCAAGGGCAAGGCGCCGAAGACATGGGCGGATTTTTGGGACGTCAAGCAGTTTCCCGGGCCGCGAGGGCTGCCGGACACCGGCGACAGCGATTGGTGGGTTCCGGTAGCTGCGCTCCTCGCCGACGGCGTCAAGCCGGAGCAGCTCTTCCCGCTGGACATCAATCGTGCCTACAAGAAGCTGGACGAGATCCGTCCCAATGTCGCGGTGTGGTGGAAGACAGGCGACCAGGTGCAGCAGATCATGCGCAGCCGCGAGGTCGTCATGGCCATGAGCTACTCGGGCCGCGCGCTCGCCGTCGTGAAGGAGGGCGTACCGGTTGCCATGTCCTGGGATCAGGCCATCCGCGACACCGGCTACATGGCTGTCCTCAAGGGCGCGCCTGATCTCAATGCAGCCATGGCCTATCTCGATTTCTTCTATGCGAGCTCCGACGCGCATGTTCCGTTCATGCGCGCTGTCAACTATGCGACCGCCAGCAAGTCGGCCATCGAGCTGTTGAAGCCGGAGGAGCGCAATCTCTACGCGACCTCGCCCGAGAACTACGAAAAGCTGGTCAAGCCCGATTTCGCCTGGATCGGCGAACATCGTAACGCGCTGCGTGAGCGGTGGATGGCTTGGCTGACCCGCTAAGCCGCACTGGCTTCTCCCGCCATTCGCACTTGCAAGACGAGGATGGACCATGGATCACACCAGTGACCCCGGCGCGCTGCGCTACGTGATCGATCCTCGAAGGCTCGATCTCGTCGAGGAGTTCCGCGCAAGTCCGCTCGGCGTGCATAGCCCGGAACTTCGCAAGCTGTTGGCCCGGATGCGATGGGGCAAGCCGGAAGGGCGGCTTGTCCTGATCGTGCTCGAGCCTGGCAAAGCCTGGCGGCTGTCGCGCATCCCCAAGCGTCGAGGCGATCCGATGCCTTTCGTCGATGATCGCGTCTTCACGTCTCTTGTTGAAGCGGAGTGGCATGTCTTCAAGCTGCGTTGGCAGGAAATGACGGGAACGACTTTGCCTTCGGAGATGTCCGGTGATCTATAGGACCAACGAGTATCTCGGCTATCCGGACCGCATCAGCGTCCCGGCAGGGGAAGCCGTCAGGTTTCAGCTCAGCAGCAAGCGGCCGAGCGTGAAGGTCGAGGTGCTCAGGCTGCGCTGCGGCGATGTCGATACCAACGGCCCAGGCTTCAAATATGAGGTCATGACGAGCCCCATTGACGGTGAGCATGCCTGCCTCGACCAACCGATCCGGCCGGGATCCAACGCCGTCGTCGACCACGACGGTGCACTGGTCCCGACCGGCGGGCACTGGTGTTTCGGAGCCTACGTGTATCCGACGCGGATCGCGGACAATGCCAAGGCCGTGTTGGGAAATTGGTGCGAGGGCTCGGCGCGCGGCTATGCGCTAGAGCTCGACGAGGAAGGGTATCTGGTCCTGGTGCTGGGCCAGGCGAGCGGTGCGCCGGCGCGTTATGCCCTCGACGTCAAGCTGCGCCCACGCGTCTGGACATTCGTATCGTGCGCGCTTGACCTTGCGCGGGGATCGGCCTCCTTGTCGCTGATTGTTCCGGCAGACGGCGTTCGGCCGGCCGCTGCCCATTCGAAATCGTTCGCCCTGCCGCAAGCGCCTGCGCTCGATTCCGGCCTGCCGTTCCTGATCGCGGCCCATCATGCGAATGGTGATCGCCAATATACCTCGCACTTCGACGGCAAGATCGAAGCTCCGCGTGTCCTTTCATGTCCGTTGGACGCAGAGGCGTTGCGGGTATTCGACGGCCGGCTGCGGACGGGGGTAAGCGATGCCGGGCTTGTCGCCTTCTGGGACTTCTCGAACGGAATCTCGTCTCTGTCGATCAAGGATATTTCACCGAACGGCCTGCACGGTAGCCTCCGCCAGCTGCCCCGCAGGGGCGTGACCGGCTTTCAATGGTCTGGATCCGTTCACGACTGGCGGCTGTCGCCGCAGGAATATGCGGCGATTCATTTCCACAGCGACGACATCTACGATTGCGAATGGCAGACAACCTGCACGCTCGATGTGCCAGCCCACTGGCGATCCGGCGTCTACGCGCTCCGGCTGACCTCGGCAGGCGACAATCCAGACCGGGACTGCGAAAGCTACGTCACCTTCTTCGTGACGCCCGGCAAGGCGTCCCGGCGGGCGGATCTGGTCGTGGTCGCTTCGATCGCGACATATCTGGCTTATGCCAACAGCGCGTTGCGCCTCTATCAGGTTCACTTCGAGACTCTGATGGAGCACGTTCTGTGGTTGCCGCAAGATGACGTCTTCATGCAGGAGAACCCGGAGATCGGCCAGTCGACCTATGATTGCCATGTCGACGGCTCGGGGCGAGCATACAGCTCTTGGCTGCGGCCGGTCCTCAACATGCGTCCGCGCGGCTATTGGTTCAATTTGATCAACGACACACATATCCTCGACTGGCTCGAGGAGAAGGGGATCGCCTACGATCTGATCACGGATGTCGAGCTTGACCGGGAGGGAGCGCGGGCGCTCGCTCCTTACCGAGTCATGATGACGCCGACCCACCCCGAATATTACAGCTTCAACATGATGAACGCGATCATGGCGTATCAGAACGCCGGAGGGCGGCACATCTCGATGGGAGGCAATGCATTCTACTGGCGCTGCGGCTTTCACCCGGCCGCACCCGCCGCGCTGGAGGTTCGCCGCGGCATGGCAGGAACGCGCACCTGGGAATCGGAGCCCGGCGAAGTGCATCTTGCCGGCACCGGCGAGCCGGGCTCGCTGTGGCGGCATTCGGGCTTTGCGCCGCAAAAGCTGGTCGGCGTCGGGTTCTCGGCCATGATCAACGATACCTGCGGCTATTATCTGCGTACCGCCGAAAGCGAGGATGCGCGCGTCGCGTTTATCTTCGAGGGCACAGGGCGTCACGAAAAGTTCGGTGATTTCGGGTTTCGCTACAATGGTGCGGTCGGCAGCGAGATCGACCGGTACGATCTCGAGCTCGGAACGCCGCCGCATGCGTTGCGGATCGCAACGTCCGAAGGATTGGGTGCGGGCGCGCTGCCCACGCCGGAGGAGTTCCGCACCGTGGTCGACGGACTCGACGGCACGCAGAATGCGCTGGTGCGCGCCGACATGGTGTTCTTCGAGACTGCCCATGGCGGCGCCGTCTTTGCGACCGGATCGATCACCTACGGCATGTCGTTGGGTCACAACAACTACGACAACAACATCAGCACCATCACGTTGAACGTCGTGAATCGGTTTCTCGATCCAAGGCCGTTCATCATGCCTGCCAAAACCTAGACTGCGGCCTCGATTTCGGCCCAACATGCAAGATCGCCATCTCGTCGCCAGAGATGGCTTCTCGAACCAGGGAGGCTGTCATGTCGGACAAGCCTGAGTTTCACCCCCCGGAATTGGGACCGGTCAACGTCGCTCCCCGCCAGGCGCGCCCGATGCATGCGGACGAGCACTGGGCCAGCCAGCCCTGGTATGAGGCTCCGCGTGGCGATCCCTCCGTCGCGGAAGTCTACACCTATACCGATGCGATGTCTTACGACCCGGGAGACGAAGTCGTCTTTCGCTCCTCCGCGACCGCAAAGGCCTGGCGGCTGCAGATCTATCGCGACGGTCTCGAGCCCGAGATGGTGCATGAGGTCGATGCGCTTGACGGCGTGTTCGCGGCCACGCCATCCGATGCCTATCGCAATGGCTGCAACTGGCCCGTCGCTCATCGCTGGACGTTGCCGCCGGATCTGCGCTCGGGCTTCTATCGTGTGGTCTCCTCGTGCGAGCGAGCGAACGGGGCCCGCTTCATCCAGCATCATTTCTTCGTCGTGCGTCCGACGGAGAAAACGCGGCGCGCGAAGATCCTGATGATCCTGCCGACGGGCACCTGGACCGCCTACAACGATTTTGGCGGTGCCAATCATTATTTCGGCGTCGAAGGTCCTGACAGGGACGAGCCGTCGCCGGTTTTGTCGCTGCAGCGGCCATGGACGCGCGGCGTGGTCTGGCTGCCGCCCGGTGCGCCGCGCATCTGCGCCGATCCCGCGCCCGAGATGGGTGACGCGCCACGCTATCAGATGAAGGAGTGGGCGTTCTCCAACGGCTTTGGCCAATATTACGCGGCAGCGGGCTGGGCCCAGTACGACCGGCATTTCGTGCTCTGGGCGCAGAAGGAAGGCTACGCCGTCGACATGATCACCCAGACCGATCTTCACTACAGGCCCGAGCTGCTCGACGCCTACCCTTGCGTCACCATCATCGGCCATGACGAGTACTGGACATGGGAGATGCGCGAGGCGATGGAGCGCTATGTGGAGGGCGGCGGGCGGCTCGCGCGCTTTGGCGCGAATTTCCTGTGGCAGATCCGGCTCGAGGACGATGGCAAGCGCCAAGTCTGCTACAAGTTCAAAGCCGTCCACAAGGATCCGATCGTCGGCACGGACCGCGCGCGCCTGATGACGTCTGCCTGGGAAGATCGCAACGTCCGTTGGCCCGGCGCCTCGACGGTCGGCGTGAACGGTGCGCACGGCCTCTACGCGTCCTGGGGTGGCTTCGCGCCGAACGGCCAACGAGGCTTTACGGTCTATCGCCCCGAACATTGGGCATTTGCCGGCACAGGACTGCACTATGCCGACATCTTCGGCGACAAGCAGCACATCTTCGCCTACGAGGTCGACGGGCTGGACTACACGTTCCGCAACGGTCTTCCTTTTCCGGTGCCGGTCGAAGGGCAGCCCGAGACCATTCAGATCCTGGCGATGGCGCCAGCCGTCCTGGCCGAAGACGAGCCGCAGGGTGAGGGCTTCCGCTACTACGTACGCAGCAGCGACCACGAAGGCCTGGTGGAGTGCATCACCGGCGAGGTTACGCCCGAGGGTCTGGCCCGCTACAAATACGGCTCCGGCATGATGGTGCACATGACCCGCGGCAAGGGCGAGGTGCTGACGGCTGCGACTTGCGAATGGGTGATGGGGCTGAAGCGCGGCGATCCGTTCACGCAGCGGATCACCCGCAACATCCTCGATCGCTTCACTGCGCCCCGTTCCGCGTGAGCAGCTCTCAGCGACGCCTGGATTTCGCGCGGGCTGCCTTGGCAGGTGGTGCAGTGCGCGTCTTCATCGCTTCGATCTCGAGGTCGTCGTCGATGGCCGTCTCGGGAGTCATGAAGCGCGTGCCGCCATGCTTTTCCAGCAACCGGACGAGATTCTGGCCGCCTTCCATCATGTCCGCCTGGATCGACTCGCGAACCTTGTCCGGCCGGCGCTGCCGCAGATTCTTGAGAACGGACAGGTGCTGGTGCTCTTTTGGATAGGTCGGGGGGGCGTGCGGGTAATGGAAATTCAACAAGGGGCCGTTCCGCATCCAGATATCGTCGAGGATGGCGAGCACTTCGGGAAGCCCCGATCCATCATAGAGACCGCGGTGGAATTGCCAGTTGGCGCGAACGGCGTCGGACCATCTGTGCTCCTTCTCCGCGCTGATCAGCTCGCGGTGAGTGGCCTCCATTTTGTCGATGTCGGCTTCCGAGATGCGCGTGGTTGCGTGCTCGGCGGCAAGTCCCTCGAGAAACAGCCTGACGGTCCTGAGCTCGATATACTGCTTGGCCGTCATGTGGGCGACCATGATCGAGCGTCCCGCCTGCATCTCGAGCGCGCGGCCGCGCACGAGCTGCATCAGGGCTTCGCGAATGGGCGTCTCCGACACGCTCATGGTCGCAGCAAGGTCGCGGATCTTGAAGCGATGGCCCGGCCAGAACCGGCCTTCCATCAGCGCCTGGCGCAGATTGTTGTAGACCAGGTTTGTCAGGCTGTCGCGCGCGACCGGGCCCACGCCGCCCTCGCCACGCCTCTGTTCAACGTCAACCATGCTCGGTCCCCGAAAGGTCTGGGCCGTTTCGGCCATCAGCGCCGACCCGGGTTCGAATCCATTTCGTATATAATATAGGATGTCGTTGTCGCGCACTGACCGTCTGCGCTTCTTCTGCGGCAGAGCCCTCAAGCTCGCCGCCTCCCTGAAAATCCAAATTCGTCAGCTCCGGGATCGGCTGCCGCCCACGAGGTCTACGGGGCCTGGGCAGCAACAATTCCCTTGTAGCCGAGATAATAATATATGATATATCAAAACTCGAGGAGAGGAGAAGGCATGCCGGAATTGATCAGGACAAGGGATGCCGCCCTGCGGGCGCGGGCCGAGAAGGTCGTGCCAGGCGGGATGTGGGGACATCTCCACGCGGCCAAGTTGCCGGAGGCGTATCCGCAGTTCTTCAGCCGTGGCGAAGGCGGCGTGCTCTGGGATGTCGACGGTCACCGCTACGTGGACTTCATGTGCAGCTGGGGTCCCAACCTGCTCGGCCACCACCATCCCGAGGTGGAGGAAGCCGCCGAGCGTCAGCGGCGCGACGGCGACTGCCTCAATGGTCCGGCCGAAGTCATGGTCGAGTTGGCCGAGCTTGTCGTCGATATGGTGGGACATGCCGATTGGACGCAGTTTCAGAAGAACGGCACCGATGCGACGACGACGTGCGTCACGATCGCGAGGGCTGCAACAGGTCGACGAAAGATCCTCGTCGCCAAGGGCGCCTATCATGGTGCCGTGCCGTGGTGCTCACCGTCCCTGCTCGGTGTGACCGCGGAGGATCGCGCCCATCTCGCTTACTTCACGTTCAACGACGTCGAGAGCCTCGAGGCGGCGGCCAAGGAGGCGGGTGATGATCTTGCCGGAATTCTGGTTTCGGCGTTCCGCCACGATCTCGGGTTCGACCAGGAACTTCCAACCGTAGAGTTTGCGCGCGCGGCGCGTCGCATCTGTGACAGCAAGGGGGCCGCGCTGCTCATCGACGAAGTTCGCGCCGGCTTCCGCCTGAATGCCGCGGGTAGCTGGGAAGGCCTTGGTGTTCGGCCCGACTTGTCCGCCTGGAGCAAGGCGATCGCCAATGGTCATGCCCTGGCGGCCGTCACCGGAGCCGATTGGCTGCGCCGCGCCGCCAGTCAGGTCTTTGTCACGGGGTCATTCTGGGCCGGCGCCGTCGCCATGGCTGCTGCCGTCGCGACGTTGAAGATCGTGCGCAGGGACGATGTTCCGGCCCGCCTTGCGCAGCTCGGGCAGACGCTGCGTGATGGGCTCGAGACGCGTTCCCGCCAGTTCGGTCTTTCAATCCGTCAGTCGGGGCCTGTGCAAATGCCGACCCTATTGTTTGAAGTGGACCCGGACTATCGGAAAGGTTCGGCCTTTTGCAGCGCGATGCTTGCAAGGGGTGTCTACTTCCATCCCAAGCACAACATGTTCCTTTGCGCCGCCCATACCGAGGCCGACATCGCCGTGGCTCTCGAGGCTGCGGAGCACGGCTTCGCAAGCGTGGCCGCACTTTGATGTCACGGGGCTTTCCGAAGCCGCAACCGTGAGCGCGTTGGGTCTGGTTCTTTGCCTCGTTGCCGATGTTTGTCGCGGTCTTCGCGATCTGGATCAGTATCGGCGCCTTCTGGTCAAAACCTTGCGACCGGTATTGTTACGGGTGCCGGGCCGGATTTCCGAGTGCTAGGGTTCCATTGCGAAGCGACGCTTCCCAAGCCAGCCCCGGGAAGTTCAGGCGCCGCGAAAAGACCTTGGCCCGCCTCCGATCGCTATATTGCCGGGGGCGGGCTTCCTTTCCCGCCAAACTGAACAACTGAAAGGGGCCACCTTTCGGTGACCCCTTGCCGGTTGAAATCGCGTTCGGGATGAAATGCCAGCCCCGGCGATGCCTACGTTAGAGGTACGGAAGGAGGGAGGCGATTCCGGGAAAATACTGTACCTAATACTGTCCTGATGCGAGGCGTGACGCCGGCTTGCCGCCGGCGATGCTATTCGCCGGGATGACAGATCAGTCGGCGCGGATGCTCGGTACCGAGCTCGGACGCCAGGTAGGCAGGCGCCCGGCTCTGCTGAACCAGACGCTCGGCCAGATCGCCGTCGCAGCGCTTGATCTTGGTGACGTAGTCGCACCATTCGTTGGCGCGCGGCTGCCGCAGGCGGGGGTCCTGGTCCGGGCAGGGGCGCTCGTCGACCAGGTACGCGGCCTGTCCGTGCGCGCCGCCGGCCGACATCCAGCAGCAAACCAGAAGTGCGGATAAACAGGAATAGATGCGCATGGCTGTCCCCGGCGGCCCGCGTTCAGCTTCTCCCAAGCCTCGCTCGAACGCAAGCGCGGGGCGCATCGCATCAACACGAAAGAGACGGCGGCTGCGGACCGTGCTAGGGTTCGCTGCCCGCGTGTCATTTGCACTCACCAGCTTTTCTGTCTCTCGGGAGGTTTTTCATGAAACGATTGATTTTACCGGCGGCATTGCTGTCCTTCATCACGGTCTGCGTCACCGGCCCGGCAACCGCCCAGCGGATGCAGGAGATCGTCGCCACCGAGACGATCGAGCTTCGCGCCGAGCAGGCCCGCACCTTCACCCTGGATCAGCCCGTGACCAGGTTCTCGCTCTCCGTCGAGGACATCGCGCAGGTCATTCCCGAAACCGATCGCGTCTTCACGATCCGCGGCCTGAAGGCCGGGCGCGTGTTGATGTCGGCCTATGCCGCCGATGGTCAGGTGGTCCACCGCTCCAACATCATCGTGGACCAGACCCAGGGGCTGGTGAAGATCTACCGGGCCGACGCCAAGGACTATGTCGGCTATTTCTGCACCAGCCGCTCCTGCGGCCGCGCTGACCCCGATGCCAAGCCGCTGCCTTACGGGGCAACAGCGGAGAACCAGCAGCGCGGCGAGCCCTCCGGCCCCAGCGCCGGGCTGCCGCGGGAATCTCGCTGAGCAAGAGGGGGTGAGGTCGGCCATGGCGCCTCACGCCTAGCGGGTTGGCGCCTGCGGCCACTGCCTTCGGAAATTCGGATCGGGCCTGGTCGTCCTCAACCAGCCGTCGGCGGTCATTTGTCGCGGTTGGTGACGGCGACGGCGCGCCGTGCTCTGCCACTCATTTCGTCAAATCCGCGGGTGATTGCCCGTCGATGATGCAGTTCGGTGCTTCCGAATGGGCATCGATCGCCTCGTCGCCCGGGAAAAAGTTCCTCACCGTAGTCGCCCGGGCGCCCCGAGTAAGGTTAAGAAAGGATTACCAGGTGACAACTTTGCCGGGAAATAGTAGCAATTTCTCAGTTGGCTCAATTTTGCCTGCCAACGGTAACGGTCAGTTCATCTTTAGTAAGAGGGATTTTCTCCTATGTTGAAATATTACATCAAGACCACCGAAGCCCTGAAGCAGCTGCGCAAGGACCAGGACGGCGTCGTGTCGTTCGAGTACATCATCGTCGCCGCGGCTGTGATCACCGTCGTGATCACCTTCTTCGCCGGCACCGGCAGCACCAGCCTCAATACCGCGTTGACCGCTGCGGTCGCCAAGATCACGACCGCTATCGCTCTTCCTCTCTAAACTTCAGATGGGAGGGGGCAGACAAGCCGTCATCCTCCTCCCACTGCTTATTATTCGCGAGCCTGTACTTAAGTTGGGTCGGCTGCACGACCTCGTTTGAAATTTTTCTGCGCAGCGGTTGTCGCTGCTTTCATTCCGTGCTGGTCGGGCCAAACGGGCCGATCCATGCGATGCGCATGATCGGTCAGCGTCTCCAGGACTTCAGAGGTCAACTCGCGAGTCCAAGACGGCGGACATTGATACTATTGCCAGCTTCCCCCTGAGGTGCCCTGAGGCACGAGTTCCATGAGTTGGTTCATTTACATAGTTTCCATTTTGGAAGTCCTGTTGTTGCTCCATGTTGCGACGCTCGATATCGCAACACGAACAATCCGTAATGAAATTTGCCTGGCGCTGGCGCTGCTTGGAATCGTCGCTCAGTTGGCGAGCCCGATGCAGCTCCTGGAGTCGCTGATCGCGGCTGCCATCCTCTTTCTGGTGTTGCTGGTCATCTACATGCGCGGCTGGATGGGCGGCGGCGATGTCAAGCTGCTGGCTGCTCTGGCGGTCGGCCTTCCCGTGAACGGCATCATTCTGATGCTGGTGGTCACTGCGTGGGCTGGCGGCGTTCTCGCCGTGCTGCATGTGACCATGCGTAACCTGCCATATCCGAAGCTCGCTCCCGCCGGATCGTCTTTCGCACGCCGCGTCTACGCGGTCGAGCGTTGGCGCCATTTGCGCCATGCTCCATTGCCTTACGGAGTTGCCATCGCCTGCGGCGGCATCTGGGCCATTTTCAGTCGAGGATTTTGACATGTCATCCGCCTTGCGCATCTCGATCATTATGGTCCTTTTGCTCGCGACCACGGCCCTCGGGCTCATCGCCTACAACATGAACCTGCCGAAGCAGGCCCCCGTGCAAATTGCGGAAAAGGGGCCGGTGGCGCCTGCGACGGTCGGCTACTACGTCGCGGCACGACCGCTGCCGAAGGGGACTTTGGCCCGCCAGGAAGATTTCACGCTTCGCCAGGTGGCGCCGGATCGCGTCCCGACGGGCGCGATCCTCGAAACGCCGGAATCGGCAGCCGGGCTGCCCGGCTCTCTGGTGCGAAAGTTCGTCGAGGCCGGCAGCCCCGTCACATTGCAGGACATCCTGCGTCCGCGGGACCGCGGCTTCCTCGCCAGCGTGCTGGCGCCGGATAGTCGCGCCATCAGCATCAAGGTCGACGAGGAGTCAGGCGTCTCGGGCCTGGTCAGGCCGGGCGATCATGTCGACGTCGTGCTGACCCAGGTGTTCGAGAAGGCGGATCCCGCCCGTCGCGCGATGAGCGAGACCGTCTTGCGCAATGTCCGTGTCATCGCGATCGATCAGGAGATCGTGCAGGGCGGGCGCAGCGTTGCCTCTGTGACAGGGAAGCTGCCGCAGACGGTGTCGCTGGAGCTGACGCAGGAGCAGGTCAAGAAGGTCACGGTCGCCAAGCAGCTCGGTACGCTGTCTCTCGCGGTCCGGGCTGCCATCGACCAGTGGGACAAGGGCGATAGCGGTTCGATCTCGAGTTGCGACGTCTCGCCGGAGCTTGCGCGCCAGAATGCCATGGCGGGGCAGAGGACGGCGGTGGTCGTTCATTCCGGGGGCGAGGTCAAGCAGTACACGGTCCGGAAGCAGGACTCCGAAGGCAGCGACGTCGCCGTGAGCTGCGACGGATCGGAAGCTGCCGCCCGCACCGCAAGCGCAATTGGCTTTGCCGCCAGGCTGCCGGAGAAACGTTGATGAACATGGCCGTGGTCACTCCGCCCCAGGAAACGACGTCCGTCGTGGCGCGCAATCGGATCGTCTGTTTCGTCAACGACGAGATCAGCGCCGGCGCTCTCGGCAAGGGGCTCGAAGGCAGCAATCTCACGATCAAGCATGGCACCATCCGCAATGCCATCAGGATGCTGGAGACGGATACCGATCTGTTCGCCCTCGTCACCGACATCAGCGGCATCGATGATCCCTTTCCGGAGCTGGAGCGCCTCGCCGGCGTCTGCCCGCCGGATGTCCACGTGGCGCTGGTCGGCGACAACAGGGAGATCACGTTTTATCGCCAATTGATGGATCTCGGCCTCACCGAGTATCTGCCCAAGCCGCTGACGCGGGATGTCGTGCTGGATCAGTTGCGCCCGAAGCTGCTGGGTGCCGTGTCGCACGTGCCGGCCGATCGCGGCGGCCATGTGGTCTCCATCTGCGGCGCGCAAGGTGGCGCCGGCGCCACCAGCATCGCCATCAATCTCGCGCTGCAGATCGCCGAGACCACCAAGGCCAAGGTCGCGCTGCTCGATCTGCATCTGCAGGGCGGCGAGACAGCCGTGATGCTCGGCGTCCGGCCCGGCCCGGGCCTGCGGATCGCGCTGGAAAACCCCGCGCGTGCCGACACCCTGTTTCTCGAGCGCGCGGCCATCGAGGTCAACGAGCGGGTGTCGCTGATCTCGGCCGATGAGGAGCTCGACGCGCAGCTCGACATCACCCAGGCGGGGGTGCGGCACGTGCTCGGCCTGCTCCGTCAGCGCTTCAACTACGTCATCGTCGACGTGCCCGTGCCGTTCCCGTCCTCGATGCATTCGGTCATCGAGCTCTCGCGTCACGTCGTGGTGCTGCTGGAAGCCGAGGTGACCGGGCTGCGCAACGCCCATGCGCTCCGCAACGCCGTCACCAACATCGCCGGCAAGGACCGGGTGTTCACGCTGCTCAACCGGGCCGATCGCGCGGGCGGGCTTCCCCGGGCCACCATGGTCAAGGCGCTCGGCGCCGAGCCGGATATGGTGATCCCGGATCTCGGCAAGGGCATGACACAGGCGGTCAATCTCGGCATCCCCGCGCTGAAGCACGTCAGGAAATTGCGGCGCCATCTGGCCCCCATCGTCCGGGAGATCACCGGCATCGGCGCCCAGCGTAAGGGCCGGCTGCGGAGGCTGCTCGGGCTATGAAGAAATTTGGCCGCCGCCCTGACGAGATGCCGGATAGTCTGCCTTCATTGCCGGCAGGCTTGCCTCTGGCGATGCCCGCTGCACCGCCGCCGATCCTGAATCAGTCGCCGCCTCCAGGCGCGCCTGCCGCGACACCCGTCGTGACGGCAAGGCGCGAGGAAAGCGCGATTCATCACCCCGTCATGTCGGCGTCGTTGCGCGAACGCGTCATCGAGCAGATCGATCCCGCGGTCGCGGCGACGGTTTCCCGCGATATCCTGCGGCGGCAGGTCGAGGAAATCATCCACGCCATTGCCAACCAGGACCGGCTCGAACTGTCGGGCCGCGAGCAGATGCTGCTCGCGGACGAGATCGCGGACGACATGACCGGCTATGGCCCGCTCCGTCCGCTCCTGATGGATCAGTCGATCAGCGACATCATGATCAACGGGCCCAGCAACGTCTATGTCGAGCGAAGTGGCAAGCTGGAGCGGCTCGCGGTCCGCTTCCGCGACAATGACCACATCGCCTCGGTGGCGCAGAAGATCGCAGCGCAGGTCGGGCGCCGCGTCGACGAATCCAGCCCGATGGTGGACTGCCGCCTGCCGGACGGCAGCCGCGTCAACATCATCCTGCCGCCGCTCGCGATCCACAGCCCCTGCATCTCGATCCGCAAGTTTCCAAGCCGCCGGCTGGACATGACCGGCATGGTCGAGAACGGCTCGATGACCCCGGCCATCGCGAAGCTGCTGGAGATTGCCGGCCGGTCCCGGCTCAACGTGCTGGTCTCCGGCGGCACCGGCTCCGGCAAGACCACGCTGCTCAACGCCATGAGCCAGTTCATCGATCCCCGCGAGCGCGTCGTCACGATCGAGGACGCGGCGGAATTGCAGCTCCAGCAACCGCATGTGATCAGCCTGGAGACCCGCCCGCCCAGCCTCGAAGGCACCGGGCAAGTGACGCAGCGCGATCTCCTCTGGAATGCCCTGCGCATGCGTCCTGACAGGATCGTGGTCGGCGAGGTGCGCGGCGCCGAGGCCTTCGACATGCTCCAGGCGATGAACACCGGCCATGACGGCTCGATCTCCACCGTGCACGCCAACAGCACCCGCGACGCCCTGACCCGTGTCGAGAACATGGTGCAGATGGGGCAGGTCAATTTGCCCTCGCGCGCGATCCGGGCCCAGATCGTCGCGGCATTGGATCTCATCGTGCAGGTCGAGCGCATGCGCGACGGGCAGCGCCGCATCATCCAGGTCAGCGAGGTGGTCGGCCTGGAAGGCGAGGTGATCACCACCAACGACATCGCGGCCTTCGAGTACAAGGAGGAGGACGTTCACGGGCGGATTTCGGGCGTATACACGAGCACCAATGCGATCCCGAAGTTTAAGAGCCGCCTGGTATATTTCGGGCTGGATCGTGCCTGGGCCGAGGCCATGGGGCAGATATGATCCCTCAATCCGCGATACTCATCGTTCTTGTTCTCCTGTTGTGCGCCACGGTCGCCTCCTTGTGGCTCGACGCACGCGAGAAGCGGTTTGACCGTCAGTTGACGACGGTTCTCAAGTCCACGACCACGGAGAGCCTGCCGACGATCCGCAGGTCCGAGGCCGCGCCTCGTTCTCGATTGATCTACCTCTTGGTCGATTACAGGCCTGAATTGAGCTATTCATTGCATCCGGCTTACGTATTGCTTGCGGCATTTGTCGTCGCGTCCGCGATATTCTACGTTGTCGACCTCTTTGATTATCCCATTTCTTACGGGTCGATCGCAGCCGCGATTGCTGCCGTTGTGGTCAGTCGCGGTCTTTTTGGATGGCAGCGGCGTCGGTTCACCGACCGGCTCTTTCGACAGCTGCCGGACACCATTCAGATCGTAACCAGTACGGTCCGCTCCGGCCTGCCTGTGCAGGAGGCCTTTCGTACCATCGCGCGCGATATGCCGGAGCCGACCGCCGGTCAGTTCGCGATCGTATGCAGCGAACTGGGCACGGGAAGAGCTCCAGACGAAGCGGTTGAAGCGGTCTATCGAAGAACGGGCGTCACGGAATACGGTATCTTCGCGGTGACCCTCGGGGTTCAGTTGAAGTCTGGCGGCAGTTTATCCGAGACATTGCAGACTTTGGGCGAAACCATCAGTCAGCGTGTTGCCCTTGCTGCTCGCGCAAAAGCGCTGGCCGGCGAAGTGATCTTCTCGTCGCGCGCGCTCACCTTCGCGCCCCTCATCATCGGCGGAATTATTTACAAGATTAATCCGCAATCGATCGAGCCGCTCTTCCAGGACCCGATTGGCAACAACATGCTGGCTTACGCGGTCGTCTCGGTGGTTACCGGGCACTTCGTGATCCGATGGTTGATCCGAAGGGAGACGACGCTATGACCGCTGGTCTCGGTTTCGTGTCCCTTGCCATTTTGGCGGCGACTGCAACACTCCTGTTGATCATTCGTGAAATGCACCTGCGGGCATTGAACACTCGGGTGTCGAATGCCGTACGGGGCGTTCCCACGGTGTCGCACGACGTGACGGGTTGGATCTCGTCCATCGGCATGCGGTATCGGCGCTTCCACGCTGAGGAGAACCTGGATCAGCTGCGAGCCGTGTTGAAGTCGACGGGTCTCAACCATCACAAGACTCTGCCGATCTGGCTCGGCATCAAGATCGTCAGCATGGTCCTCTTGCCGGTCGTCATCTTTGTTGGTGCGCTGCTCTCGGGAAGTGAGCAGAAGGATGTTTTCCTCCTGACGCTCGTTGGTCTGGTAGTCGGGATTGTAGGACCCCGGCTCATCTTGTTTGTGCTGAAGCGGCGTTTCGATGCCGCAATCAGACTGGGGACGCCGGATGCGATAGATCTTTTGGTCGTCTGCAGCGAAGCCGGAATGGGGCTCGAGGGGGCTTTGCAGCGCGTGGCCACGGAAATGGGCGAGACAAATCCGGCCATGTCTCGCGTCCTCTACGGGCTTCTGGATGATCTCCGGTTGCTGCCAAATCGTTTCGATGCATTCGAGAAGATGGGGCTTCTATCGGATGGACTTCGCCGCTTCGGCACCATGATCAGCCAGAGCCTCCAATACGGTACGCCATTGAGTCAGGTTTTGCGCAGCATCGCCACGGATCTTCGGCGGGAGCGGATCACCAAGCTTGAGGAACGCGCTCACAAGCTCGGTGCCAAGCTGACCATCCCGATGGTGTTGTTTCTCCTGCCGGCCATGTTCGTCATCCTGGGCGGGGGGCCGCTCTTGAATCTGATCCGTGTGCTGAAGTAGGCGCGGCGCGCGCGCAGGAAGTTGCATGGTGAGGTAGGCATGGGCCGCAAGATTTCGTTCATCCAGGATCAAGGCGGGGCTGTTTCTTTCGAGCTGCCCATTGTCCTTCTTTTCATGCTGATAACCATCTTGTTTCCGCTGGCTGATGTTGCGATCGCTGGCTTCAAGTACCTTTCCGCGCATCAGGCTTTGCGTGATATGGGCCAGTTCACCCAATACAAGCCGCCGAGCGACGTCACGAGTTCATCCGCTGTCAACGACTGGAAAAGCTCACTGCCGTCGTCCGTCGGAGGTTATTCCATCACTGCGGAGGTGTACTGTGATGGCACGCCCGCTCCGTGCGCTTCGGGCGCAACATTGCCCAAATACTACACCTTCACGACAAGCTTCTCATTGTCTCCGATGGTGCTCAGTTCGATGTTGTGCAGCACCTGCACGGTCAAATATTCAGAACGATTTCAGTAGGAGAACGTTATGCGCAACCTGCGTCGCTGTAATCGTGGCTCCGTTGCTTTTGCATACGTCATCGCGCTTGTCCCGCTGGTCGGAGTCATGGCGCTCGGGGCCGAGGCTGGATCGTGGCACGTGACCAAGCAACACGCCCAGAGCGCCGCCGATGCGGCGGCGTATTCCGGCGGCTTGACCCTCGCCTGCACAATCTCCGCAAGCACCAATTGTGATACCGGGCAGGACTATGTCTACCGCGGCAAGCAGTTCGCGGCACAGAACTCGTTCTGCAATACCGGCGAGTCGTTTACGGGCTGCGCGCTTCCGGCAGGTACGACGCGGACCGTTGAGATCGATCGGGGCAGTTATTCTGCCGGCGCGTGGGCCGGCTCGACGAGCGGCAGTTTCGTTCGCGCCGTTGTGACCCAGCAGCAGCCGACATACCTCGCCGGTATACTTGGCCTATCCACCGCCAACATCCGCGCCCAAGCGATTGTCGAAATTCAGAACCCGAAGGACCTTTGTGCGTTGGGGCTGGCTCCCAACACCATCGGACTTACGTTGGGCGGGAGCGTCAATATCACCGGAAATGGTTGTGGGCTGATGGCGAATAATACCGTCAAATATGCGAGCACTCCGACATTCACCGGTTCGGGTTGGGCTGTGAATGCTGTCAATGGCTGCACCAATTCGGGCAATTGCGATCCCGGGGTGCCCTATAATTACAACATGCTGCCCGCGACGAATCCGCTTGCGCCATTGAATACTGCATCGTTCAACAGCAGAACCGGCAATACGGCGCCACTACAGAAAATAACGTGCGCCCCTGGGTTACCTGCTGATGTCAAGAATTGCTATAAGATCACTCCGAACAGTTCGGGCACGGGGGCATACAAGGACCTCACCGTGACGACAGGGGACTACGTAACTTTTGACACAGAAGGCGCAACGTCCGGCACGTATATCTTTTATAAGGCGGCGATTAAGATCAACGGCGGATACGTCAACTGCACGTGCACGAGTTCAGGAACAGGCGTAACCCTCGTTTTGCTGGGGGACTCGAGCATTTCCATCAGTGGCGCTACGGTCAGTCTCTCCGCTCCTGCAGTCAACTCCTTCTCTTCTCTTCTGAATGGCGTTTTGATCGACGATCAGGCCCCGACCAAGAGCAACAACAATGTCACCATCAACGGCAGTGGTAACGTTGCTCTGGGCGGCGCGCTCTATTTCCCCAATGTCGATGTGACGTGGAACGGAACAACGGCCAGTACAAATACGGCCTGTACGGAAGTGATTGCCAATACTCTCACCATGAGCGGTAGTGCCTACATGAGCACGTCAGGCTGCGCGCCGGGCACCATCGCCAAAACCCAAGTCGTTGCTCTGGTGAAGTGATGAGGAAGCTCGACAATCGCGGAGTGGCGGCCCTCGAGTTCTGCGTGGTTGGCGGGGTGTTCTTCATGCTGGTGTTCGCGATCGTCGATTTCGGACGTTATGCGATCACGATGCAGTCGCTTCGGCATCTCGCGGGAGCCGGCGCCCGTGCCATGATGATCCAGTGCTATACGCCTGCTGTCATCAGCAACAACTCACCCTCGGGCTGTACGGGTGACTATATGACCAGCACGGAGAAGCAGAATACGGCCCCGTTCCTCTATGCCGGTGGTCTAAGCCCGACGCTCGCCACAACATCGGGAGGAGGAATGCTGACGGTCACGGCGTCTCAGCCGGATTTTGCAATGCTCGTTCCGATCTGGGGATCGTCCCTGAACGCGCCGAGCGCCTCGACCCAGGTTCCGTTCTCTCCATGAGCCGAGTTTTCCCGGCCTCGACGCTGCAATGAGCACGCTCATCGGCAGTCGCGGGCTGTGCGATGGCACCTGTGGATTGTGGGCCTAGAGATACCCGCTCTGCCGCGGATAAGCCGGGAAAAGTGGTGCCGCGCGGCAACAATTGACAGTTTTCTGTGGCGTTACCGCACTGCGAGAGACGTCTCGCCTTGCCATTTCATCCCGGGATTGATGATGATCCTCAGGCGGATGCATTGCGCGGCCGGCGCTTTGGGCGGGACGGGTTGACGTCCCAAGCCTCCGCCGACCGGGAAATATTGGTAACGGTTTGTAGTGGAACGAATTGTAAGCTCTGTGGCGTTGCGTGCGAAGGAGAGTTGCTAAGGCGCCCGGGAATACATTGTTGGGGCAGCCGCAGAATGCGGCAAGGGGTTTTGAAATGGGTGGCGGTCGCGTTTTCATGAGGGCCGGAGCTGGGCGTTTCGCCCTGGGCGTTTTGGCTCTGGGCGCCGGCCTTGCTTTGGTCGGCTCCGCGGATCGCGCCGGCGCGGCCGACCGGCGCGTATCCGGCGGCGGCGTTTTCGTCAGCGAGATGAACGACGTCCAGCGCGTCAAGGTCATCGTCAACAAGTCCAGGACCTTCCGGGTTGACCAGGCCTTCGCGACCATCGTCGCGGGCTCGTCCGACATTGCCGACGTCAAGTCGCTGAGCGATCACCTGATCTACATCCAGGGCAAGCAGACCGGCACCACCAACGTCATCCTGCTCGACTCCTCGATGAAGCAGATCGGCATCCTCGATGTCGAGGTTGCCATCGACACCAACAGCCTGCAGCAGAACATCCGCGCCAGCACCGGCTCGCAAGGCATTCGCGTCTCGTCGTCTGAGGGGCAGGTGGTGCTGAGCGGGACGGCGAGCGACGCCGTCACCGCCGAGCGCGCCGTGGCGATTGCCACCGGTACGCTTCCAAAAGGGGGCACGGTCGTCAACGCCATGAACGTTGCAGCGCCTCAGCAGGTGATGCTGGAAGTCCGCTTCCTCGAAGTTTTCAGGAAGGCTGGACGTGATCTCGGCGTCAACCTGTATGCCGCCAATGCGAACGGCACCAATATCGGGCAAACTGGCCTCGGAGACGTCACTCAAGCAGGGCGCACTCCCATCGGGGGGAATGCTCCTCCCAGTACGCTTCCTCTGCTTGGCACTGCAGGCACGCTGGCGAGCGGAGCGGTCCCGTACGGCGCATTGCTTACGAGCGTGCTAAGGCTCAATAACGGCATGTCGATCGACAGTCTGGTAACGGCGCTTGAAACCAAGGGGATGATACGTCGCCTGGCCGAGCCGAACCTTATGGCGCTATCGGGCGATGCGGCGCGTTTTCTGGCCGGCGGCGAATTCCCGGTGCCAATACCAAACACGACCTCGACCGGCTTTCCCACCATTACGATCGACTACAAGAAGTTCGGCGTCGAACTGGCCTTCGTGCCCACCGTTCTCTCGCGCGGCGTGATCAATCTTCGGGTTGAGCCGTCAGTCAGCGAACTCGATTTCGCCAACGCGGTGACGATTCAGGGGACACGAATTCCTGCCTTGACGCGTCGCGACGCGCGGACCACGGTCGAGCTGCGCGACGGCCAGAGTTTTGCCATCGCCGGCCTGCTCCAGACACGAAACCGCGAGGACGTCTCTCAATTGCCCTGGATCGGCTCGGTGCCGGTGCTCGGCACGCTGTTCCGCTCCGCGTCTTACCAGCAGGAGGAAACCGATCTCGTCATCATCGTCACGCCGCGGCTAGTTGCGCCGGCCGCGCCGGGCCAGCAACTGGCCTCGCCGCTGGATTCGCGGCTGCCGCCCAACGACGTCGATTTCTTCCTCAACGGCCAGATGGAAGTCCGCAAGCGCTACAACGATTACGTCAATTCCGGCGGCGAGGTGAAGGGGCCCTATGGCCACATCATCGCGCCTGAGCTCAGGGCGCCGCCTCCGCCGCCTCCCGCCGACCAGACCGTCGTGAAAACCCTCAACTGAAGGACGCGAGAGATGACCATCAGGTATCTGGCTCTGTGCGCGCCCTTCCTGCTCGGGGGATGTTACGGCCTCGCCGGGCATGACGAGATGGACCGCTATTTCCAGCGCTCCGACACCATCACCATGAGCGCCGGCGACGCCAAGCAGGTCAACGCCGCCACCCACACCATCACGCCCTGGCCGCGCTATGTCGGCGACACTCGCATCGCCACCGATGCGCGCCGCGCCGGCTCCGCCGTCACGCGCTATGGAACCTTGAGACAGCCGACTGATCAGCTTCCGGATATCGGCGATTCCACCAAGATGATGGGCCAACGGCCGCCCACGACACAGAACGTCAACATCGAAGGGTTGGGGGCCGGCTCATCGGCCGGTGTCTCGGTACCGGTTGGCGGAGCTGGAGCAAGATAAATAGTTTAGCTATTTCAATGATATGCCTACTGTGCATGGGGTTGTTTTGCAGAATTTTGCTGGGGGCTGGCAGAGATTAGGGAAAGCCGGCGGGGGACAAGGACTGATGCGGCGTCTCATTCTGATGCTGACCTGTTGCTGGCTCGCGACTGGCCTTGCCGCGTGTGACTACACGGTGCGGCAGGCCGCGATCGTCGCGCCCGTCGACGCCGGCGGCCCGGATCCGGTGCAGGAGCCGACCGACGTCAAATATTATCCGTCGGACGAGCCGGTGCGGCTGGGGCTGGAGCACTTCAATCGCGGCAATTACGGCATCGCCAACCGTTATTTTCGTGATGGCGTCGAGAAGTCGCCGAAGGATCTGACCGCCTGGATGGGTCTTGCGGCGAGCTACGACCGCCTGCGCCGCTTCGATCTCGCCGACCAGGCCTACGCGCAGGCAGTCCGCCTCGGCGGCGAGACCGTCCAGCTCCTGAACGATCAGGGCTACTCCTACATGCTGCGCGGCAATTTGTCGGCGGCGCGCCGCAAGTTCGAGAAGGCCTATGCGCTCGACCCCGGCAATCCCGTCATCGCCAACAATCTCGAGCTGCTCAACGGCAGCCGGCGCTTCATCGAGCGCCCGCCGAACAACCAGCCCTGAAGGGGGCTTAACCGGCGATTGACGGCGTTCGGCTTTCCGGCCGGGGCTCGGGAACTCTTAAGACAGGATCAACGTTTGCAACGTTAGTCTTGTCCCATGAGTCGGCTATTCAAACTCCAGTTTCTCGGACCCCTGGCCCTGTTCGTGGCGACGCTGTCGGCCGAGCTGGCCGCCCTCGCGCTCGAGCGCACCCCGTCCTCCGCGACGCTCTGGTACCTGAACCTCAGGGTGTTCGGGCTGTTTCAGCGCAGCCACGAGGCGCTGGCCGAATACACCGACCTCGCAGGCGTCCAGCTGTTTGGCATTGCGCTGCCGATCTTCGCGCTGGCGTGTCTCGGCCTGATGATGCGCTCCAAGCTGCCGCTCGCCGTTTCGACGCAGTTCGCCGCCGGATATGCCGGCTTCCTGCTGATGTCGTGGCAAAGCCCTGCACAGGCGGCCCGGCAGGCATCATTGGGCTGGATCGCGGTGCCGTCGGGGGAAGGATTCTACCTGCTGGCAGGGATCCTGGGCGCTACCCTGACGTCGTGCCTCATCTCCCATTTCCTCTACCTGCGCGCGCCCCGCACGGCCTGAAACCGATTGCGTCGTGATCGTCGGCGCACTCGCGAGATTCAAATCAATTCGGACCCAGCACAGCGTCGACCTGGCGACTGTCGCGCCGCACGACGAGGATGGCGCCGTTGCGAATCGTGAACCGCGCCCCAAGCAATTTGGGCACCTTCTCCGTCACGGGCGAAGGAAACGGAATCGTCGGCCATGCGACGGCATCTCCTACGTTTGCCAATGCCGTGGAAGGGCCGCTGGCAGGCGCCGGCTTGATGTATTCGCGAATGAGTTGAATCTCCTCGCGGGACAGGCTGAGAGGTGCCTGCTGAGAAACAGCTGCCGGCCGTCGGTCGGCTTCCTCTCGCGCCTTTGCATCCTTGGCCTCTCTGGCCTTCTCTGCCAGATCCATGCGAGCGAGCCGCTCCTTCAGAGGTGACAGCTCGCGCTGCAGCGAGGAAATTTCCGTCTTCAACGATCTGATCTGCGCCAGCGCGATGACCGCTCCGGCGCAGATGATGAGGGCCAGCAAGCTGACCAGCGCAACGAGTCCGCCGTTGAGGCCCGTGCTCCGGCCCGTCGGTCGTTCTTTCGGCAGATCCGGCTCCAAGTGCTTACGCCACATGAGGCCCAGGCGACTAAGCTTGCCGCCTATGCTCTTGCCGACAGGCACTCGCGATGCGGGGGCTCGCGGGGCTGTGTGGCCGGTGTCGTTGGAAAACGCGCGCCGAGCGCTCGGTCGGGGATCAGGTCTGACTGAGGGCGAATGCTCGATGGGCTCGGGAATGGGGGAATTCGCTGGGTCTTGTGAACCTAGAGCTGCGATGGGCAAGGACTGTTGCGCTGCGGTGAGCGGCTCTATGGGAGGCGGCGGCTGCTGGTCTTTGCCCTCTTCGCCGGCTCGTTCGGCCGAGTCTGTGTCTGCACCCCGGAATTCAAGGTCGAAAATCCGCGATCTCACGTCCGAGCCGATAAGACGGTCGATCAGCCCTAAAGCCTCGGCGCCCGGCGTTCCGGCCGTAAAGGGGAGTTGATCGCGATAGTGCCTAATTACATTTGCGACCTCACGGCCGGCGTCGGTGATCTGTAGTTCTTTGCCGTCGGATATGACGAGGCCCGTTTCGATCATATCGATGTCGTCAAGCAGCTTGTCTACGACTTCTGGCACTTGAGTATCGGCATTGTCCCGGAGGTGCTGCTCGAGCTCCGCGACGGTTGCTCGCCCATCGGGCCTGATGGCAAGCAACGTAAGAACGCGCGATTTGCAAAATTGCATATTGTGTCAGCCGGATGAAATTCACCCAACAGGGTGCCGTCGGCAACCGATTCCGGCGGAATATAACAGGCATCCTTGATATCCGCTGCAGACAAGCTCTTCGAGGGCGCCTGCCATGACGACGCGGCCGAGATTGGAAGCAGGGGGACACCCCGGCCCTGTCGTGGTCGCCAACATGGTCGAAATTACCTCGGGCACAACGAGCCGAAGCACGTCTTGCGCTCTGCGCCGACACGGTCCGGTCAGGGGCAGGCCGGCCGGTGGTCACTCCAGCAACCGAACTTGAAGCTGCGCCGAAGGCTGATCAGACCGAGATCGTCTTGGCCGATCCGACCTTGTCGCGCAGAACGAACTTCTGGATCAGGAGTGTCGCAACAACAATTACCGGGACCGTGCAGCAATTGAACCATTAAGAACTATGCTGCATCGCATCAAGGAAAGGGCCTCGCCCTTCCCCCCATTTGAGTGCATTCTATATTGGAACGCGCGTTCAATGAGGTTTGCGGAATGGGAACCGTCGGTCAGAACTACGTTCGGTTGGTTGGCGGCGATCTCGTGTCATCCGTCATCACCGATACCCCGAGCATGCGGATCGAAATTCTTCGCAGGGAGACGATCGGGCGCATGCACTGGCATTTTCGTCAGCCCGAGCTGTCGTTGTTCTGGTTCGGAAAGGGGGCCGAACGTCTAAGAGCGACGATTGACGGACGTCCGGTTGAGCGGCGATTTTCCGGGAAGTCGAAGCTGGCCATCTTTCCTGCCGCAATCGAGATCGAAGGTGAGTGGAACGTCGGACCGACCCTCGATTACACCGTGGTATTCTTAAACCCATCTTTTGTGGGCGAACGCCTGCAGCACGCGATCACGAACTGCACGATCGCTTTTGAGCACGATGGACTGACGCGTGGCCTCGCCGAACTTTGCCGCGAAGCGACCTCGCCGGACAATGTTTTCAGCCTCATGGCGGAGGGGTGGTCGATCCAGGCGCTGGCTCATATTTCTCGCATCAGCGATCGAAGTCATCAGCCGTCCAACAAACTGCGCGGCGGTTTATCGGGCCGAAGCCTACGGAGTGTTGAGGAGTATGTGCGTGAGAACCTTACTCAGCCCATATCTCTCGCGGAACTCTCCGAAATCGCCGGGCTGAGCAAGCGGCACTTCCTGCGCGCATTTCAGGAAAGCGTCGGCTTGACGCCGTACAACTACGTGCTCTCGCTTCGGATCGAGGAGGCGAAGCGACGGCTCTCGGCAACGGAAGACAACATTGTCGATGTAGCCCTTGCGACCGGTTTCAACGACGCCCAGCATTTCTCGACGAGTTTCAAGAAGGCGACCGGCATCACTCCCTCGGGGTTCCGTCAGCGTTGCCTGTCATAGGCAACGCCAGCTTGAGTGCGCCACCGGCCTTCGGGACAAGATGGCGCTTTGACGAAAGCCGTGGCGCTATTCTGCAAGTCAGGATCAGCCTCGCGATCTAACACTCTCCCATAAAAATCGACGCAGACCGCGACCGCCGTGCCGCGACTCCTCAAGCGGGAGTTCCGGGCGGACGGGCCGGCACGAGGGAGAGCGAAATGGCAACTTCTTTCAAGGGATATGTGCTTGTGGGGCTCGCCGGGGCGATCGGTCTCGCAGCATCGGCCGGCGTGCCGACCTACGCGCAGGAGAAGGGCGCCATCAAGATCGGTCTGATGCTGCCGTACAAGGGCGTCTATGCAGTTCCGGCGGAAAGCATCGATCGCGGCTTTCAAATCGCACTGGAAGAGTTCGGCAACAAGAGTAACGGTCGTCCCATCGAGATTGTCCGCGCGGACGACGAGTTGACGCCGAGCGTGGGCGTTCAGAGATTCAACAAGTTCGTTCAGTCGGACAAGGTCGACCTGGTTGCCGGTGTCGTCGGTTCGAATGTCGGCATTGCCATCTCGGAGCTTGCCGACAAGAACAAAATGCCGATGGTGTTCGTAAACGCTTTCGCGGACGAGATCACCGGCAAGTTCTGCAGCCCATACATCGCCCGCACCTCTTTCAGCGCCAACGGATTTGAATATGCCTCCGGCAAGTACTGGGCAAGCAAGGGGATCAAGACCGCCGTGACGATGGGGCCTGATTACTCTGCGGGCCGCGCATTCATCGGGGGGTTCAAGCGCGGCTTCGAAGACAACGGCGGAAAGGTTATCGAGGAAATCTGGACACCGTTCCAGAAGACAAAGGATTACAGCGCCGCATTGACGCAGGCTGCCAACTCCGGCGCGCAAATCATCTACGCATTCTATGCAGGCGCGGAAGCAATCCAGGTCGTCAAGCAGCACGCCGATTTCGGCCTTCGCACCAAGATTCCGCTTATTGGCGATCACTGGGTCTACGACGAGGCGCTGTGGCCCGCACTCGGCGATCTGGCGCTCAATGCCCAGCACGTCGCCACGCATTACCCCAGCATCGAAACCGAGGTGAATCAGAAGTTCGTCAAGGCCTATAACGCAAAGTACAAGCAGGATCCCGACGTGAGCGCGGCGCTTGGTTACGACAACGGCAAGGCCATCATGCTCACTCTCGAAAAGCTCGGCGGCGAGATGCCGCAAGACCGCGCGAAGTTCATTTCGACCATGCGAGACCTGACGTTCGATTCGCCACGCGGGAAGATCAAGTTCAACGCGCAGAACAGCGCATTGCTTGAGAAGGTCTATGTGGTCGAGATCGTCAAGGGCCCCGACGGCAAGATGCAGCGTAAGCCGCTGGACCAGTTTCCTGGCGCTGGCGATCTGCCGGGTTGCACGAAATCGTTCTGATCCGAGGCGGGCTTCGCCCCGGCGGGCCCGCGTCTCTCGAATTTGGGTGAAGCATGCAGCCTTTCATGATTCAACTTCTCAACGGCGTGCAGTTGAGCATGTTGGTGTTCCTTCTCGCCGTCGGCCTTACATTGATCTTCGGGCTGATGAACATTCTCAATCTGGCTCACGGCGCCTTCTTTACGATGGGGGCCTATTTCGGGTTGGTCGTCGCCAACAACACGGGTTCGTTCTGGCTCGCGCTGCTCGTTGGTCCGCTGCTCCCGTTCGCGGCCGGTTTCATCCTGCAGTTCTTCGTGCTGCAGCCCCTGGCGCAGCGCGGCCGCTCGACGCATCTCGATCTTGCGTTGCTGACGTTTGGCCTGCTGTTCGCCACCGCCGGCGCAGTCGAGTATATCTTTGGATCGGCGTTTCACAGCATTGTCACGCCTGATGTCCTGATGGGCCGTGTCGCCTTGCTGGGAATTGAATATCCGATCTATCGGCTATTCATCATCGCAATTGGCATCGTCATCGCCGTCGGGCTCATCCTGGTGATCGATCGCACCCTGGTCGGGGCCACGCTGCGGGCCGGGGTCGACAACCGCGAGATGGTCACGGCGCTCGGCATCAACATCAATGTCTTGTTCGCGCTGGTATTCGGGTTCGGTTCCGCGCTAGCCGGATTTGCCGGCGTCGTCTCGGCGCCGGTTATGAGCATCTACTCCAGCATGGGCATCGGAATTGTCGTCACGACCTTTGTGGTCGTGGTGGTGGGCGGCCTCGGCAATCTCAAGGGGTCGTTCTACGCCTCGCTTATCGTCGGCATGACGGATACATTTGCTCAGGCCTATCTTCCGGAAGCCGAGCTGTTTGCAATCTACATCCTTCTGATAGCTGTGATGATCTTTCGCCCGCAGGGCCTTTTCGGCGCGGTCGGGAGGGTTGCATGAGCGCAGATGTCACGCTCACGAGCGAGCGGAGAGCCGGCGCAATGAAGCCTCTGCCGCTTCCCGCTTCACGTCGTGCGTACGCCGCCTTGTTCGTCACTATTGGCTTCGGCTTATGCGCGCTGCCATCGTTCGTGTCTGGCTACGTCATGACCCTGGCAGTCGAAGTCATGATCGCGGGAATATTTGCATCTGGCATCAATCTTCTGACCGGATACACCGGTCTCGTATCTCTAGGACAGGCGATGTTTCTCGGGTTCGGGGGATACGGCATCGCGATCGGAACGGCTCTGTTGGGCTGGCCGCTGTGGATCTCAGCCCCGGTCACGTTAGTAGTCGTGGCCGCAATCGCGGCGCCAATCGGCGCGATTTGCACCCGGACGCGTGGCGTTGAATTCCTCCTGATCACACTGGCGTTCTCGCAGATGTTCTATGGCGCCGCGATCAAGTTGCGCTGGACCAACGGGTCGGATGGAATGACGGGAATTCCGCGCCCCGATCTGTCGCTGCTCGGCATGAGCGCGGACAACCCCACCGTCTTCTATTATTACGTACTCGTTGTCGCGGTTCTCTCCCTGCTGATGCTGTGGCGGATCGTAACTTCGCCCTTTGGCAGCGTCCTCGTCGGCATTCGTGAAAACGAGCGTCGCATGATGTCGATGGGATATGCGGTCGCCAACTACAAGGTCGGATCGTTCGCGCTGGCTGCCGTGATCTGTGCGGTCGCAGGTATTCTTCAGTCACAGTACACCTATTTCGTCAATCCCGATGCGATGAGCTGGCAGATGAGCGGTGAGGGAGTTCTGATGGTCATCATCGGCGGCGCCAATGTAATTCTAGGGCCATTTGTGGGAGCCGCGGTCTTCGTCGTGGTCAAGCAGGCGCTGAGCATGATTACGGAAGAATACAATTTGTTCTTCGGTATCTTCTTCATGCTTGTGGTCGCGTTCTTCCGCGGTGGCGTTCTCGGCTCCATCAGCGCGCTGATCGGAAAACGGCAATGAGCGCCCTCGAAATTCGAAACCTGCGCAAGGCCTTCGGCGGGCTGCAGGTCATCAGTGACCTCGATCTGAAGGTGCCGTCTGGTCAACGCCATGCGGTGATCGGCCCCAACGGCGCCGGCAAGACCACGCTGTTCAACATCATCACGGGATGGCAGCCGCCGACCAGCGGCGAAATTCTCATCCAGGGGGTTCCGGTGAAGCAGGGGCGGCCCGATCTCGTCACGCGAGGCGGTCTTTCACGCTCCTTTCAAAAGAACATGCTGCTTGAGAGTGTCACTGTTCTTGAGAACCTGCGTGTTGCATGTCAAGCATTTGATGCCTCGCGGCGTTCCATATTCCAGTCGTGCCGGTCATTTACCGACGTCGTCCGGAAAGCGCGGCTTGCGGCAGAGCAGATGCATCTGGACACCGTGCTGCACCGGAAGGTCAACGAACTCTCCTACGGACAGAAGCGTCAACTCGAGGTCGCGATCGCGCTCTGTGCGGAGCCGAAGATCTTGCTGATGGACGAGCCTGCGGCGGGCACGTCGCCTGACGAGCGTACCAGTCTGATCAAGCTGATCAACGGCTTGTCATCCGAATTGACCATTCTGCTTGTGGAGCACGACATGGATGTCGTGTTTGCGATCTGCGACATCATCACGGTGCTGAGCTACGGCAGGGTGCTCGCAACGGGGACGAGGGATCAGATCCAGTCCAATCCTCAGGTGATCCAGGCTTATCTGGGGCAGCGCCATGCTTAAGGTCGAGCACCTTCACACCTATTATGGCGAAAGCCACGTCCTGCAAGGCGTTGATCTCTCCGTAACCACCGCGCAGTGCGTGGCGGTGCTCGGCCGCAACGGTGCTGGCAAGACGACGACGCTGCGCTCAATATTGGGGCTGACGCCCGCGCGGCGTGGCCGCGTTGTCTTCAATGAGATTGACATCACACGGCTGCCGACGCATCGGATCGTGAAATCCGGCATTGCCTTCGTGCCGGAGGATCGCGGCATCTTCCCCACCGTAACTGTCGAAGAGCATCTTGCCATTGCCTATGGTGCGTCGAAACGCCGGCCCCGACGTAAGCCCATCGAGTATGTGTTCGAGATATTTCCCCGCCTTGCCGAACGGCGCAAGAGTCTCGGCGGACAATTGTCTGGCGGTGAGCAGCAGATGCTGGCTATCGGGCGGGCGCTGGTGGCAGGTCCAGACCTCATGATTCTCGATGAGCCCAGCGAAGGCCTGGCGCCGGTGATCATAGAGAAGCTCGAAGCCGTGCTCATGGACATCAAGGCGTCCGGGACCCCGCTTCTGCTGGTGGAGCAGAACTATCACCTTGCGACCCAACTGGCTGACTATGTCTACGTGCTCAGTCAGGGGCGGGTTCAATTCGCCGGCGACACGAAATCCCTGATCGAGAACGACGATATCAGGCGCATGTATTTGAGCGTGTGACAAGACGACGGACCAACGGAGGAAGTGAGGAAATGCCAGGACCTTTGAGCGGAGTGCGCGTCCTGGATCTGACAGCGGTGGTGTCGGGTCCATACGCGACCATGTTTCTGGCGGATCAGGGAGCGGATGTGCTCAAGATCGAGCCGACGAGCGGCGACGGCACGCGCCGGAGCCGGACGCTGATCGACGCGGCCGGCGAGTTCTCGGCGCTGTTCGTTTCGTGCAATCGCGGCAAGCGCTCCCTTTCGATCGATATCAAGAGCGAGACGGGCCGCGAGGTGCTGGCCAAGCTGGCGGCGCAGAGCGACGTGCTGGTGCAGAACTTCCGTCCCGGCACAATGGAGCGCCTCGGACTCGGCCAGGAGGAGCTGCGCAAGAAGTACCCGCGGCTGATTTATGTCTCGATCAGCGGGGTCGGCGACAGCGGGCCGTATGTGAAGAAGCGCGTCTATGATCCGATCGTGCAGGCGCTGTCCGGTTTTGCCGACATTCAGTCGCAGCCGGTGACCAATCGCCCGCAGATGATCCGCACCATCGTTTGCGACAAGACAACGTCGGTGTTCACGGCGCAGGCGGTGTCCTCGGCGCTTTATGCACGGGAGAAGACCGGGCAGGGCGACCACATCCAGGTGGCAATGCTGGATGCCATGATCTCGTATCTGTGGCCGGAAGGCATGATGCAATATACGGTGGTCGGCGCCGAGGCCACGACCACGGATCCCAACGATCGGCCGGACCTCGTATTCAAGACGCTCGACGGCTATATCACCTGCGGCACGATTTCGGACTCCGAATGGCAGGGCTTCTGCAAGGCGTCGGGCGATCCAAAGCTGGCCGAGGACGAGCGGTTTGCGACCCCGGGGGCGCGCTTCGTAAACGCCACCGCGCGCATCAACAAGATGCAGGAGTACATCGCTGAGCGAACCACCGCTGAGTGGCTGCAGCGGTTGGATGCCGCCGATGTGCCGTGCGCGCCGATCTTGCGTCGCGGAGAGATCGTCCAGAACGAGCAGGTCGTAGCGCGCAGGCTGATCGAAGAGTTCGACCAGCCGACGGTGGGGCGGGTGCGGCAGCCCAAGCCTGCGGCCATCTTCGAGGTCAACAAGGCCGCCATCGGTGGTCCGGCGCCACGGGTAGGTGAACACTCGCGCGTGGTACTGCGCGAGCTCGGCTACAGTGACAGCGCAATCGATGCGATGATCGCGAACAAGTCCGTCCGCGCGGCGTCCAAGTAGAAACTGATGTTGTGGAGACAGCAATGACGAAGTCAAACGGTGTAGCCCTTCTGGTCGGTGCGGGGGACGCCATAGGCGCAGCCGTGGCGCGCCGTTTTGCGCAAGGCGGGTACAAGGTCTGCATCGCACGGCGAGAGGCCGCCAAATCTCAGGCACTGGTTGACGAACTCAGCGCAGCTGGACATGAGGTGCGTGCTTACAGCGTCGATGCGCGCAAGGAAGAGGAAATTCAGAAACTGTTCACGGATGTCGAGAGAGATGTCGGTCCGATCGAAGTGTGTCTCTTCAACGCCGGATCGAACGTGAACAAGCCATTGCTAGAGACGACTGAGAAGCTGTTCTTCAAGGCCTGGGAACTTGCTTGCTATGCGGGTTTTCTAGTGGGCCGTGAGGCGGCGAAGCACATGTCCACACGTGGACGGGGTACGATGCTGTTCACCGGCGCGACCGCAAGCGTTCGAGGAGGAAAGGGCTTTGTAGCATTTTCGGCGGCAAAGTTCGGCTTGCGGGCGGTCGCCCAAGCGATGGCCCGTGAGCTTGGACCGAAGAACGTTCACGTCGTCCATCTCTTGATCGACGCGGGCGTTGACAGCGAAGCCATTCATCAGCGCATGAAGGCGGCGACCGGAGTCAGCGCTAGCGAAATTCCACCCGATAGCCTTACCAAAACGGCTTCCATTGCCGAAGCGTACTGGTTTGCTCACCAGCAATCCAGAGACGGCTGGACTCACGAACTCGATTTGCGCCCGTCGGTGGAGACATGGTGATGACAGATGGTCTCATCCTGTGGGGTGTCGGCACCTCACGCACCATTCGCGCGCATTGGGCGCTTCATGAACTCGATCTTCCGTACCAGTCGCGGCCGATCCTGCCGCGATCGGGAGAGACCAAGACGGCGGAATATACGGCGCTGAATCCGCGCCAGAAGATTCCGCTTCTGCAGGACGGTGACCTGACCATCGGAGAAAGTGCTGCGATCGTAGCGTATCTGGCCAGCAAGCACCGGACGTCCGATGGCGGCCTCGTTCCGAGCTGCCCGAAGCTTTACGCGAAGTGGCTGGAGTGGTGCTTCTTTATCGTAACCGAACTGGATTCAACGAGCCTGTATGTCATGAGGCGGCATGGCACCAACAAGGGGCTGGCCCACATCTACGGCGAAGCTCCTCAGGTCGTTTCCCAGGCTGCCGAGTACTTTCGCGGGCAACTCCGCCATGTCGACGTTGCGCTGTCCGACGGCCGTCAATACCTCATGGGAAACCAGTTCACCACGGCCGATATATTGCTAACGACCTGTCTGACATGGGCGATCGAATACGGCGTCGGGATCTGCGACAGTGCCGTTCCGTATCTTGAGCGCGTTACCTCGCGCGAGGGATACCGGAGCGGGGAAAGGGCAAATCTCGCTCAGATCTAGGACGAGAGCAGAGGGGAGATGACCACCTCCCGGACCGTTTTGGCAGCTAACGAGGTCATCACGAGCGATCTCCTGCGCCGCTACGGCGCGCCATGCACGCAATGATTGGCAATGTGAGGCGTCTTCACCTGGATTAAGTACTTGCGCTCTGCCTCGCCGGCTAAGCACTCGCGACATCGCTTCGCCTGCACCCCCCGCAGCTTTTCTGCGTGGCAGGCGATGGCCCATGTTCGCACGACGCGAGCGAGAGGATGCTCGACATGGCCGTCCGTCATGCCACGAGCCGCGTCCAGTTCGGCGAGCCGGTTGCGAACTATCAGCTCGTCCAGGCGATGATCGCCGACTGCCGCACCGAGATCTTTGCGGCGCAATCGATGATTCTCGAGACGGCGTGCAAGCGCGACCGCGGCGAAGACGTCGCGATCGAAGCGTCGATGTGCAAGTATTTCGCGACGGAGATGTGCGGCCGCGTGGCCGACCGTTGCGTGCGGACGTTCGGCGGCGCCGGCTATATCGCGGACCTTTCGTCGATCGAGCGCTGGTACAGGGACGTCCGCCTGTTCCGGCTCTACGAGGGCACCAAACAGATTCATCAGCTCAACATCGCGCGGCTGGTGCTGCGGGACGGCGTGAGCGAGTGACTCAATTCAATGTGGTCGACCAAGTGCGCCCGGTCGATTCAATGGGCGGGCAATGGCTTGCTCTTCACGAGTTCCCGCAGACGCTGGAACGTCACGTAGAGCATCGGCACCAGGAAGATTCCGATCGAGCTCGCGGCGAGCATCCCCGCAAACACGGCTGTACCGACAGCCCTGCGGCTGAGCTCCGCAGCGCCGGTCGCGATCACGAGCGGCAGCAGACCAAGGATGAAGGCCACGGAGGTCATCATGACCGCGCGGAAGCGCATATGGGCGCCCTGGACCGCGGCGTCCTCTAGCGCCACGCCCGCTTCGCGTTGCTCCTTGGCGAATTCGACGATCAGAATCCCGTTTTTGGCGGCGAGCGCGATCAGCACCACCAGCCCGACCTGGCCGTAGAGGTCGAGATTGAGGCCTGCGAGCTTGATGCCGACATAGGAGCCGAGCACGCCGACGACGACGGACAGAAGCACCGGGATCGGGATCACCGTGCTCTCATAGAGCGCCACCAGGAACAAATAGGCGAACAGCACGGCAAGCATCAGCACGATCCCGGTCTGGCCGGCCGCCTGTTGCTCCTGGTACGCGGTGCCGGTCCATGCGAAACTGTAACCCACGGGCAGCACGGCATTTGAGACATCGGCCATCGCGGCCATCGCGGTGCCCGAGGAGACGCCGGGGGCCGGGCTGCCGTTCACTGTGACCGAGCGGTAATTGTTGTAGCGGGTGATCACCTGGGGCCCGGTCACGATCCTGACCCCAGCCAGCGATCTGATCGGCACCATCTGTCCGGCGGCGTTGCGCAGATAGATGCGCCATATGTCAGAGATATCGCTGCGGTCGAACGCTTCGCCCTGGACGTTAACCTGCCAGGTGCGGCCAAACCGGTTGAAGTTGTTGACGTAGATGCCGCCGAGCGTCGCCTGCAGGGCGGTGAAGATATCGCTGATCGTCACTCCGAGCGCCTGCGCCTTGCCGCGGTCGATGTCGAGATGGATCGACGGATTGGTCGCTGTGAAGGTGGAAAAGACGCGCGCCAGACGTGGATCGGCATTGGCGGCGCCGATCAGCGCGTTTGTGACGCTCGAGATCTCGGCCGGGCTCTGTCCTTCCAGTGCCTGGAGCTGGTATTCGAACCCGCCGCCGGTGGAGAGACCGATGATCGGTGGCAGGTTGAACGGCAGCACATTGGCCTGTCGGATCTGCGCGCCGGCCGCGAAGGTCTGCCGGATCAGTGCTTGCGCGGAATCCGTTGCTGCCTTGCGGTCGGCAAATGGCTTCAGGCGCGTCACGACCAGCGCGCTGTTCGATTCGGAGGCGCCGTCGAGCAGGGAAAAGCCGACGATGGCAAGAACGTGGTCGACAGCTGGCATCTGCTTCAGGATGTCTTCGATCTCTCGGGTGACTTCGCTGGTTCGCGCCACCGACGCGCCGTCCGGCAATTGCACCGAGGTGAAGAAGGCGCCCTGATCTTCCTCGGGCAGGAAACCCGTCGGCGTGATCAGCGACATGCCGAAGATGCCGGCGGCAAGGAGCGCGACGAGCAGAGCGGAGAGGCTGGCCATGCGCACGAGGCGACGGACGCCGCTGCTGTAGCGGTCGCGAATCCAGTCGATCGAGCCGAGGACGCGGCCCATAATGCCGCGCCTGGGTCCGGCGTGGCGCAGGAACAGCGCGCACAGAGCGGGCGACAGTGTCAGCGCGTTCAACGCTGAGATCACCATCGCGGCGCTGATCGTCACCGCGAACTGGCGAAACAGAGTTCCGGAAACGCCTGGAATGAATGCAATAGGTACGAAGACCGACAGCAGCACCAGGGTGATCGCCACGATCGGTGCGGTGATCTGGGTCATGGCCTTCTTGCTGGCCTCGGTCGGAGAAAGGTCAGGCTCCTCCTGCATGACCCGTTCGACGTTCTCGACGACGACGATGGCATCGTCCACGACGATGCCGATCGCGAGCACCATCGCCAGCAGGGATACCGTATTGGCGGAATAACCCAGCACCAGCAGGACGGCGAATGTGCCGATCAGGCTCACCGGAACCGCGATTGCCGGGATGACCGTGGCTCGGAGATTGCCGAGGAAGAGGTACACCACGATCACGACCAGCACGAAGGCCTCGCCCAGCGTCTGCAACACCTCCGCGATGGTGTCGCGCACGAAGCTCGTGGAATCGTATTGCACGAGGTAGCTCAGCCCGGCGGGGAAGTGCTGCGACAGCCGCTGCATCGTCGCCGCCACGGCTTGCGCGGTGGTCACCGCGTTGGCGCCCGGCGCCAGATAGATCGCGACCGGTACGGCTGCGCGTCCGTCGATCCGCGCTTCGCTGTCGAGGTTTTGCGCGCCCATCTCGACACGGGCAACGTCCTTCACCAGCAGGGACGAGCCGTCCGGGTTGGCGCGAAGCACGATATTGGCGAACTGGTCGACGGTGGCGAGCCGGCCCAGGGTCTGCACGTTGAACTGGAATTGCTGGTCCTCACTGATCGGGCGCGCGCCGATGCGGCCGACCGGCGCCTGGACGCTTTGCGTGCGAATTGCGGCAATGACGTCCGACGGCGTGAGATTGAGGCTGGTGAGCCGTTGCGTGTCGAACCAGATCCGCATCGAGTAGTTCATCTTGGCGAACAGATTGGCCTGGCCGACGCCCGGGGTGCTCGCGATCGCGTCGAGCACGTTGATGATGGCGTAGTTCGTGATGAACAGCGGATCCTGCTCGCCATTGGCGCTGTAGAGCACGAGGAATTGCAGGATCGACGAGGACCGCTTGCGGACCGTCACGCCCTGTTGCTGCACTTCGGTCGGCAACTGCGACAGCGCGCTTTGCACGCGGTTGTTGACATTGACGGTGTTGATGTCGGGGTTCGTGCCGAGCGCGAACGAAACCGTCAGCGTGTAGCTCCCGTCGCTGGCGCTGGTCGATTTCATGTAGAGCGCGCGGTCGACGCCGATGATCTGTGCCTCCAGGGGCTGGGCGACGCTGTTCTCGACGACTTCGGCGGATGCGCCCGGGAAGGTGCCCGAGACGGTGACCTGTGGCGGCACGATGTCGGGAAATTGCGCCACCGGAATCTGCGTCAGAGCGAGCGCGCCGGCGATGGTGATGATGAAGGCGATCACCATCGCCAGCCGGGGACGATCGATGAAGACCGCGGACATCATGGCCTGTCGCCCGCCCGTCCGGCCTTGCCGGAGGTGCCCGGAGCTGCTTGCGGGGCCGCACCATCCGCGGCCTTCATGATCGACAGGATCATTGGGCTTGCCGGCCCCGGCGAAACGACCTGGCCGGGGCGAACCCGCTGCAGCCCTTCGACGATCACCCTGTCGCCGGCCGCGAGCCCGGCGATGACTGCCGCGATGGTCGGCGTCGATTGCCCGAGCTGGATGCGGCGCTGCTCGGCCTTGTCGTCGGCGCCGACTGCGAGAACATAATCGCCCTGCTGATCGGAGAGTACGGCGGAGCGCGGGATCGCCAGCACCTCGATCGGCTGGACCCCCTCCAGCACGACCGTCACGAATTCGCCGTCGGTCAGCTCGTGAACGGTGACGCCGGGCGCCGAGGACGCCCGCAGGATGGGATTGCCGATCTCGCCGCGCACGGTGATCGTGTCGGTGTTCTGGGCAATGGTATTGTCGACGAAATTCAGTTTGCCGGACTGACCGTACATGCGGCCGTCGGGCAGTCGCAGCCTGATGACGACGGCCTCCAGGCCGCCTTGCGGCCCGTATCGTTCCCGTAGTTCCAGTCCTTGGCGCAATGGCACGGGGAAGGTGACATACATCGGGTCCTGACTGACGATGGTGGTCAGCACGCCCGAGCTTGGGCCGACGACGTTGCCTTCCGTCAAAGCCGTGCGTCCGATCTTGCCGGCGATCGGCGCGACGATCTTGGTGTAGTCGAGATTGATCCGGGAGGCCTGAGCCTGGGCTTGCGCGGCCTGGACCTGGGCTTCGAGGCTGAGCTGGTTCGCGATGGCGGCGTCGTAGGTGGATTGTTGCCCGGCAGGGCCTCCGAGCAGAGTCCGCGCACGTTCCGTCGTCTGCTTGGCATTCTCGAGTGTCGCCTGAAGCTGCGCCACCTGCGCCTGTTTCGACGCCAGATCCGCTTCGAATGGGCCACGTTCGAGCCGGTAGAGCTCATCGCCTTTGCTGACCTCGGCGCCTTCCTCGAACAGGCGCCGTTCCAGAAATGCGGTGACGCGCGCAACAACATCGACCCGGTTGATCGCCTCGATCCGCCCGAGAAATTCACTGCTCTCGGTGATGGGTCGCCTTATTGCCTCCACCACGCCGACCGCGGGTGGCCCCGGCGCGGCGGGCTGGGTCCGGCCCGGCCCGCCGGCGATGATCGTCGGGAGAATTGCCACCAGCAGCCTGATCGAGACGCCAGCAAGGTTCATTGTCCGCTCCTTGCAACCGGGCTTGGGACCGGGCCGGTGCTTCACCGGCGCCTCCTTACTCCCGCGGTGCTCGATCGCCGCGCACGGGCTCGTCGTAACCCCTGCGCCGGCTATAGAACATCAGTGCGATCAAGCCGCCGCCGGACACCAGCATCAGGATTGCAGCGCCTACCAGGATGGCGTTGCGGTAAAACGGCATTGATGGCGCTTCCTGCCATACCGCCAGGGTGTACCAGGTCGCCAGAACGAGAAGCGCCGCGAGAATGGCTCCGAGAAGCCATAGGTTGGTGTGGCGCACGATCTCCTCCGTCGTCCGGCTCGGTGCTACCCGGCGCCTTCATGACCCGTCGGCCGCCTTGCGGTTGCGCAAGGGCGTGGGCCTAGAGCCACCGCCATCCGCAGCGCCGACGCCCGCGATGCCACCAGCAAACCCAGCGGCGGCTGCGCGGTCGCCGGCGGCGCCAGCCAGGACGAGGCGGCGGTCCCCATTGTGCCTGCGTCAGGAGATCCGGCCGCCGGTCGGTCTGGCCGAGATCGGGTGCGATCGGCATCGCTTCCGCAACCGCAATGAAGCGGACGCCGATGGCGCCGATCGCCGCGACAGCTGCGGCATTTCGGGCAAGGCCAAGGAAAGCGCGGCGGTTGGGCGTATCCATCATCTTCTCTCCCTGTGTTACGCAGTCCGTCGCACGGACTGAAGCGCGTAAAGCAGCCAGGCGAGGCCGTGCGAGATCAGGTCGACGCCAAGCAGGAATCCGAGGATCCACGGGCTCATGGTGACGAAGCTGAACAGGATCAGCGCGCCGGCGACCAACCCGAAGATGCCGGAGATCAGCATCATCCATCCGCTTTCGCGCCAATGGGCAAAGCTCAGCACGCATCGAATGACACCTGAGGCGATCAGGACCGCGCCTAGAAAATACGTGAGGATCAGGGCGCCGGAGGCGGGTTCAGTCAGCAGCACGAGCCCGAAGGCGACGTAGAGGGCGCCGAGCAGGATCTGCCACAGGAAGCCGCCCCATCCTTTGGTCCAGAAGGCGTGGACGATCTCGAATGCGCCGGCCGCGATCGCGGTCAATCCGATCAACTTCACGCTGATGATGGTCGCGAACGCCACGTCGCTGAGGGCTGCGATACCGGCGGCGATCATGACGACGCCAAGGAGAGCGCAAACCCACAGGGGTGGAGGGCCCAGAGCTGCGATGCCGGACCGGCTGTCATAGACTGTCATGCCACGCTCCTGATCTACTAGGGATCGCCACCCCGACGCGACGGTAGCTTTGGAGCCGGAGCGTCGACATCCGACGAAACCCTGAGCGACCGGGCGGGAATGTTCGCATGGAGTCTCGGGAGGGATCGCCCTGAACGAGCTAGCGCCTGCGGCGCGGACCGAGAGAGAGGTTGGTCACGCCCGCCGCCAGGTTGATTCCAATGGATCGCTCGATCGAAAGCGGCTGCAACATCACGCTCCGGCGCGAGCCGCCAATCAGGACATTGGCCCCGAGGCCGGGGCCGAATGCGACATTGGCGCTCGCGCCCACATAGTTTCCGCGCAACGTGCCGGGACCGATCCGCGAATTCTTGGCGAAGACCGCCCAGGAGAGACTACCCGCGGAGGTCGCTCCCAGGTCGAGACCGACGCGCCTTATGCGTCCCTCGTAGATGTATTGTCGAGGCGGTCTGCGGGCATAGAAGAAAGTACAGCGCAGCGATTGCACCGATCCGAGGACCAAGCCCACGCGCGGTGAGCTGAGGCATAGCAGTCTGCCGACCCGGAATGCGTCGGCGCGGGCGGGCGAGGCGGCGGTGCAAAGCAACGCGCATGCGGCAAGGCAAAGGAACCGTATCATTGGCATTCAAGCCTCCATCTGGTCGTTCATGGGCGCGGCCGCGGGCCGTCGATCCTGGCGAAGCCAGAACGTGATGCCGAGGCCGATCAACAGCACCGCGCCAAGCAGGAAAAAGAAGACGGATTGCTTCAGCCAGGATATCGCCGGAACGGTCACGCCCATCGCAAGGCCCAGAAATGAAATCTGTAGCGACAGAAGGCTGACGCCCGCGAGGAAAGTGCCGAGCGCGAGCAACGTCAGCAGGACCAAGCCGGTCGCAGGTGTCGGGAGCAGTTGCTGAACCCCCGACATCAGCATGATGTTCATCGTGACCAGTACGGCAATCCAGTGCAGCGCCTGGGTCCAGATCAATCGGAGCTGGGCGTCCTTGCCTTGTGTCTCCGGCCATTTCGTGACGACGCAGACCACGCCGATGGCGAGCGCCAGGAACTCCCAGTAGCCGACGAGAGGCTGGTGGGAGACGTTGGTATAGGCGACGCCTGCGACGGCGAGCACCAGCGCCACCACATAAGGGAGTTGCTGCCACAAGAAACGGGCCATGTTGAATTGAGGCGCGGCAGGCTCCGCGCCCTCGTTCCGTTGTAGATCGGTCTCGCTCATGGTCCACCCACTCACGATCGGTTGCTGCCGAACGTCGGCTTGGGGTCGTCGCCGAGATAGTCCTCGACGTAGAACCGGATGATTGCGACACGGCCGATTGCCACCAGGGGCATGGCCATCGCGATGCCCAGGACGCCGAACAGTGCGCCAAGCATCACGATCGCGACGAGCGTCCAGGCAGGTGGGATCTCGACCGCCTGACGGTGGATCAGCGGGCCGATCACGTAGCCTTCGATCGACTGGATGATCGTGTAGATGAGCACGGCCCAGATCAGAAGCGAGCCGCCGAGTGGCATTGCGACGAGCGCGATCGGAAGCGCCGCCACGATCGGTCCGAGGTACGGAATGAAGTTCGACAAGCCTGCCTGCAGTCCGAGCACCAGAGGTCCGGGCAGCCCGACCAGATAGAGTGCGACCCAGACGCACAGCGTCATGAGAATGATTCGAATGAACTGTCCGATCAGCCACAACCGCATTACGCTGCCCATCTCGTCCATGACCGCTCTTGTTCGCGCGCGGTAGGGTCGCTTCACCAACATGACCAGGCTCTCGCGATGGCTGGTCGGATCGAAGGCGAAGAGGATTCCGAGGAATACGATGACCAGCGCGCCGGTCAGAAGACTCGATGCTCCGCCGAGCACGAACTGGGCGTGGCTGAGAAAACGCCCCTGGTCCGAGAACAGCCATTGCGCAAAGTCGCGGCCCCATTCCGGGCCGAGCAGGTCGACTCCGTAGGACAGGAGATGCTCCTGCAGGACGTCGATCTGGCTGTCCATGACCTTCAGCAGCAGGCGGGTCTGCTCCGGTAGCTTGCCAGCGCCCCATACCAATCCAAATCCCGACAGGGCGGAGAACAGCAGCAGGACGATCGTCAGCCGCCAGACGCGAGCGAGCGGAAGGATCGGGGCCAGCGCCCTTGCGCAGGCATCCAGAAATGCGCCGAACAACACGCCTGCAAAGATGAGCAGGAGACTGGACACTGTCTGCCACGCCAGGAACAGGAGGACGCAGGCAGCGAGCAGGCTGAGCGCGGTCGCGAGAACGCCGCGCCCGGCTTGCTCCGGCAGGCCGCTGGACTCCTCGTGCGGAACGAGTTCGCGAAGCCGCTCCGGCCCTGTTCTGGAATCGCTCATGGATCGGTCCAATCGCGAGGGTGGATGATCGTTCGCGGCACCTAGGTGCGGACGCGCCGGCTGCCGAAATGCGGATGCTTGCCGCCGCGATGGCGCCAGTAGCGGTGCTTGGTCGGGTTCGTATTGACATTGGGCGCCACGTTCTTCGCCGACGCGCCGGTGTCCTTCGGCGCCAGCACTCCCTTGTCAGTCGACTGGGCCAGCAACGGGGTTGGAGTTACGGAAATCGCCACCAACCCGCCCAGGATCAGGGCGCCCCAGATGGTTCGAATGCTCATATTCGCCTCCATGCAGCCAAGGACCAGGACTCAAATCGAGATGGCTCCGGTGGACAGTGCGTAGACGCCGACACATGCGGCGACCGTGATCACCGCAAAGAGGACTGCCTCGAATGGCCTGAATGCCGCTTCCTTGCGCTCGCGCCGGGCGAGAAGAAACAGCAGCGTGCCGGGCGCATAGAGGATCGAGGACAGCAGGAGAAACTTCGGCCCGCCTGCGTAGATCATGCCGGCCGCGTAGACCGTCGCGACTGCCGAGCGGATCCAATCAACGACACGGGCGCGTTCGCCGGCGCCGTAGGCCTCGCCGGTCCAGGCGAGCTTGAGACCGTAAGCCGCAACAAAGAAATACGGGATCAGCGTCATCGCGCTCGTCATCTTCAAGGCGAGCGTGAAGGCATATTCCGCAAACCAGGTGACGAGGAGGAAAGTCTGGATGACGCAGTTGGTGAGCCAGAGCGCTCCAGCAGGGACCTTGTACGCGTTCACTGTTGCGAGAAAGGACGGCATGGTGCGGTGGACCGCCGCGGAATGCAGCACCTCAGCCGCCAGGAGTGACCAGGACAGGTAGTTGCCGAGGACCGAGATCAGGAGTGCCACGCTGATGAACATGCTGCCCCAGCGGCCGACGATCGCTTCCATGACCCGGCCATGGATGGCGTCGGCAGATCCGCCAGTTCCGGCCGCAGCAGCACGCCATAGGACAGCAATGTCACGAGGACGAGCAAGCTGAGCACCGTCAGAAAGCCGGCAATGGTTGCAAACCCAACATCGGTGCGGCTCCTGGCATAGCGGGAATAGACACTGGCGCCTTCAATCCCGACGAACACGAACACGGTCAGGAGCATCGTGCCGCGAACCTGGGTGAGCACATTTGAATGCTCAGGCTGCTCCGTTCCCGTGAAGTTCATGGAGAAAAGCCCGCCGTCGAAGGCGATGGCCGCGGCCGCGATGAACAGCAGGATCGGGATGATCTTGGCGTAGGTCGCGATCGTATTGAGCGTGGCGGCGTTTTTGATGCCGCGCAGCAGCAGAATGTGCACGCTCCACAGCAGGACGGACGCCGAAGCGATCGCCACCGCCGTTGTACCGTCACCGAAGACAGGAAAGAACTGTCCGAGTGTTGCCTTGATCAAGACGAGACAGGCGACATCCGCAAGGCAGCATCCGATCCAGTACCCCACGGCCGAAGCGAAGCCGATATACTCGCCGAAGCCGGCCCTGGCGTAGGCATAGATGCCGGCGTCGAGGTCCGGCTTTCGGTACGACAAGGCCTGGAACACGAAGGCGAGCATCAGCATGCCGGAGCCTGCGATCGTCCAGGCGATCATCGCGCCGAGCGCACCCGTGGTCCGCCCGAATGATGCAGGGAGTGCGAAAATGCCGGAGCCGACCATCGACCCCACCACGAGCGCGATGAGCGCATTGCGCGAGAGTTTTTGGTCGACCTCATTCGGTAACGAAGCCATGGCAAGATGGCCTTCCAATCCGCGATCGGCGGACACCGATGCCGCTCGATCCCGGCGAAGACCTTAGAGGCGGCTTTCCCGCTGGCACATCAGGGATTCTCTGTAGGAAGCAGGGGCAGGAAATGGCCAGTCGGTTCTGCGCCGCCTGCAGGCCGTAGCAGTGGGGCGGTCGTGCCTTCGTTGGGATCCGATGATGGCCCGGGAGCGGCCGCCAAAAGCACGACGCCGGCACGGCAGAATTCACCGGCCTTCGCGAGCTCGGCCGCAATGCGTTGGGCGTGCAGAACTGCCGCATCCTGATCGGAATATTCGCAGCCGATCCCATCGGGAGTGAGACCGTATCTGTCGACGATGTGAAAATAGAAGCGCATGTCAGCGGATTAGTCCGCGCGGCGACCATCTCCTAGTGACAAACGCGTAAGGCTCCCCCTCCAAAAGGAGGACAGGTGAGCGGCGGTTCCAGATTTCCGCATTGTAATGGGCGGGACGGTCGCTGCGGATCGCCAGTAAATTGCAGGGCAAACAGAGTGGTTTCCCCGCCGGCATTCGGGTGATTGTCCGATGCCGTCCTCTGATCGCGGGGAATAGCATAGGCCCTGTCAGTAAGCGCTGAGAGGAGACGAGCGATGCCGAATTACGATCAGAACCTGACGGCCGCGCGTGCGGGCGGTGGTGGCACAATCGCGGTGGATGCCGGACTGCGTGACTACATGATGCGCATCTACAATTACATGGCCGCCGGCGTCGGCCTGACCGCCGTCGTCGCATGGCTGACCTATCAGCTCACCGGTCCCGCCTTGCTGCAGAGTCCGCTGATGTGGGTCTTCATCCTGGCGCCGTTGGCGCTGGTCTTCTTCATCGGTTCGCGCATCGATACGCTGTCGGTATCAACGGCACGGCTTCTGTTCTTCATCTATGCCGCCCTGGTCGGCGTGTCGCTCTCGACGCTGTTTCACATCTACACCAATGCGTCGATCACGCGCGTCTTCTTCATCGCGGCAGCAACCTTCGGAGCGCTCAGCGTATTCGGCTACACCACACGACGCGACCTGTCCGGTCTCGGCACCTTCTTGTTCATGGGCCTGATCGGCGTCATCATCACCAGCCTGGTCAACTTCTTCCTGCAATCTTCCGGGCTGGACTGGCTGATCTCGGTCGTTGGCGTCGGTGTGTTTGCCGGACTCACGGCCTACGACACGCAGCGGATCAAGGCGATGTACGACGGCAGGGATGATGAAACGTCGGCTGGCCGCAAGTCCGTGATTTCGGCATTGTCGCTCTACCTCAATTTCATCAACCTGTTCATGATGCTGCTGCGCCTCGCCGGTGGTCGGCGCTGAGCAGGCCGAAGGCGCCGTTCAGGCCGCCGGCCGTTCAGCCGCGCTCGCGAGCGCGTCGCGCAAGGCCTGTTCCTTGGTGTCATCCAGCGACGTTTTCAGCACAGTCCCCCCGGCGTCCTTGATCTCCTTCAGCACCTTGTCCGCCGTCATGTTCTTGATCAGGACGAACAAGGCGGCGTTGCCGGTGTGAAGCGAAGCAGACAATTCCTTCATGAAGGCGTCGTCGATGCCGAAATCGGACAGGGCGCCGCCGAGCGCGCCGGATGCCGCGCCGACCGCGACACCGAGGATCGGATTGAGGAAGATCACGCCGATCAGGAGACCCCAGAAACTTCCGGTCATCGCGCCCACCGCCGTCGTGTTGACGAGTTGATTGAGCTTGATGCCGCCGGAATCGGTTTTCACGGCGATCACGGCGTCGCTGAGTGTGATCAGATATTCCTTCTGCAGCCTGAGCAGCCGTTGACGCACTTCTTCGGCCTTCGCCTCGGATGGATACACGATCGCTACGAGATCGGACATGCAAGCCTCCTGCTGGGTCGAGCTCCGCCGGCCAAGCCTGGGAGGCCCGGCGGGACACACCGAAAGATTAGCTGCAGGCTCCCCGGCGCGGCATCGGAGAAAACCCCGGGAGTTGTGGGATGAATGTTCCTGATCATCTCCATGGAGGGACAGCGGATCCGATCCATTCCCAACCGATGCTTGAGCTCCCGCCTCCCACGGCCACAGGCATCGACATACTGAACGGCAGTGCCTGGCGCGAAGAGAAAACGGCTCCCCAACGGCTGCGTAATGCGTCTTCATCGGGAGCGCTCCTTCATTGGCGAGGAGAATCCCGATCCTCGGCTAGGTAATCACCCGATATTCCAGCCCCGGCGCAAGGCGCATGGTGCAACCGGTGGACAAGTCGATCGGCCGGGATGCAACGCAAGCTCGTGTCGCGAGGTCTTCACATGGCTGAGACGTCGTCAATCCAGAAGCTCTCGCTGTTCGCGTTGACCGCGATGGTGGTCGGCTCGATGGTCGGCTCGGGCATCTTTTCGCTGCCGAGAACCTTCGGCATCGCCACCGGACCGTTCGGTGCCATCTTCGCCTGGTGCATCGCAGGCGGCGGCATGTACACCCTCGCGCGAGTATTCCAGGCGCTGGCGGAACGAAAGCCCGAGCTCGATGCCGGCGTCTATGCCTACGCGAAGGAGGGGTTCGGCGACTATCCCGGCTTTCTGTCGGCATTCGGATACTGGATAGGGAGCTGCATCGGCAACGTCTCCTATTGGGTGCTGATCAAGTCGACGCTGGGCGCCTTCTTCCCGGTCTTCGGGGACGGGAATACCGTGATCGCGATCGTCGTCGCTTCGATCGGAATATGGCTGTTCCATTTCATGATTCTGCGCGGCGTGCAGCAGGCGGCCGCGATCAACACGATCGTGACGATCGCGAAGATCGTGCCGATCCTCGTCTTCATCGTCATTCTGATCGTCGGGTTCAAGGCGGACCTGTTTCAAACGAATTTCTGGGGCGGTGAAGGCATGCCGGACAAGGGCTTGTTCGAGCAGATTCGTGCGACCATGCTCGTCACCGTTTTCGTCTTTCTCGGCATCGAGGGCGCCAGCGTCTATTCGCGCTACGCCAAGGAACGCGCGCATGTCGGCGCTGCGACCATTTTGGGATTTGCGATCGTGACGAGCCTGATGGTGCTCGTGACCATGCTGCCCTATGCCGTGCTTCCCCGCGCCGAGATCGCCGGCATGCGGCAGCCATCGATGGCGACCGTACTTGAGGCGGTCGTCGGACATTGGGGCGCGATCTTCGTCAGCGTCGGACTTCTGGTTTCGGTGCTGGGGGCCTATCTCGCCTGGTCGCTGATCTGCGCCGAAGTGCTCTCCGCCGCGGGCCGGACCAGGGACATGCCGGCCTTGTTCGGCACGGAAAATGCGAACAAGGTGCCGGCCGCGGCGCTTTGGCTCACCAATGCGATCGTTCAGCTCTTCGTCATCAGCACCTATTGGTCGCAGGATGCATTCGCGTTGATGCTCAATCTGACGAGCGTGATGTCGCTGATTCCGTTCTTCCTCGTCGCAGCCTATGGGCTTCTGCTCGCCAGGCGAGGCGAGACCTATGGGAAGGACAACGGCGACAGAACGCGCGACATGATCTTTGCCGGCATCGCCGTCGTCTACACGCTATTCCTGATCTACGCCGCCGGAATGAAGTTCCTGCTGCTGTCCTTGATCCTCTATGCGCCCGGGACGGTACTCTACTTCTGGGCGCGTCTGGAGCAGAAAGCGAGGGTCTTTACGGCCGTCGAGTGGGTCATCTTCATCGCCGCCGCCGTGGGCGCTGCTGTCGGAATCCACGGTTTGGCCATCGGCTACATCACCATCTAGGCAAGGCAACTCCCGGGAGAACTCCCATGGCAAAGCAGGCGTCGGGCTCGGTTTCCTTCGGGGTCCATTCGGAGGTCGGTCAACTCCGGAAGGTGATGGTCTGCTCACCCGGCCGCGCCCATCAACGCCTTACACCGTCCAATTGCGACACCCTGCTGTTCGATGACGTGCTGTGGGTCGAGAATGCCAAGCGCGATCACTTCGACTTCGTCCAGAAGATGCGTGACCGCGGTATCGAAGTCGTCGAGATGCACGACCTGCTGACGGAAACGGTCGCAATCCCTGAGGCGCGGAAGTGGATTCTCGATAACCAGGTGGTGCCCGATCAGGTCGGTCTCGGCCTGGTCGACGAACTGCGGAGCTATCTGGACGGCTTGAAGCCACGCGACCTGGCCGAAACACTGATCGGGGGCGTTTCCACCCACGACTTCCCCGACGCTCATGGCGGCGAGATGCTCAGGCTCGTGCGCGAAGCCGCCGGCATGACCGAGTATCTGCTGCCGCCGCTTCCCAACACGTTGTATACGCGGGACACGACCTGCTGGATCTATGGCGGGGTCACGCTGAACTCGCTCTACTGGCCGGCGCGGCACGAAGAGCCGATCCTCGCGACCGCCATCTACATGTTCCATCCGGATTTCGCCGGTAAGGTCAATGTCTGGTGGGGTGATCCGACGCGGGACCACGGTCTTGCGACGCTGGAAGGCGGCGACGTGATGCCGATCGGTAAGGGCAACGTACTGATCGGGTTGAGCGAGCGCACCTCGCGGCAGGCGATCAGCCAGGTCGCCGCAGCCTTGTTCAAGAAGAAGGCAGCGGAGCGCGTGATCGTGGCGGCGATGCCGAAGCTCCGTGCGGCGATGCATCTCGATACCGTCTTCACGTTCGCTGACAGGGATTGCGTTCTGCTGTATCCCGACATCGTCGACAACATCGCGGCGTTTTCCTACCGGCCAGCCGACAATTCGGCCGGCATCGAACTACGCAGGGATGAAAAGCCGTTCGTGGATGTCGTGGCGCAAGCCCTTGGTCTGAAGAAGTTGCGTGTGATCGAGACCGGGGGAAACGCCTATATGCGCGAGCGAACACAGTGGGACAGCGGCGCCAATCTGGTTTGCGCGTCTCCTGGCGTGGTGTTCGCCTATGACCGCAATACCTACACCAACACCCTGCTGCGCAAGGAAGGGATCGAGGTGATCACGATCGTCGGTGCGGAGCTCGGGCGCGGACGGGGAGGCGGTCATTGCATGACCTGTCCGATCATCAGGGATGCGGCGGACTACTAGGCCATGCAAAAAGACGGGGCTCGGTCGTGAGGCCGGTCTGTCGGGGCGGAGCGCTGCTCTGGCCCTCTTGCACCTGCGCGATTGGTGGAAGCGCAGGATTGGCTCCATGCGACGCGGTGAGTGAGAACCTTTCGGCAATTCACGAAATGGCGGTCGTCGATTCAATCTCTGATTTTGAATCATATCATCAACACGCCACAATCGTTGCCCAGGCTAAGGCGATTCCTGGTGCACGCAAGAGCCAACGAGGCACACGATGCGCAGGTCGAGAGCTTTTTTGCCGGTCTTGTGGTTGTTGGGAACCGGCACTGTTTGGGCTGCCGACGTTGATCTCACCGAATTGAAGGCGAGCAGTCCCGTTCCGTACTACTCCGCTCCGTCCTGGAGTGTCGTCGGTTCCGTCACGTCGAACTTTACCGATAATGCCCTGTTCAGCCGGGACAATCGCAGGTCGGATTTCTTCTATGAGCCCGACGTGAGCGTCAGGCTGGATGGGAACCTCACAGATGACCTGTCGTATCGGCTCTACGCACGCGCACAATACGATGCCTTTGCGAGAGAGAAGGACGGCAATGCCGCAGTGGCGCGGATGGGAGCGCGCCTGACGGAGAACTGGAACGGCTGGCGCTTCTCCGCCATCTACGAGCACCGATACGATTTCGACGGGGTCTACCGCGATCTCGCTTTCACGTCGGACGATCTGATGGGCTCGGTGGCACGCGACTTCCGCGTGAACAATGTGACATTCTCACCGCTATTACTCCTGACCTACCGGTTTTCCGACCTAGCGGAAGCTCGGCGCTGGCGCTTCGATGCCTTGCTCGGCATTGAGGTCAAGCTCGATCCGGAATGGTCGATCGTGAGCACGCCGTTGTTCGAAGCCTTCTGGTTCACCGACGGCTTGAACAGGGGACGACAGGATCAGATCTACTCCGCGGACATCGGCCTGAGGTATAATTTCGCCAGCAACATTTCGCTTACGACGAGTGTGCTGTATGAGGCGCGAGAATCGAACGTCATGGTGCGGCGCTACAGGGATATCAGGATCGGTCCCCGGCTTGACTTTGCCTTTTGAGAGATCTGCAAGATGACGTTGAGGCGCGCTTGGGTGCTATTCGGGGTCATAGCCAGTTTGACGGCGGCATCCGCCGCGGCCGCGGACGCGCGCGACTCCGTGGACCGGAGCCAGCGTCTCGATACGGATGCACTCAGGGACGACGCCGGCACCCAACGGTTACGGGCGCCGTCTCATCCGCTGGTGATCGTGCCGCCGCAACAGCCTGTGCCAAACGCAAGGAAGGGAAAGAAGAACAAGTCGAATACGCGCGGCGCTATGAGCCGCTAGCACATCGCGTCTCAACTGGTGCGATCGCCTCGGCGCAATCGTGAAGGCGATTTGCTGCGCTTGAGTATCTGTTGCAGCTTATTTGAATTACGGCGGGATAATCCGGCAAAAACCAGCCATTCGATCCCTCCCGACGTCATTTCACCGGTGCGAGATTTTATTCCGTCAGCAACACTACCTGGTGGTGTGAGCAACCTTACGGTGTATACTCTGCCGACCCCAAGGGCGTGTGTCTCCTGGTCCATGGATGGATATCTCGCCGGCGGGGCAGGGAGGAGACTCTCGATGTTCGACCTCAATGTATTGAGCTTCAATATGTTGAGCTTCAATGTCGGGCGTCACCGGTGAATAGTGGTGCGTACCGTGAAGCTGCATAGCTCGCCCGCCTGTGAGTCGAGTGGAACCAGTGTCAGAGGGTGGTTGCGACTTGGCTCGCAAGAAAGACTTGGCCCGGAAGAAACCAGCGAACGCCTTTACTGGGTCTTCTCATCCGATCTTCTTTTTGCAGTACGCCCTTCGTTTGAAGGGCACTTCGTGTATGAGGGGATCAATCCGGCGTTCGAGCTTTGCCTCGGCGTCTCGTCGGAAGACATCCGGGAGATGGACGTCTCCAACTGCCTCGGCAGAGACGACGCCAGAGCCGTCGGCGAAGCTCTCCGCGCGTGTCTCGCAGAAGGAGCCGAGGTCAGGATTCGCCATCGCCTTGCGTTTGGCGGCCAGCGCCAGAACATGGAAACGACCATCGCTCCGATCATGGACGGCGCCGCCGGTGGTGCGGTCCGGTTGATCGGCAGCCATCGCATCGCGCGCAACGGACTTCTCGAAGGCGGCGTCGAAGAATCTGACGCCGCGCAGGCGAGTGTCAATTTGCTGTCTATTCAGGAGGATATTCAACAACGCATTGCATCCGATCTGCACGACTCGACGTGTCAGCATCTGATTGCCGCGAGCCTCGGTCTGATGCGGATCCGGCGGACCATGGACGATCCGGTCGGAGCCGAGCGCCTTTGCGATGAGATCGACGCGTCGATCGACGAGGCGCTCAGGGAAATCCGCGCCTTCGCCTACCTGCTGCACCCGCAGAATCTGACGGAAGGGCTCAAGGCCACGATCGAGCATTATGCCGATGGATTCGCGGCGCGCACGTCGTTGCGGGTCACGACCAGGATCCTGGCCGACGTTGATCGATTGCCCTACGAGACGCAGCGCTCATTGCTTCGGGTCGTTCAGGAAGCTCTCACGAACGTATTCCGCCATGCAAAGGCGACGGAGGTGAGCATCGTCATTGACGGGGCCGGCAGCCAGTTTCGGCTGACCATCAGCGACAACGGGCGCGGGCTTCAGGCCGGCCGCGCGAACCGGCCGATATCGACCGGCGTTGGAATTCCCGCCATGAGAGCAAGACTGGAGCAGATCGGAGGTTCGCTGGAGATCCGCACCGATCCGGCAACGCCTCGTTCCGGCACCGTTCTGTGCGCCGTCTTTCCGCATGCGTTGGTCACTAACAGGCGAAACCGGCGAAAGGACGCCACTGTCACGAGGGTCCCCGCGGGCACCCACTGAGGGAAGAAAAACACTGATCACCGGCAGCAGGTCGGAACGCGTTCGTTTCGGCCAAGCCGCCGAGTAACGACATTGGAGTGCTCGTCATGAAGCGATTTCTCATCGCAGATGACCACGAAGCGGTACGGTCGGGCTTGCGAGCGGTGCTCGAACAACGGGCGGATTGGGAAGTGGTCGCCGAGGCGAGCGACGGCGGCAAGGCGCTGACAGCGGCGATCGAGAGCCGGCCTCACGTGGCCATCGTCGATTTTTCCATGCCGCGAATGACCGGACTGGAGGTCGCGCGGCGGATCAGGGAATATCCGCTGCAGACCGAGGTCCTGATTTTCACGGTGCACAGCTCCGGCCTGCTCGCCCAGCAGGCATTTGAGGCCGGCGCGCGCGCCTTCCTGGTGAAATCCGACGCCAACAGATTGCTGATGACGGCCGTCGATTCGCTTCTGGCGCACAAACGGTTCTGCACCGAGAGGTGCCGGAACGAGCTGAACGGCCAATCTGGCAGCACTGCAGACAGGCATCCGGGGCTCACTCCGCGCGAGCAACTGGTCGTCAAACTGGTTGCCGAAGGCTACAGCAACAAGGGCATCAGTGCGATCCTCAACCTCAGCGTCAAGACCACCGAGGCCCATCGGGCCGCCGCGATGCGCAAGCTGGACGTGAGCTCGACTGCGGGCCTGGTCCGATACGCGGTCCGCGCGCAACTGGTCGAGGCATGACGATGCCCCGCCGGGTTTGATGGCCGCGGCCGCGTCAGTACATTCGCCCGGCCATCTCGGGGTTTTGCAGGATGATGCTCAGGCCCGCGATCGGTATGATCGCTCGACCGTTCTGCTGCCGATCATCTCCGCCGATTGCGGTCGGATAAGAGAACCACGCCGTGAAGCGCATCCTGATTGCGGATGATCATGAAATCGTGCGTTCAGGGCTCCGCGCGATCATCGACACGCGCTCCGACTGGATCGTCGTCGGCGAAGCAATGAACGGCGAGCAGGCCGTGGCATTGGCCTTGGAGACGACGCCGGACGTCGTGATCGTCGACTATTCGATGCCCCTCATGAATGGGCTGGAGGTCAGCCGCCGATTGAAGTCACTTCGCTTGCGCAGCGAAGTTCTGATTCTGACGATGCATGAAAACGAAGAGCTGCTGACCGAAGCCATTCTGGCGGGTGTTCGCGGCTTCTTGTTCAAATCGGATGCGAGAAAGCACCTGCTGTCCGCCGTCGAGGCGCTGCTGGATCGCAGACCTTATTTCACCAGCGTGTTGCTGGAGAAATTGCTCCACGACTACCAGCTCAACAAGCTGAACAAGTCGGATATGCTGCTCACCTCGCGCGAGCAGAGCGTGGTCCAGTTGATCGCGGAAGGACATACCAACAGGTCCATAAGTGCCATTTTGCAGTTGAGCGTCAAAACCGTCGAAACCCATCGCGCGTCGGCGATGCGCAAGCTGGGAATGTCGTCGACCGCTGAACTGGTCCGTTACGCGATCCGCAAGAAACTGGTAGCGCCCTGAGAGGCTCCGCCGGCCGAGCGATGTTTCGTCGGACCATGTCACAGCCGGCTCTGTCCGTATTTGTCCCATGGCGCCCTAGGCGGAATTTGGGAGTGCTCTGGTTCCACAAATGCTGCAAGACTTGCCAGCATCCGCTGCAAGGAGGATCCGCATGAACAAGAGTGCACCTGTAGTTCTCGCAGTCGTTCTGGCGGCAGTTGCCCTAAACGTCGCGCATGCCGACCGGCCGGGGGCCGACTGGATGCCGATCCAGCAAGTCATCGAGAAGGTTCTCAAGTCGGGTTTCACGCTGGTCAGCAAAATCGAGGCCGATGACGGTCGTTGGGAGGGCGAAGGCATCAAGGATGGTCAGAGGATGAAGTTCCACGCCGACGCGAAGACGGGTGAGATCATATCCACGAAGCCTGATCGCTAGGCGGAGTCCCGCACGGTCAGCAGCCGACATTGCTGGCGCACGAGCGAAGTCAGGCGCTCGATGCTGCGCCACGTTGCCTTCAGGCGCCTACTTTCAACGAGACCGTCACCTACGAGCGGCCACGAGTTGGCCCGTGGTCGCCCCATCCATCGACATCGGCTTGGCGAGCCTATGGCAGGAACGGCTGGTCATGCCGAATGCGGACGGCCGATCCGATGGCGGTCCAAGGTGAGAGCTCTCGTTCGCAAGGAAGGCATCCGATTGTGAAGCGATCGGTGGTCATGGGCCTGCCCGCAGACTGCGATCAACGCAAGTTCAATAATAGAATTAATATCCCACCTGAGCGATCCGACTTGCCTGTCGGGCGCGGCATTCACCCGGATCAGCGTTGGATCCTGAAAGGACTATCCGACCGAACGTCGCACCGACTGCTGGGCCGGAGGGCGCGGCCGACGAATGATCATCCGGGCGCTTGACTAGTTCTATAAAAGAACTGTAGGTTCCGCGCATGACGGCCGAGCGCGACGGCCGCGGGCCGGCCACGCGCTGGCAATGACGGTCGGACAGCGCGGCGCGCAGTTCGCGCGGCGCGATGCCGGGCAAGCGGCCGGGTAAGGCAACAAAACACAATGCCGTGCCCCCGGATGGGCGCGCATCAGGGAGGACTAGCATGTTGGCGAAATGGAAGAGTCTTGCGGCTCTGGCTTTGCTTTTGAGCAGTCCGGCGTTCGCAGCTGACGAGCCCGGAGTTACCGCGACCGAGATCAAGATCGGTGGAGTGTTTCCGTTCAGCGGCCCGGCATCGTCGATCGGTCTCGTCGGCAAGGGACTGATTGCCTACATTCAATCGATAAATGACCGCGGCGGCATCAACGGCCGCAAGATCAACTACATCGCCTATGACGACGCCTACAGCCCTCCGAAGGCGGTAGAGCATGTCCGCAAGCTCGTCGAGAGCGACGAAGTGGCGTTCATGTTCGGCCAGCTCGGCACGCCGGGCCTTTCGGCCACGGCGAAGTACCTGAGGGCGAAGGGGGTGCCCAGCATCGCCATCATCAGCGGCTCGTCCAAGTTCACCGACGTCGCGAGTTACCCGCTGACCACGACAGGCCTCGTCAGCTACGCCACCGAGGGAAAAATCTACGCGAAGTATCTGACCAAAACGCTGCCGAAGGCCAAATACGCGATCCTCTATCAGAACGACGATCTCGGCAAAGATTACGTCAATGCGTTCAAGTCGTTTCTAGGCAAGGACTACGACGGGAAGGTCGTCAGCGCGTCCTATGAGGTCACGGAGCCGACCGTCGATTCGCAGATCACAACTCTGAAGAGCTCCGGCGCCGAGGCCCTGATAATCGCGGGAACGCCGAAATTCGCAGCGCAGGCGATCCGGCAGGCTTCTGTGATCGGCTGGAAAGCGACAGTGATCATCAACTTTCCGTCCGGTTCGGTCGGAGGCACACTGGCGCCGGCCGGCCTCGACAAGTCGACCGGCGTGATCGTCGGGACGACCAACAAGGATGTCATGGATCCGAATTGGAAGGACGATCCGGGCATGCAGGCTTATCGGGCATTCCTCGACAAGTATCTCGCGGGGGTCGACATCACCAACGGCAGCTATCTGACCGGCTATCAGCAGGGCATCCTGCTCGAGCAGATCCTGAAGCAATGCGGCAATGATCTGTCTCGCAAGAACATCCTCGCGCAGGCCAAGAACTTCAAGGATTTCATCGTTCCGACGGTACTGCCAGGGATCAAGGTCAATACCAGCGAATCCGAAAACATGATCTGGACGCAGATGCGGCTGCAGCGGTGGACCGGATCGACCTGGGAAGCCTTCGGCGAGGTGTTGGACGCCAAGTCCGAATGAATTCGCGACGGCCAGAGCGGCGGACGCGGCGTGAGCTGCGTCCGGGCCTGCGCTGTTCATGGATGCTGCCGTCAATATGAGCGTCACGCGTACCGATGACCGCCGATCGTAGTCGCGCGCCGCGGTCGATTGGCGAGCGGCAGTGGCCCGGGACGTGCTCGGTCCGCCCCACGCTTTCTCGCGGATGTCCCGACTGCCGCGCTATTGCCGGCCTGCTGTTTGCAGGCCTGACACAGCCATCAAGCGGTCCTCGGTACCGATTTGCCGCCGCGCGCCGAGTCCAATACGGTGCAGGAGGTGACCGCGGCAGTGGCTTCGCCGCATTCTGGAATCGAACTGGCAGAGTGCCGGGGTTGTGCATGATGCGGGATTCTTGACCCCGCCACTGCCGGCTATCCTCGCCCCATACCGGGACGAACGTCCGACACGCGACCCGCGGCGCAAGAACGTAATGGCAGATCGGGACTTGATCCCGATCAAGCCTTGATCGGGCCGGGCCCGCTAGCATGCTGCTTGCGTAAGGCGACGCGCAGTTGCGCCCCAATCCATGGGCCTTGGCGGCCCTTTCCGGGAATGATGACTTCAACCGAGTCGCGTGGTAGCGCGGGAATGAGCCGATGCCGACTTACTATTTCGACTTCAAGGACGGCGTGCCCCTCCGGGACAGGTCAGGACTGGAGCTAGTGAGTGATGGGGCGGCCATTGCGCACAGCAAGAACTTGGCCGACAGGGTACGCAGAGAGAAGCCGAAAGGCCATCCGGACCTCCGGATCGTGGTCATCGACGAGAGCGGCCGGGAAGTTCACCGCGAGCAGATCTATCCCAACGCGACTTGACCATTGGCGCAGACGGCACCGAAGCAAGAGTGTCAGCCGAAGGATCATTGGTTAGTCGAAGCTTCCGGACGCCTCCTTCGAAAGCCGTGGCGACGGGTTCGCCGCCATAGCCGAGGCGTAGCTCGGCAGGGCGATGAGGTGATTCCGCCCCTTGTCGCGAATGGTGGTGGAGTTTGCGCCTCGACAACGTCATTGCGACTGCAACCTCTACCGTTTTGGTGCGCTGGCACGGAATTTCGTGTGCAGCTATAGGAAGCGCACCGTGATCGGAACCAGCCTCTGTCGATGGGCCATCAGTTACTTCGCGGTCGCGATCGCATGGCTGCTGCTTGCAGAAGCGCTGATCGTCATCGGATTCGGTTTTCCGAACCACGACATCGGCGGCCCGGATACGCTCGTCGTCGTTCACATGGTCAGCATCGGCTGGTTGAGCACCGTCCTGTGTGGCGCGCTGTTCCAATTCGTGCCGGTGCTGGTCGCAAGGCCGCTCTATGCGGAGCGCTGGACGCTGCCGGCTCTCGCGCTGCTGACGCTGGGGCTGACGGTCCTGCTCGCAGGCTTTCTGGCGCTGGGCGGGCACTTCAACGGGCCGCCCTGGCTGCTTCCCCTCGGAGCTGGCCTACTGATTGCCGGTTTCGCGTCGGTCGTTGCCAATCTCGGCATGACGCTCTGGTCGGCCCGCCCGCTGCCGGGGCCCGCGCGTTTCGTCGCAGGCGGGCTTGTCGGCATCTGCGTCACGGCGGCATTCGGCGGCACATTCTCGCTGGTGCTGTCCGGCATCGCGGTTGGTGCGCAATGGCCGGACCTGTTGGTCGCAGGCGTTCCGATCCACGCGATTGCGGGGCTTGGCGGATGGCTGACGTTCACTGCCATGGGCGTCAGCTATCGCCTGCTTGCGATGTTCATGCTCGCGCCCGACGGCGATGCGAGGCTCGGGCGGCTTGCCTGGCTTGCGGGAATCGCCGCGCTGGCCATCGGACTTGTCGGTGGCGTGCTTGCATTCTGGCGCATGACCGGGCTGAACTTGGCGCTTCTGCTTGCAGGAGCTGCGGCACTGCTGTCGCTGGGCGCCTACGGCCGCGACGTGCTCGGCCTGTACAGGAACCGCAAACGTCGCGCGCTTGAGCTCAACACGCGCATGAGCCTCGTCTCGCTGGCAAGCCTCGTCGCGGCCGCAATCCTTGGCGCCGCGCTTCTTGCGGCCGGATCATCTCCGTCCCATGTCGGCGCGATCGCCTTTCTCGTCGCGTTCGGTTGGCTCACAGGCCTCGTGCTCGCCAATCTCTACAAGATCGTCCCGTTCCTGACCTGGCTCGAGACCTATGGTCCGGTGATGGGCAGGGTGGCGACGCCTCGCGTCCAGGACCTCGTTGCCGAGCGCCGCGCGTTGAGATGGTTTGTCTTGTTCTTCGCCGGAAGCTGGACGGCGACGTTGATGCTCCTGTTCGATGCGCCGCTCGGCTTCCGCGCCGCCGTGGCGGTGGTGACGCTTGCGACGCTCGCCCTGAGCGAGGAGTTCATCAGGGCCCGGCGGCTCACCGACGTTGCGCAGCCGATGCGCCTGCCGGCTGGAGCCGTCATGCCTCATCTTCTGGTCTCGCGGAACTGAAAGGAGATTGCCATGACCGAATTCATCGACGTCGATGTGCGGCCGATCCTGCGCGCAGGCGGCGAGCCGTTCTCCGTCATCATGGCCGCGCTCGAGCGGCTCGAGCCCGGAGAGGGGCTGCGGCTCTATGCTCCCTTCAAGCCGGTTCCTCTGTTCGACGTCATGGCGAGCAGAGGCTTTGCGCATCGGGAAGCCGAACTGGAAGGCGGCGAATGGGAGATCCGCTTCATGCCGGACGACGGCTCGATCGAGGCGGCTGAACCGCCCCCCGCCGCGCCGGGCGACGGCGACTGGCCGGAGCCCGCGGTTCATCTCGACAACCGCGATCTCGATCCGCCGGAGCCTATGGTGCGCATTCTGGCCGCCCTGGAGCGGCTCGCGCCGGGCCAGACTCTCCACGCCTTGCTCAGTCGCGAACCGGTCTTCCTGTTTCGGGAGCTGACCAAGCGCGGCCATCAGTGGCGCGGCGGCTTCACGCGGCAGAAGGATGCCTATCACCTGAGGGTGAGGGCGCACGCATGACGACCAACGACGACGATCTCGTGGCGCAGATCAAGCAGGCGCTGAAGGTCGTGATCGATCCGGAACTCGGGTACAACATCGTCGACCTGGGCTTCATCTATGATGTGTCGGTCGACGATGGCGCCGCGCACATCACCATGACGGCGACGACGCGCGGCTGTCCCGCCGCGTCCTTTCTCAAGGAGGGTGTCGCGAGCAGCGCGTGCCTCGTTCCGGGCGTGGACTCGGTCGATGTCACCATGACGTTCGAGCCGCCCTGGCAGCCCTTGATGATCTCGCCGGGTGTCAGGTCATCGCTCGGCTTTGCCGAGGTGAATTGAACCGGTCGGGGCGGCCGGGCCGGCTACATGCCGTCGGAGCCCGGGCCGGGCCAGATCTTCGCGGGGGCGCGAAGCTTCGCGAGGTCGAGCAGATTGATCGCCCGGGCGGCGATCTGGTCGATCACCTCGTCCAGCGACCGTGGTTTTAGATAGAAGGCCGGCATCGGCGGGGCAACGATCGCGCCGATCTCGGTCGCCTGCAGCATGCTGCGCAAATGGCCGAGATGCAGCGGGCTCTCGCGGACCAGCAATACCAGCCGGCGGCGCTCCTTGAGCTGCACGTCGGCCGCGCGCGTCAGAAGGTTGTCGAGCTGTCCCCAGGCGATGGCGGAGAGCGTGCGGATCGAGCACGGTGCCACGATCATGCCGGCAACCGGATACGAGCCGCTGGCGATCGCGGTGCCGATGTCAGAATGCGAATGGTCGCGGAAGGCGAGCGCGCGCAGCCGCGAGAGCGCATCGCTCCCCACTTCCGCGCTCAGCGTACGCTCTGCCGCGGGCGAAACCACGAGGTGCACCGCGTAATGCGGGTTGTCGGCCAGCAGCTCGACGATGCGCATGCCGATTGCGGCGCCCGAGGCGCCGCTGATGCCGACGACGATGCCCTGCCGCCCGCTCATGTGAGGACCGGTACGCGTGCGGGCATGCCGGACAGGCCGAGGCTGGACCAGATCGCATCGACACGCGCGATCACGGCAGGATCCATGGCCAGCGGAACGCCCCATTCCCGATCCGTCTCCGGAGGAATCTTGGTCGTGGCATCGATGCCGAGCTTGCCGCCGAGTCCCGATTTCGGCGACGCGAAGTCGAGATAGTCGATCGGCGTGTCGGTGAGCGTCACGAGATCGCGCGAGGAATCGCTACGCGTGGAGACGGCCCACATCACGGCGCGCCAGTCGCGGATGTCGATGTCGTCGTCGACCACGATCAGCAGTTTCGTGTAGCTGAACTGCGGCAGCATCGACCACAGGCCGAGCATCAGCCGCCGCGCCTGGCCGGGATAGCGCTTCCTGATCGCCGCGACGGCGATGCGGTATGAGCAGGCCTCCGGCGGCAGCCAGCAGTCGGTCACCTCGGGGAATTGCTGTCGGATCAGCGGTACGAACAGGCGATTGAGCGCCTCGCCGATCCGCGACGGCTCGTCCGGCGGTCGGCCCGTGAAGGTCGAGAGGTAGACGGGCTGCCGACGGGTGGTGATCGCGGTCACGCGCATCACGGGGAATGCCTCGACGGAATTGTAGTACCCGGTGTGATCGCCATACGGTCCCTCGGGCGCGGTCTCGGTCGCGGAGACGAAGCCTTCGATGACGATTTCGGCCTCGGCCGGGATCGCGAGCGGGACGGTGAGGCATGGCGCGAGGTCGGGTCGTTCGCCGCGCAGGATTCCGGCGAAGCGCAGCTCGGACATCGTCTCCGGTAGCGGCAGCACCGCAGCAAGGATCGTCGCGGGATCGGCTCCGATGACGATCGCGACCGGCATGTCGCGCCCGGTCGCCTTCCATTGCTGGTGATGCCTGGCGCTGCCGCGATGCGCGAGCCAGCGGATGATGGCGCGGTCGCGACCGAGCACCTGCATGCGGTAGACGCCGACATTTTCCTCCTGGTCGGCCGTCGCGGATTCGGGCGGCACGGTGATCACGAGAGGCCAGGTGATCAGCGGCGCCGGCTCGCCGGGCCAGCAGACCTGGACCGGCAAGCGCGCGAGATCGATGTCGGGCCCCATCGTGACGCAGTCCTGGACCGGCGCCGCCGCGCGCGTGCGCGGACGCGTCGCCAGCGCGGCGCGGGCGAGCGGAAGCTTGTCGAAGACATCCCTGATGCTGTTCGGCGGTCGCGGCGCGCGGAGCTCGGCCATCAGCGCGCCGAGCTCTTCGAGACGGTCGGGCGAGATTCCCATACCCCATGCGATCCGCTCGACCGTTCCGAACAGATTGGTGAGGAGAGGCATTTTCGATGGGCTGCCGTCGGCCTTGACGGGCTGCTCGAACAATAATGCCGGTCCGTGCGCGCCGAGCACACGCCGGTGGATTTCCGTGATCTCGTGGACGACGGAGATCTTCTCGCGAATGCGTTGCAACTGCCCCCGGCTTTCGATGAAGCGGAGAAAGTTGGACAAGTCGCGAAAGCGCGGCACATCACGTTGCAATCGAGCAAGCTCCCAAAAAATCACAGCTAGCCGGCCTGTTTTCGGTCTTCATTGTTCCCGCTCAAATACAGCGGCGTGCAATCCGTCCAGATGTGAGGCCCATGAATGATCCGTCCGCCCCATCGCCCGGCCAATTGCCGACGATTCCGCCGCTCGTCGCAATTGCCATGCGTCCGCTGCCTCTGCTGCCGTTGCAGCTCGTTCTCGGCGGCGTCCTGCAACGGATCCACCGGCGCAACCCTGCAATGTTCGATCGGCTGGGCGAGCACGCGCGCGCGCGGTTTGGGATCAAGCCGATCGATCTGCCCTTTGCCTTCGTGGTCGAGGCGAGGTCGCCGCGCTTGTCCGTCGTGCGCAACCTGCCGAAAGACCTGGACGCGCGGATCTTTGCCTCGCTCGCCAATCTCCTGGCTCTGCTCGAAGGCAGGGTCGATGGCGATGCCCTGATGTTCTCGCGCGAGCTCCTCGTCGAGGGCGATGTCGAGGCGGTGCTGGCGCTGCGCAATACGATCGACGACACCCAGCTCGATCTCGTCACTGAGCTGTCCTCGTTGTTTGGCCCGCTGGGCGCGCCGGCGCGGCGCGCCTTCGAGGCCGCCCGTGGCCGCGTGATCGGTTCACCGGGGCAAGGCGAGCAATCGAGATGATGGAGTTGATCTGTCCTGCCGGCACGCCGGCCGCGTTGAAGAGCGCCATTGATGCCGGCGCCGATGCGATCTATTGCGGCTTCAACGACGAGACCAACGCGCGTAATTTTCCCGGGCTGAACTTCAGCCGCGACGAGCTGCGCAAGGGGATCGCGCTGGCGCACGCCCGCGGCGCCAAGGTCCTGGTGGCCATCAACACGTTCCCGCGCGCCTCCGCCGTGGACATCTGGCATCGCGCCGTGGACGACGCGGTGAGTGCCGGCGCCGATGCGCTGATCCTCGCCGACATCGGCTTGATGGACTACACCGCGCGGCGCCATCCGAACCAGCGTCTGCATGTTTCGGTTCAGGCCGCGGCCGCAAATCCCGATGCCATCGCCTTCTACGCCGAAACCTTCGGCGCCAAGCGCGTCGTGCTGCCGCGCGTGCTCAGCGTGCCTGAGATCGCCGAGATCACCCGCGAGTCCGCCTGCGAGACCGAGGTGTTCGTGTTCGGCGGCCTCTGCGTGATGGCCGAGGGGCGCTGCTCGCTGTCGTCCTATGCCACCGGAAAGTCGCCGAACATGCAGGGCGTCTGCTCGCCGCCGAGCCACGTGACCTATGAGCAGACCGCGGAGGGGACCAAGTCCAGCCTCGGCGGCTTCACCATCAATCGGTTCGGCATGCGCGAGCCCGCCGGCTATCCGACGCTGTGCAAGGGCCGCTTCTCGACCGCACAGGGCGCCGGCTATATTTTCGAGGATCCCGTCAGCCTGGACGCCACGACCCTGCTCAAGGGCATGCGCGATGCCGGCGTGACCGCGCTCAAGATCGAGGGCCGCCAGCGCGGCCGGGCCTATGTCGAAAGCGTGGTACGCCATTTCCGTCATGCGCTCGCGGCGCTCGAGACCGGGAGTGAGACGGACATTGCGAGCCTGAAGCCGTTCACCGAGGGCCAGGCCTCCACGCTCGGCGCCTATCGCAAGACCTGGCGTTGATCCTTTCGAATATGTGAGCTCAAGCGATGCAACTCAGCCTCGGTCCAGTTCTGTACAATTGGGCGCCGGAACGCTGGCGCGACTTCTATTTCCGCATCGCCGACGAGGCGCCGGTCGACGTCGTCTCCGTCGGCGAGATCGTCTGCTCGAAACGCTCGCCGTTCTTCGCCGACCACATCCCCTCCGTGGTGGAGCGGCTGCAGGGCGCGGGCAAACAGGTACTGCTGGGCTCGCTCATCCTGGTCTCGCTGCGGCGTGAACGCCGCCAGACCGAAGAGCTCGCTGCGGCTGAGGGCCTGCTGGTCGAGGTGAATGATCTGACCTGCCTCAGGGCGCTCGCAGGCCGGCCGCACGCCATCGGGCCCTTCGTCAACATCTACAACGAGGCGAGCGCGGCCTTTCACACCGCGCATGGAGCGAAACGCATCTGCCTGCCGCCGGAATTGCCGCTGGCTTCGATCGCGGCGATCGCGCAGGCCGTTCCTGATGTTACAACCGAGGTGTTCGCGTTCGGCCGGGTGCCGCTCGCCATCTCTGCCCGCTGCTATCATGCGCGCCTCCACAAGCTCGCGAAGGACAATTGTCGCTTCGTCTGCGAGAAGGATCCGGACGGTCTGCTCTTGAGCACGCTGGAGCATCAGGATTTCCTGACCATCAATGGCGTGCAGACCCTGTCTCACACCTGCGCCAATCTGCTGAGTGAGGCCGGCCTGCTCCGCGAGAGCGGCGTCCGCGCGCTGCGCCTGTCGCCGCAGGATTGCGACATGGTCGAGATCGCGAAGATCTTTTGCGACGTGCTTGACGGTCGTGACGATGTCGAGGGCGGCAACCGCCGTCTTGCCGCAGCCTATCCCGGCGTTCCGTTCTCGAACGGGTTCCTGTGGGCAGAGCCAGGTCATCGCTATCATCTGGCCCGATCAGGCGATGCGCCAGGCTCGGCGGCGTAACAGGACAAAGCGACGCCGGCGCATCAGAAGGTCGTGGCCATCGTAGCCAGACGCCGATACGCCCTTTCCCGTGCAGCCTCTATCCGCTCCTGCGGCCCGGTGGTTGGCCCGATCGGCACGAAGCGGATGTTGTCGATGCCGATGAAGCGCAGGATATCTCGCAGGTAGGGTGTCGTCATGTCGATGCGGCCGCGATTCATGCCGGTGGAAAAGTCGCTGCCGCTGGCGAGAATCACCAATGTCGGCCGGTCTTTGAGCAGCGGAAGATAGCCCTGTGACGGGTCGAACCGAAAGGTCAGCCCGGGCTGGACGATGATGTCGAACCAATGCTTGAGCTTGTAGGGAATGCCGAAGTTCCACATCGGCGTCGAGATCAGCACGCGATCGGCGAGCGCGAAGCGGGTGGCCATTCGCTCGGCCTCGGCAAAGCTATCACGCTCCGTGTCGTTTAAGGCCTGTCCGTTCATCCTTGCATATTTGGCTTCGACGATGGGACCTGCGAATTCCGGCATCCGCTCCCGCCAGAGGTCGACGACATCGATGTCCCAGTCCGGCCGCGCCTGACGAAAGCCGTCGATAAAAACGCGCGCGCCAGCGCTCGAGACGGAGTCGGTGCGGGGCGAGCAGGACAGGTGCAGGAGCTTCACCAGCGTTCATCCCAACGCTCTGATGACAGTGTCCGCCCGGGTGACGATCGCGACGTTCTGCATGGCGAAATTGATCGACGCGGCGTGCCAATCGGCATTCATGGTCGAGCAGCAATCTTCGGGGACGATCATGAAGTAGCCCTTGTCGGCGCCGGTGCGGGCGGTGTGCTCGACCGACATGTTGGTCCAGGCGCCGGTGTTGATGATCATGTCGCGCCCGGTCGCCTTCAGGATCGTTTCAAGCCGCGTGCCTTCCCAGGCGCTCATGCGCATTTTCTCGACGACGAAATCGCCGGGCCGGGGTTCGAGGCCGGAGACGGGCGCTGCGCCCCAGCTTCCGCGCACCATCGCCTTGCTGTCGACGAGACCCTCGAATAGCGGCGCATTCAGCGTCACGCCGGGCGCGCCGGGCTCGACGACGAACCAGACGTGGATAATGGCGACGCCGCGGCTCCGCGCGGTCTCTGCGAGGCGGCGGACATTCTCGACAACATGCTGTTGCTTCGCGTGGCCTGGAGCGCCCGAATCGGCGAAAGCGCCGCCGTCCATGATGACGTCGTTTTGCAGATCCTGGATGATCATGGCGCAGCGCTGCGGATCGAGCCGCATGTCCCCATCAGCGAGGATCGGCGCTGCCGGTGCAACGCCTGCGGTCGCGCCGCCGCCGCCGCTCCGTCGGCCGCTCATATAGGGCTCGTGCCGCGGGCCTACCTTGGTCGGAATCGCATAGACCGAATGGGTCGCGGTCAGGTACAGCGTTCGGAAATCCGGCCCGCCCCAGGCGAGGTTGGCGACCATCTCGGGGACGCGGACCTTGCCGAGCAGCTCGCCGCGCGGCGAATAGACCCAGACGCCTCCGGGCGCGGTGACCCAGACATTGCCGTGCTGGTCGCACTTCATGCCGTCGGGCAGGCCGGCTTCGAGCTCGGAGCGAATGCCGCTTGCGAATACCCGCGCATTCGAGAGCGTGCCGTCGGCATTGACGTCGAAGACGCGGATCAGCGCCTGCACGGTGTCGTTGACATAGAGCAGCTTCTCGTCCGGCGAGAAGCACAGACCGTTCGGCTGATCGAACAAACTGCGCTCGACCACGAGCTTCGGTTCACCACCGGGGACGACGCGATAGACGCCCTGAAAGCCGAGCTGGCGCGGCCGCTCGACGCCATAGACCGGCATGCGGCCGTACCAGGGGTCCGAGAAATAGATCGCGCCGGACGAGTGTACGCAGACGTCATTCGGGCTGTTCAGCTCCTGTCCCCCGAAATGCGAAGCCAGCACTTCGCGCCGCCCGTCCGGCCGCTCGCGGATCAGCGACGATGTCGCGTGCTCGCAGACGATCAGATTGAACTCGGCATCATAGGTCATGCCGTTGCACTTGTTGGAAGGGCGCTTGACCTCGACCACGCCGCGCCGCGCATCCCAGCGCCGACGCACGTCGCCCGGCATGTCCGAGAACAGCAGATAATGATCGACCGGATGCCAGATCGGTCCCTCCGTGAAGTCGAAGCCGGTGCCGACCTGCGCGACCGGGGCATAGGGGTCGATCAGGGCCTCGAACTCGCTGCGCAAGGTGACATGGGTCATCGGCCGATCCTCAACTCACGTTACGCCGGGAACCAGTTGCGCGGGGGCAACGATTGCACGATCGGTCCGGGGACCTGATCGTGCAGGCGCCCGACGACGTTGCCGCCTTCGATCTTCGCGGGACGGTCGTGCACCGGCAGCAGATAGCGCGAATTGCTCAGCAGCTTCTTGATCGAGGCCTTCTCCGCCCGCTTGCTGGTGCCATGGTTGCCCGTCGTGCGCGGCTCCCAATCGTGGATCTCGTTGAACGGCGTCACGATCTGGTCGTTGAAGTCGTAGATCACGTCGCCGCAGATGGTTGCGATGCCATCGGCGGTCTCGACGATGACGTTCATCGAGCCTTCCGTATGCGCATTGGCGGCATCGCAATAGACGCCGGGCATCAACTCGATCGGACCGGTGATCTCGAGGTCGAGGAAGCGCAGCGCGCTTTTGGTGTGCAGGCGGTCGATCAGGTGCTTGATGTCGGGGGCCGGATATTGCGGATGCATCAGGCCGGAGACCGAGTATTCGAGCTCCTTGCGATTGAGCACGACGGTCGTGTTCATCGAGAACAGATCGTCCTTGCCGGCATGGTCGATGTGCAGATGGGTATGGCAGACGAAGCGGACGTCGCCCATGCGCACACCGTGGCGCGCGAGCTGGTTCTCGATCATGTTCTCGTGGTACTGCAGCCCGCGCATGCCCAGCGTCTCCATGATCTGGTTGGAGCGGTAGCCGGTGTCGACCACGACGGGATATTTCCCCCCGAGGATCAGGAAGCCGAGGGTGAGGACGCGGCGGGTGCGGCCGCAATCGCGGCCGAGAACCAGAAAGCTCGATTCCAGCTCGATATCGCCATAGTCCAGGATCTTGATCTCCAGCGCCATTCGTTGCCCTCCCTCATCTGTTTCTTGTCTGTCAAAGCCGGTAGACGCGCGTCGCCGTCGTCCTGAAGATGGCGTCCTGCTGCTCGGCGCTGAACGGCGCCGCGGCGCCGCGAAAGGCGTTCACGAGCTCGCGATAGCTGGTCCACAATTTCTCGATCGGGAAGTTGGAGCCGAACAGACAGCGTTCGGCGCCGAAGATCGCGACGGTGTCGGTGAGCACGGCGGCGATGTGCGCGGGATCGTTGCGATGGATGAAGGTGCCGAGCCCCGAAAGCTTCGAGACCACGTTCGGACAGGCCGCGAGCCGGGCCATTCCGGCACGCCAGGCCGCGCGTCCCGCCGGGGAGAGATCCTCCAGCATACCGGCATGCTGGAGGATGAAGGTCACCTCGGGGCAAGCCTCGGCAAGCGCCGCGGCGTCCGGCATCTGCGGGGTGAACACCTGCAGGTCGAAGCTCCAGCCATAGTCGGCGAGGCGCGCGACGTTGCGCTGAATGATCGGATCGGCGCAGAGATCTGCGCGGGCTGCGAAGCGGTAGAGCGGGTTCTCGTGCCAGTGCAGCTGCATGCGCGCGCCGCGCATCAGCCGGTAGCGCTTCAGGCGGTCGAGCTGCGGGCGTACGTCGTCCACGGCAAAATTGGCATAGGCGACGATCGCGTGCGGCCAGCCGTGTTCGTCCGCAGTCTGTTGCACCCAGGCGGCCTCGTCCTCGAAGCGGTCGTTGGCCCAGTTGGTCTGGACATAGACCGAGCGCGTGACGCCGGTGTCCTTGAGGTCCTCGAGATATTCTTGAATCGGATAGTCGCGCCGGATCGGCTCGTAAGGTCCGAAGATGCGCGGTTGCATGGGGCCGATCAGCCAGGGCAGGTCGGCCTGCCGCCAGATGTGATGATGGCCATCGACAATACCGGTCACGCCGCTCTCCTTCGTCCCAAAGCCAGAATGTGCGCGACGATCGACGCGCTCGAACTGCCATCCACGAGGTCGTCGACGAAGCGCTCGATGGCGACCAGCGCCTCGGTCTGCGGGCGGAAGCCGGGGCCCGTCGCCAGCGGCGTCAACCAGCTCACGCGCCAGGCCCGGCGCGACAGCTTCGCGACGGCGTCGCGGAGGGCGTCGGTCTCGCCGCGTTCGAGCCCGTCGGAAACGATCACCACGGCGGCGCCGCGGGCGTAGCCACCGAACCGCGGGACGGCCAGGAACGCTTGCAGCGCGTCGCCGATCCGGGTGCCGCCGTCCCAGTCGCTGACCAGATGCGCGGCAGCATTCATGGCCTGCTCGCGGCGCTTCAGCCGCAACGGTCGGGTGACGCGGGTGAGCCGCGTGCCGAAGGTGAACACCTCGACATTGGGCGCAGCCTGCACCAGCGCATGGGCGAGCTTCATGTTCTCCTCGGTGCGGCTCTTCATCGAGCCGGAGACGTCGATCAGCAGCAGCATCTTGCGCGGGCGTCGGCGCCGCTTCATGTGGCCGAGCCGCAAAATCTCGCCGTCGCTGCGGACGCTGTCGCGCAAGGTGCGGCGAAGGTCCACAAAGGGCCCGCGCCGGGTGCGCATGCGGCGGTGGCCGCGCCGCCGCGGCAGGCGTCGCGGCGCCTCCCGCGCAAGGCGGCGCAACGCATCCGCGTTCGCGGTCGCTCCGAAGCGGCGCTCGACCAGCGCCTCGGCGCGCGTTGCGGTCAAGCCGGATTCGCTCGCCTCTTCCGAGAGAAGCGGCTCCTCATCACCACGGCCTTCCTCCTGAAGCCGGACGGTCTCGTCATCCTCGCCGTCGTCGGTGCGCTCGATGGCCTCGCTGCCGCGGAAATGCAAATCGAACAGCCGATCGAAGGTCGCGCGGCGCTCGGGCGGCGGGGCCAGCGTCGCCAGGGCAGCCTGCCTGATGTGCTCGACGCTATCGGGGCCAAGCAATCCGATCGCCGCTAGGAACGTCGTGGTCTGCTCCGGTGCCACGGCAAAGCCGTTCGCGCGCAGCAGGGGAACGAAGGCGACGAAGACGCGCGCGGCGCGCGGGAGCTGCGGCTCGGTGCTCATGCCGTCGCCTCCGCGAGCATGGCATCGAGCCGCGGCGAGATGAAATGCAGATCCTCCTCGTCCTTCAGCGCCACCCCGATCGAGCGCTTGAAGGCATCCGGCCATCGCGCACCGCCCTTGTTGAGGAGCGTCGCGGCCTCGGCCCAGTCGACCGCCTCGGCAATGCCCGGCGCCTTGCTGAGGGGTTCGCGCCGCAACTTTTCCACGGCTGCGACGACGGCGCGGGCGGTGGCCTCGGCGACGCTGGAGGCGCGCATCATGATGATCCGTGCCTCGCGCTCGGCGGTCGGATAGTCGATCCAGTGATAGACGCAGCGGCGGCGCAGGGCCTCGTGCAAATCGCGCGTGCGGTTCGACGTCAGCACGACCACGGGACGTTCGGCCGCGCGAACCGTGCCGCGCTCGGGAATCGAGATCTGGAAGTCGGAGAGGAATTCGAGCAGGAACGCCTCGAACTCCTGGTCGGCGCGGTCGATCTCGTCGATCAGGAGCACGGTGGAATCGGGCGCGCGGAGCGCGGCCAGCATCGGCCGCTCGATCAGGAAGGTTTCGCCATAGATGTCGATGTTCTCGTCGCCGGCCTGGCGGATCGCCAGCATCTGGCGCGGGTAGTTCCATTCGTAGAGCGCGGCGGACGCGTCGATGCCTTCATAGCATTGCAGGCGGATGAGGCGGCGGCCGAGCACGGCGGCGATCGCTTTTGCGGCTTCCGTCTTGCCGACGCCCGGCGCGCCTTCCAGCAGCAGCGGCTTGCCGAGTGCGAGGCCGAGATAGGCTGATGTCGCAAGGCCCTCGTCGGCGAGGTAATAGGCCGCGCGAAGCGCCTTCTCCAGTGCCTCCGGGCTGTCGATGCCGACGATGTTGCTGCGAACCGCCACGGCCGTTCCTCTAGCGCCGAGCCTGCGGCCGCGCGCCGCCCTGGCTCTTGATGGCGCGCAGTACCTTTTCAGGCGTGATCGGCAGGTCGTCGATGCGCACGCCCACGGCGTTGAAGATCGCATTGGCGACGGCCGGCAGAACCGGGTTGGCGCACATCTCGCCGGGGCCTTTTGCCCCGAAGGGACCATCGGGCGCGGGGCGTTCCAGCACCGCGATATCGTGCGGACAGATGTCGCCGGGACCTGGCATCAGATACTCGACGAAGTCGCGGGGGCCGTGAACGGGGTCGGGATAATAGGGTTCCGGGGTCTCGTAGAGCGCGTGGCTGACGCCCATCCAGGCGCCACCGACGAGCTGCTGCTCCACCAGACGCGGGTTGAGCGCGCGGCCGAGCTCATAGGCGGAGTCCATCCGTACCATCGCGACCTCGCCGGTCTCGTCGTCGACCTCGACCTCGGCGACGAGACAGGCATGGGCGTAACACGTCGCCGGGGACATCTCGCCGGTTTCAGGGTCGACGTTCGACAGCGGCACCAGAAAGATGCCGCGGCCCGAAATGGTCTTGCCCTGCTTGAACTGCGCGGCAATCGCGACGTCCTTGGTCGAGATCGAGCGGTGCGGTGCACCTTTGACGTGGATGTTGCCGCGGCCGTCGGTCTCCAGATCGGCCGCGTTGACCTCCAGCTCCTCGGCGGCCGCCTCCATCATCACGCCGCGCGCCTCGCGGGCGGCGGCCATCACGGCGTTGCCGACGCGGTGGGTGCCGCGCGAGGCGAACGAGCCCATGCAGTGCGGACCGGTGTCGGAGTCCGCCGTGTCGACATAGACGTCCTCGACCGGCACGCCCAGCGTCTCGGCGCAGATCTGCCGCGTCACCGATTTCATGCCCTGGCCGAGGTCGATCGACGACAAGGCCACGGTGAACTTGCCGCTGGGATTGGAGTGAACCAGGGCCTGGCTGGGATCCCCGCCAAGGTTCATGCCGATGGGATAATTGATCGACGCCATGCCGCGTCCGCGATGCCTGGTCATGTCAGCGTCTCCTGGTGCCGAACACCGACGAGAACCGCGTCGCGCCGTGGGATGGCGCAGCCGGGCGCGGCGGGGGAGATGGCGGCGCCGGCGGGGGCGGATCGCGCGGCGGTTCTCGCGTGACCGTTGGCGGCAGCCGGTCATAGCTGGTGCGTTGCTGGACCGGCGCGGCTGGACGTGCGCGCGAAGAATCCGTCGGCGTTGGTGGGATCACCGCGCGGCTGCCGCCGCCCTCCTTGCGCGAGGAGGCGCGCCTGAACTCGTCGCGGATCGGCCATTTGGCTTTCTCAGCGGCGACCTGCACGCATTCGATCAGCGCCGTGTTCTTGGCCTCGCGCCGGTGTGCCTTCATGTCGCCGTCGCGATAGGCGTTGAGGATGCGAAACTCCATCGGGTCCATGCCGACGAGGTTCGCGAGCTTGTCCATCTGGCATTCGATGGCGAAGTCCATCGCCGTGACGCCGAAGCCGCGCATGGCGGTGGCCGGCGTGCGGTTGGTGAAGACGCAATAGACGTCGCCATAGACGTTCGGGATGGTGTAGGGGCCCGGCAGATGCGCGGCGCACTTCACCGCGGCGTAGCTCGACAGCCGCGTATAGGCGCCGCTGTCGAAATAGGCGCGGATCTTGCGCGCGACGATGCGGCCGTCACGCATCACGCCATCCTTGATGTAGATCCGTTCGGCGCCGCGCGGCGGGCCGTATTGCATTTCCTCTTCGCGCCCGAACACGTAGCGGACGGGGCGTCCCGTCAGCATGGCGCCGAGGATGGCGAGCGGCTCGGTCAAAGTGTCCACCTTGCCGCCGAAGCCGCCACCCACGGTGCCGCCGATGAAGTGGAAAGTGTTGGACGGCACGTCCAAGATCTTGGCGCAAGTGTCGACCGAGAAGAACAGCGCCTGCGTCGAGGTATAGACGACGTAGCGGCCGTTGGTATCCGGAGCCGCAATGGCGCCGTTGGTCTCGGTCGGCGCGTGCTCGATGGGCGACATCTGGTAGCGCTGCTCAAGCACGTGATCTGCGCTCGCTAGCGCCGCATCGGCGTCGCCGAACCGCAGGCGCTGGTGGTCGTAGACATCGTGATAGATGAAAGCGTTCTTCGGATAGGTCTCGTTGACCACGGGCGCGCCGGGCTTGAGCGCGTCCTCGACGTCGAACACGGTCGGCAGCGGTTCGTAGTCGACCTTGACCTTCGCGATGGCCTCGAAAGCCTCGCGCTCGCTGTCGGCGACGATCGCGACGATGGGCTCGCCCTTGTAGCGGACCTTGTCGACCGCCAGCGACGGCTCGTCGTCCTTGCCGAAATTGATCAGGCTCAGAAGCGTGTTGAGATTGACCGGCACGTCCGTGCCGCGGATGATCCGGCGTACGCCGGCCGACCGCTCCGCCTCGGTGGTGTCGATGCGACGAATCCGTGCATGGGCCTGTGTCGAGCGAACGACCTTCAGGTGCAGCATGCCCTGCAGCTTATGGTCGTTGAAGTAGCTCGACGTACCCGTGACATGGCCGAGCATGTCCTGGCGTTGGGTGCCCTTGCCGATCTCCTTGAGGTTGTCGTCGCGCTCGTCGGCGAAGATGTCCTTGCGCAGTTCCAGCATGGTCTGACCTCAGGCGCTGACCCGGCCGCCGGCGGCGGCGAGGATGGCATTGATGATCGGCTCGTAGCCGGTGCAGCGGCAGATGTTGCCGGAAATGGCTTCGATCACCTCGTCGCGGCTGGGCGAGGGATTGCGGTCGAGCAGCGCCTTGGCGGCCATCAGCATCCCCGGGGTGCAATAGCCGCACTGGGCGGCAAAATTGTCGGCGAAGGCGCGCTGCAGCGGGTGCAGGTTCGGGCCCTGCTTCATGCCGTCGAGCGTGTCGATCGAACGGCCGGCGACCGTCTCGGCGAGCGTCAGGCAGGAGAGGTGCAGCTCGCCGTCAACGAGCACGCTGCACGTGCCGCAGCCACCCTGGCCGCAGCCGAATTTCGGCGTCATGTCGCCGATCAGCTCGCGCAGCGCGACCAGCAGATTGGTGCCGCCGTCGACGAAGATCGCGACGTCGCGGCCGTTGTGACGAAATTGCAGGGGGATTTTGGCCATGGCTTTATTCCTGTCCCGACAGCAGGCGGCGCAGATGCACGCCGACGATCTCGCGGCGATACCAGGCGCTGCCGAGCGCGTTGTCGGATGGCGAGGTTCCTTCGGTGGCCGCGGATGCGGCCGTCGCGATGGTCGCGGCATCCAGCGAGCGGCCCTCCAGCGCGCGCTCGGCGGCGCGGGCGCGGATCTGGGTCGGTGCCATCGATCCCAGCGCGATCCGGGCGCCCGCGATACGTCCGCCGCTGATCGGCAGATGGGCCGCGAGCGTGACGACCGAACCGCCCTTCGGCTTGATGCGCGCGATCTTGCGATAACGGAAGGCTTCGCTGTTGGCGGGACGGGTGCAGGACACCGACAGCACCAATGTCCCGGCCTGTCGTTCGCGCGCCTGCAGGAACTCTTCGATCGGGACGTCGCGCGCGCCAAAGCCGCCGGCTACAGTGACGGTAGCATCGAGCGCCAGCAGCGCGACGGTGAAATCGCCGTAGGGATTTGGCGCGAAGAGGTTGCCGCCGACCGTACCCATGTTGCGCACGGCGGGACCGCCGATCGAACGGGCGGGCGCGTGCAGGAAGGCGAGGTCGCGTTCGGCGAGGACGCGCGCGAAGGTGACGCCGGCGCCCAATGTGATGCGTGGGCCCGAGGCGTCGATCCTGGTCAGTGCCTGGTCCTGTGCGCGCACCACGGTCGAGATGGAAACATCCCCCTCGTTCAGCGCTCGCATCACCAGCGTGCCGCCGCCGAGATAGCGCGCGCTGCGGTCCGAGGACAGCGCGCCGGCCGCCTCGCTGGCGCTTGCAAAAGTCTTCACTGTCACAGCCATGATTACGCGGCCTCCTTCAGGTGCCGGCGGATCGCCTCGAAGCCTGCCTGATAGATGTCTTCGGCGACCATATGGGTCATACGGTCCTTGTCCTCGGGCTTCGTGGTGAAACGGGATTCCCAGTGCCAGAAAGTCCGGTCGCCGTCGGTGACCGGCAGCAGCCGGACATGAGCGACGTAGTTGAACATCGGCACCGGTGTATCGAGCAGGCAATAGCTGAAGGACTGTTCCAGGTCCGACAGCGCCAGCAATTGCTCGCGCAACTCGGAGCCGTCCGTCAGCTTGAACCGCCTGACGCAGCCGATCTTGTCGGACGACTGCGCACGCTCGATCGAGGAGGTCGCGACCGCCGGATGCCAGCGATCATGCCCGTTGAAATCGCGCAGCACCGCCCACGTCGCGTCGGTCGGCGCGTCCAGGATCGTGCTCTTGACGATATGCGGCACCGCTAGCCTCCGAACACGCGCTTGAGCGCGTCGAACCCGCCCTGGAACACGCCGCCGCCGATATTGCTGACGAGCTCGGTCTCCCGCTCCGGCGCGCAGTCGAACTCGGCGGTCCATTCCATGAAGGTCTGGTCGCCGTCGGTGACGGGGGTCAGCCGCAGGGTCGCGACGTAGTTCTCGACGCCCATTGGCGATTCCAGGATCGAATAAGTGCAGAACATGTCGTAGTCGGAGAGGCCGAGCAGCTTCTCGCGGATTCGGTCGCCGTTGCGCAGGCGAAAATCGCGCACACACCCGATCTTGTCGGAGGGCTCGCCGCCCTCGATGCGGCTTTCGGCGATGGCCGGATGCCAGTTCGGCAGGCCATTGAAATCACGCACCCGCGCCCAGACGCGGTCGTTGCGGGCGTTGACGACGGTGGAGACGTAGACGCGAGCCATGGTGCGACCTCAGCTCTTCTTCTTCGGCCCGCGCTCGGCCGCCGCCTCGCCGCCCTCGGCCGCAGGCGGGGAGGCCGCCGGCTTGTCACCCCCACCGCCGCCGCCCTTGCGCGCGGACTCCTTGATGCCCTGCATGTCGCGCGCCTCCCGGATCAGGCCCGGCATCTTGGCGAGGCTGCCGCCCTCGACGCCGATATCCGCAAGGATGGAATCGATCAGCGGCGCCTGGACGCGGTAGCGCAGGGCGGAATCGATCACCTCGTCGGTGGCGCTGCGGCCGCCATTGCCGCCATTCCCGTTGCCGTTGAGGCCATCGACCTGGAGGATGCGGATGCCCTCGATCTTCTCCATCGGCTTGACGCTTTCGCGCACGATGCCCTCGATCCGGTCGAGCAGCTTTCTGCGGAACAGCGAGTAGCGCGCCTGATCGGTCAGCACGTTCTCGGCCTCGTTGAGCATCCGCTGCGCCTCGGCCTCGACCGCCGCACGAACGCGCTCGGCTTCCGCTGCGATCCGGGTCTCCTCGGCTTGTTTCTCGGCGATCAGGATTTCCACTGTCTTGCGTCGCTTCGCGATCTCGTTCTCGCGCGCCGTGATGACGCGCTCGGTTGCTTCCGTCGCGCGCATCCGCGCTTCCTCTGCGGAAGCCTTGGCCGCGGACTCTTCCAACGACTTCAGGTGGATCGCGATCGCCTTCTCCATCAGGACGGTCTCGACCTCCTTCTCGCGGTTGACTTCCAGCTTGCGCAGCTCGCGCTCGCGGCCGACGCGGGCTTCATCCAGGCCGCGGTCGGATGCGATGCGCGCGCGCTCGACCTCCTCGCGGGAGGCAATCTCGGCCTCCTGCAGGGATTGCACGCGGGCGACCTCGAGCTGCTCGATGGCGCGGCGGCGTTCGATGCGCGCGGCTTCCAGTGCCTGCTCGCGCGACACGTCGGTGGTCTCGACCTCCTTGCGCGCGACGATCTCAGCCTGTCGGACCTGGCGATCGGCATCGATGCGTTCGGATCGCTTGGTCGACAGCGCGATGACGCGGTCCTCGTCGGCGATCTCGACCGCCTTCTTCTGCTCGATATTGAGCACCTCGCGCTTCTTGGAGGAATTGATGCGCTCGGCCTCCAGCGCCAGATCGACGGTGATGCGCTGGCGCTCGATGGCGTCGCGCCGCTTCAGCTCGGCCGCCTCCAGCACGCCGGTGCGCTCGATTTCGAGCGCCTTGGTGTCGCGCTCGGCCTGGATGCGCTCTGCCGCAACCGTCTTCTCCTGGGCGATGCGGGCCGCCTCGATCGCTTCGCGCGAGGCGATATCGGCCTCCTCAATGGCACGGTTGCGGGCGATCTCCAGCGAACGCACGCGCTCTTCCTGGGCTATGCGGCTGGCCTCAGTGGTCTCGCGCGCGGAGATGCCGGCGACGTCGAGCGCCTGGTTGCGCTCGATCTCCAACTGCCGCGTGTTCTGTTCGGCGGCGATGCGCTCTGCGGCGAGCGTCCGCTCGCGGGCAATGCGGGCGGCTTCCACGGCGCGCTGGGCCTCGATCTCGGCCTCCTGAATGGTGCGCACCTGCTGGATCTCCAGCGCGCGGGTACGCTCATCCGAGGAGATGCGCTCGACATTGACGATCAGCGTCTGGGCGATGCGGGCCTTCTCGGTCGCCTCGCGGGCGGCGATCTCAGCCTCGTCCACGGCACGCGAGCGCTCGATCTCGCGGCGCCGCGTCTCCTCCTCGTTGGCGATACGGGCATCGGTGACGACGCGATCCTGCTGGATCCGCGCCTTCTCGATGGCTTCGCGGGCGGCGATCTCGGCTTCCTCGATCGTGCGCATGCGCTCGATCTCGCGCTGGCGCACCTCGCGCTCTGACGCAATCCGCGTAGTGTCGATCGAACGCTGGTTGGCGATCCTCGTCTTCTCGATCTCCTCCCGTGCCAGCAGCTCCTTCTCCTCGATGGTCCGGGTCCGCTCGATCTCTTTCTGGCGGGTTTCCCGCTCCGAGGCGATGCGGGCCTCGGCGATCGCCTGGTCATTGGCGATGCGGGCGCGCTCGATGGTCTCGCGGGCGGAGATCTGGGCCTGTTCGGCCTCGGTCTCGCGCAGCGCGCGTTCACGGGCGACTTCCGTGCGTTGCAGGGCGCGGCGCATCTCGATGTCGCGCTCCTGCTCCAGCCGCGCGGTCTCGCTCTCGCGCTCGATCTCGAGGGCCTGCCGCTCGGCCTCCAGATTGCGGGTGCGGATCTTGATCATCGAGTCCTGCTCGATGTCGTTGCGCAGCTTCCGCCTGGCCTCGATGTCCTGCATCAGCTGGGTCAGGCCTTCGGCGTCGAACCGGTTCGACGGGTTGAAGAACTCGAGGTCGGTCTGGTCGAGATCGGTGATGGCGACGGATTCCAGCTCGAGGCCGTTCTGGGCGAGGGCTTCCGCCGCTTCGGTCTTGACCCGCGCGACGTAATCGCCGCGCCGCTCGTGCATCTCTTCCATGGTCATTTCAGAGGCGACGGAGCGGATCGCGGAGATGAATTTGCCGGCGAGCAGCGCGTGCAACTGCCCGGGCTCCAGGGTGCGGCGGCCGAGCGTTGCCGCTGCGATCGAGACCGCTTCGCGGGTCGGCTGCACGCGGACATAGAAGTCGGCTTCGATGTCGACGCGCATGCGGTCACGGGTGATCACGGCATCCTGCTTCGAGCGTACGATACCCATCGGCAGCACGTTCATGTTGACGGGCGTGTAATCGTGGATGAAGGGCAGCACGAAGGCGCCGCCATTGATCACCACGCGTTCGCCGAGGAAGCCGGTTCGGACGAACGAGGTCTCCTTGGAGGAGCGGTGGTAGAGCCAGTTCACGATGTAGACGCCGACCACGATCACGACGATCGCGACGATCAGCCAGAGGATCAATTCACCGACCAGATTCCCCGACATCTTTCCCTCCCTCGTACCTTCGGCGTTACCGCGCGCCGATCGCCTTGAATTGACGCACCTGTTCCGTCAGCGCCCGCTCCACGGGCAGCCGCTCCATCGAGGAGGCGCCGTAGAAGCCGTGGCAATGGCGGGTGTTCTTCATGATGAAATCGGCGTCGGCGGGATCCGCGATCGGACCGCCATGCGCCAGCACCAGAATGTCCGGATTGATGCTGAGTGCGGCGGACGCCCAGGTATCGATCTGCGCCGGACAGTCGTTCAGCTTCGGAGCCGTCTGAGCGCCGATCGAGCCGCCGGTCGTCAGCCCCATGTGGCAGACGATGATGTCGGCGCCGGCGATCGCCATCGCGGCGGCCTCCTTCTCGCTGAAGACGTAGGGCGTGGTCAGCATGTCCTTGTCGTGCGCCTTGGCGATCATGTCGATCTCCAGCGCGTAGGACATGCCGGTCTCTTCGAGATTGGCGCGGAAGGTGCCGTCGATCAGGCCGACGGTCGGAAAGTTCTGGACGCCGGCAAAGCCGAGCGCCTTCAACTGGTCGAGGAACACGTCCATGTCGCGGAACGGATCGGTGCCGTTCACGCCCGCGAGCACCGGCGTCCTGGTGACCACGGGCAGAACTTCGTTCGCCATTTCGAGCACGATGGCATTGGCATCTCCGTATGCCATCAGCCCCGCGAGCGAGCCGCGGCCGGCCATCCGATAACGGCCGGAATTGTAGATGACGATGAGATCGACACCGCCGGCCTCCTCGCACTTGGCCGATAGCCCGGTGCCGGCGCCGCCGCCGACGATCGGCTCGCCGCGCCTCGCCATCTCGCGAAACCGCCTCAGCAGTGCCGTGCGTTCAAACCTTGCCATCGGTCACCTCGCTAGTCTCCGACGCGTAGCCGTGCGGCCGAACAGGGTTCGGAATGCACTGACGATGGCGGCGGCGAAGTCGGGATCGTTGATGTTCTTCGGGACACGAAGGAGCTGACGATTGCCGGTCTGCCGTACCGTGCGCTCGAGCGTGCGGAACAGCGCGGCGTCGGCGTCCGGATCCCAGAACGGTTGGCCCCGCGCATCGAGCGCGGAGACACCGCCTTCGGGCAACAGGAAGCGCACAGGGCCATCCATCTGGTTGAGCCGCTCGCCGATCCAGCGGCCGATCCGCTCGTTCTCTTCCACGGTCGTCCGCATCAACGTCACCTGCGGATTATGGACGTGGAACTTGCGGCCGCGGTAGCGCTCGGGAATGGTCTCGGGCGCGCCGAAATTGACCATGTCGAGCGCACCGACCGAGCCGACGTAAGGCAGCCGGCTGCGGATGATCGCGCCGAAGCGGTCCTCCGTCGCCGGGAACACGCCGCCCATCAGGAGGTCGCAGACCTCGGTCGTGGTGAGGTCGATGATGCCGGCAAGCTGGCCGGACTCGACGAGCTTCTCCATGGAGCGGCCGCCGACGCCGGTGGCATGGAAGACCAGGCACTCGAAATCGTCACGCAGATCGGCCGCAATCTTCTGCACCGCCGGCGTCGTCACACCGAACATAGTGATGCCGACCGAAGGCAGGCCGGTCTCGGATGCCGTGGCGGCGCGCGCATCGAGGCGCGCTTTGACCATGCCGGCGATCGCATGGGCACCATTGGCCAGCACCGCGCGAGAAATCGAGTTCAGCCCCTGCACGTCGGTGACGGAGTACATCATCGTGATGTCGGCCGGGCCGACATAGGGCCCGACGTCACCGGATGCGACGGAGGAGATGATCAGCTTGGGCACGCCGACCGGGAGCGCGCGCATTCCCGGAGCAACCAGCGAGGCCGCGCCGGACCCACCGGCCGAGATCACGCCGGCGACATTGCCCTGGCGCCGCAGCCAGTTGGCGAACGCATCGGCCATCGCGGTCACGGCAACCCCGCGATCCGGGCCGAATACCGCGGCCCCCCCGCGGCCGTGATTCAGGGCGATCTCCTGCGCGGAGACATCGCAGGACGAATGCTTTCCACTGGTCGAGACGTCGACCAGCCGCGTGCGCAGGCCGCTTTCAGCGATGATGTCGCGGATGTAGCGCAGCTCGATGCTCTTGGTGTCGAGCGTGCCGACGACCAGCACCACCGGTGGGCCCGCGGTCTGCGCCGCTACCGGCTCGCGCTTGCGCCGCGCCGTATCGTCGAGCCGCGCGACTTGCGTTGAGAGCGTGCGCGCCGCCGCCTCGATGCGGGCGATTGGCACCGGCTGCGACCACCGCGTCGGCAGCGTCGGGTTGGAGATGTAGATGCGGATCGGACCGTCGCGGCGCGGGGCCGGCGCCGGTTTGGCTTCGGTGCCGGACGCCGCGACATCGACATCGGGCTCGAGCTCGGCGTGAAGCCCGACGCCGAGCAGGCGCTGCTGCAGCTCGCGGTCGGCGGCGAGCCGCGCGGAATCGATGATGCGGTTGATGCGCCCGTTGACCATGATCGCGACGTTGCGCGAGATCGCGGTGGCGACGCCGATATTCTGCTCGATCACGAGCACGGACATATCGCCGTCCTCGCCTAACCGCAGCAGCATCTCCTCGACCTGCGTCACGATGACGGGCGCAAGGCCCTCGGTCGGCTCGTCCATGATCAAGAGCTGCGGATTGGTGAGCAGCGCGCGCGAAATCGCCAGCATCTGCTGCTCGCCGCCGGAGAGCTGGCCGCCGCCGTGATCCCGGCGCTCGGCAAGGCGGGGGAAGGTGTCGTAGATGCGCTCGACCGTCCAGGCACCTCGCCGCATCCCGCCGGCGAGCTGCAGATGCTCCTCGACGCTGAGCGAGCGCCAGAGCCGGCGGCCCTGCGGCACATAGCCGACGCCGAGCCGGGCGATCTGGGCGGAAGGCCGCTGCGTGACGTCCTCGCCGCGAACGCGGATCGAGCCGCCGCTCACGGCCACCAGCCCCATGATCGCCTTGCACAGCGTGGTCTTGCCCATGCCATTGCGGCCGACGACGGAGAACACGCCGCTCTCCAGCGTGAGGTCGACGCCTTGCAGGGCGTGCGAATGACCGTAATAGACGTCGAGGCCGCGGACCTCGAGTGCGGCGGCGGAGCGGCGGACCTCACTCATGGCCGCCTCCGAGATAAAGCTCCTGCACCTCGGGGTCGGACTGGATCTCCTCCGGCAGGCCCTCCTTGAAGATGCGGCCGTTGTGCATCATCGTGACGCTCTCGACGACGCGTAGCGCCACGTCCATGTCGTGCTCGATGATGATGTAGCCGATATGCGCCGGCAGCGAGGTCAGGATCTCGATCAGCTCGGCCCGTTCGGTTGGCGACAGGCCCGCGGCCGGCTCGTCGAACAGGACGAAGCGCGGGGCACCGGCGAGCGCCAGCGCGATCTCGAGCTGGCGCTGCTGGCCGTGCGCGAGCTCGGCCACGCGCTGATCCTTCACGGCCGAAAGATGCACGGCCTGAACCAGATTGTCGGCCGCATGCATCAGGGCATCGTTCTGTCCCGGACGCAGGAACGAGTAGCGCCCGCGCGAGACGCCGCGGCAGGCGAGGTAGACGTTGTCCTGCACGGTGAGGCCGGGGAACAGCGCCGAGATCTGGTAGGTCCGGCGCAGCCCGCGCCGGATCCGCTCGTAGGGCGGGAAGTGGGTGACGTCTTCGCCGAAGAAGCGGATGGTGCCGGAGGAGGGCGCGAAGTCTCCGGTGATGCAGTTGAACAGCGTGGTCTTGCCGGCACCGTTGGAGCCGAGCACGGCGCGCCGCTCGCCGGGGCGCACGGTCATGGTGACATCGGTCAGCGCGGCGAGCGCGCCGAATAACCTCGTCACACCGCGCAGCTCAAGCGCTGCACCGGCGCCGACGGCCGAAAGGCGTTGCGCGACGCTATCCATGGCCGCGTCCTCCGCCAGGTCGATTTGCGGCCGGACGCCGGCTCTGACGCCAGCGCTGCCACAGGCCGATGACGCCGTCCGAGGACCAGAACACGATGGCGAGAAAGCCGAGCCCGATCAGCAGCCGGAAGCGGTTGCCGTCGAGGCCGATCCTGACCAGGAAGTCGAGCGCGAAGGTGCGCAGCAGCACGAAGATCAGCGCGCCGATGAAGGGGCCGATGGGGCGTGTGATGCCGCCGACGACGGCGATGATCAGAACGTCGATGCAGGCCCCGACGCTGACCGAGCCCGGCGAGATCTGGCGGTAGTTCCAGACCTGGAGCACGCCGGCCAGCGCGGCCACGAAGGAAGCGAAAGCATAGGCCGCGATGCGGTGCGCATTGACGTTGAAGCCGAGCGCCGCCATGCGGCGCGGATTGTCGCGCACGCCCTGAAGGGCGAGGCCGAAGGGGGCGCGCGAAAGATATTCGACCGCGAAATAGCAGAGCGCGGCGACCGCCAGCACGATGTAATAGAAGGGAATGTCGGCGCGCCAGTTGACGCCCCAGAAATGTGGCGTGGCCACGGTATTGATGCCGGTATGGCCGTTGAAGATCGCCCAGTTCTGATTGGTGAAATAGTAGAAGGCAGCTCCGATCGCGAGCGTGATCATGATGGTATAGATGCCTTCGGTGCGCACGGCGAGCGCGCCGCCGAGCGTGCCGAACGCGGTTGCCAGCGCCAGCGCCATGGGGACCGCGAGCCACCATGGCCAGCCCAGGCTGATATTGGCGTTGCCGCTGACGCCGAACACGGCGACCATGTAGGCCGAGAAGCCCGCGATGGTGAGCTGCATCAGGCTGACCATGCCGCCATAGCCGGCGAGGAACATCAGGCTCAGCGCCATGGTGCCGAGAATCAGGGTGGAGGCGAAGATCTCGATCAGGAAAAAGCCGTTGGCGATCAGCGGCATGATCACGAGAACGACCGCGACGATCCAGGCCGCGGGATTGTTGATCTCCGGCCACGTCCGGGCCGCGCGCTGCGCCAGTGTGGCGGGAGGTGCGGTAACGCGGGCATCGTGGGCGAGCGACATGTCAGCGCCTCGCCAACAGGCCTTGCGGCCGGATCGCCAGCACCAGCACCATGATCAGGAAGGTCACGACGATGGCGTAGGTCGGGATGTAGACAGAGCCGAGCTGCTCGGCGAGGCCGATGATGAGCGCCCCGAGCGCCGCGCCGGGGATCGAGCCCATGCCGCCCACGATCACGACGACGAGCGAGGCCAACAGGAATCGAATGTCCTCACCCGGCGATAACGACTGGAAGGTGCCGCCGACGACGCCGGCCATGCCCGCAAGTCCCGCGCCGAACGCGAACACGGCCACGAAGACGAGCTGGATACGCACACCGGTCGCGGCGAGGATATCGCGGTCGTCGACACCGGCGCGGATGATCATGCCGATGCGGGTGCGGTTGAGCGCAAGCCACATCGCCACGCCGATGATCACGGATGCTACGAAGATCACCAGCCGCACCATGGGATATCTGAGATAGACCGGCTCGCCAGAGGATTTGATTGCCGTGACCAGCGGCAGCTCCACGGGGCCGATCAGCCAGTTCGGTGTCTGGATCTGGTAGAAATCGCCGCCGCAGGCCCACAGCATGAGATCGGCGAACACGATTGAAAGCCCGATCGTCACCATGGTCTGCCTGAGATCCTGCCCTTCTATCCGGCGGAACACGATCACTTGGAGCAGGATGCCCACCATGGCGGTTAGGATGAAGGCGACGATGAAGCTGAGCACCCAGGAGCCGGTCGCCGTACTGACGGCGTAGCCGACATAGCCGCCGAACAGATAGAGCGAGCCGTGCGCGAGGTTGACGTTGCGCATCAATCCGAAGATCAGCGTGAAGCCGCTGGCGACGAGGAAGTAGAGCCCTCCAAGCGTGATGCCGTTGAAGACGGCGTTGAGGAAGACGCGCTTGCGGCCGACGGCTTCTTCGAGACCCGGCGGCCAGACCGCGAAGATCAGCCAGAGCGCGCCGGCAACGGCAATAATCAAAATCAGTGCCCAGGCCGGATGGCGTTCGACAAAGCGGCTCATGCTCTCGCCCCGCACACGGGGATAGGTCGCGAAGGCGCGGGCACAGCCCAACCGTCTCCCCGCAGGCGCGGAGAGGAGGGATGCAAGCCGCTGCCGGCTGCGAGCCCTGCCATGGACGAACGTCCTCCCTGGACCAGCGACCCTCTTTCGGGATCGCGTTGCCCGCATCCTAGCGAGGCTGCGCGAGTGACGTTTGATCGTGAGTATCTTTTCGTGGCCCGCCGCTCAGGCGCGCAAAATCTTGGCTGCGCGGCGATAATCGGTCGGGGCCATCCCGACATTGGCGGCGAAGAAGCGGGTGAAGCCGCTCTGCGAGGAGAAGCCGAGATCGAAGCCGATGTCCGCGATCGGCGTCTCGCTCGCCACCAGGGCGTCGAGCGCCTGTTCCATGATCAACGTGTTGAGATAGAGATTTGGGGTGACGCCGGTTTGTGTGCGGAACAGACGGTAGAAGTGCGGCCGGGACAGGCCGGATTCGCGCGCGATCGTATCGAGCTCGATTTCGGCACCGGGGCTTTCCGACATCATCTTGATGCATTTGCGCACGCGGAAATCGGTGACGGACCCGCTTGCGCGCGGATCGCGGGCGATCTCGGCCTGCTGCCAGCTTTCGTCGTAGCAGATGTCGATCAACCTCCGCAGCTCGGAATCCAGACTGGAGAGCGATGGTGCGCCGCACACGAGCGCGGCGGTTCGCCTGATGTGCTTGTCGAGTGCCGGCGTGCGCTTGAACTGGGTGCGGCCGAAACGCAGCCGGTGGGTCCCCGAAGCATCGGGTGCGAACCATTCGGCGTTGACGTAGAGCACGAAGAAGATCGCGCCTCCCTCCAGATCGGCGGGCAGGAAATTGTGCGGCTCCCAGGGATTGACCGCGACGACGGACGACTCGGTGAGATCGTGGTGCCCGTCGGACACGTCGATGCATGCGGGCATGCCGCCGACATGGAAGATCAGATGACCTTCGCGATGGGCGTGGATATTGAAAGGGCGGTTCAACTGATAAACCGTCGCCCGACCGAACCGGCCGTGGAAGACGGCGAGCGCACGGCTCATGCCTTCCCCTCCCGAATGTTCTTGTCTTTTCGGTCAGCGTTCAACAACGCCGACAAGTTTGCAAGAGCGGAGAGCGACCGCGTCAGCAAGTCGCTCCCCGGTTCCGTCCAGGCGTGATGCGTCAGTACTTCTTACATTCCGGCACGGTGCGGCTCGGCAGCCCGATCTTCGAGAATACGGCCGGATCATAGCCCAGCGTCTGGTTCACGTTCGGGATCACCTTCACGACCTTGCTGAACAGCGCGCCCTTGCCGTCGTCGACGACTTCGGTGACGAAGTTGGTGCCGATCGCCTGGCGGTTGGAGTCGAGCTTGATCTTGCCGTTCGGCGCATCGATCTCGATCTTCGCCAGCGCCTCCTTGAACTTCGCCTGGTTGTTGGAAAGATCGCCATTGACCTGACGCAGTGCGAGGATCAGCGCCATGGTCGAGTCATAGTAGTTGGTCGCGAGCAGCGACGGGCTCGGGAAGCGCTTGTTGGGCGGGAAGGCGTCCTGATAGGCCTTCACGAATTTCTGCCAGCCCGGATCTTCCCAGGTGTCGGCTTGGCCGCTCGCCGCGATGGTGCCGATGAGAGCGTTCTTGGCGTTGCCCTTGGACGACAGGATCGTCTGGTCGATCATGATGGAGCCGCCCATCAGATGCGCCTTGCCGCCGGCCTGCTGGTACTGGTTGAGGAAGTTGACGGCGTCGGCGCCGCCGAGGCCGAGATAGATCGCATCGACATCGTCGGGCAGTGCGGCGATGACCGAAGCGAAATCCTTGGTGCCGAGCGGCACCCATTGCCGGTTGGTGACCTGTCCGCCGGCGCCGCAGAATTCGAGCACGAGGCCGAACACCTGGGTGTAGATGAAGGAATAGTCCTCGCCGACGGTTGCGATCTTGCGATACTTCTTCTCCTCATAGGCGTATTTGCCGAGGCCCACCTGCCATTGTGCGCCGTCCATGTTGTAGCGGAAGAAGTTCGGGGCAGGATCGACATAGGTGGTTTCCTGCGCGCCGGAGGCCGCATTGATGAAAGTCAGCTCCGGATGGGTCTTCGCGAAGTTCTTGACCGCGATACCCTCGTCGCCGGACAGCGGCGAGAGCAGGATTTGGACCTTGTCCTGCTCGATCAGCTTGCGCACGGCGCGCACCGCCGAGTCCGGCGTCGCGTCGGTCGAGGCGACGATGAATTCGAGCTCCTTGTCGCCGATTTTCTTGCCCAGCACGTTGAGCGCGGTCTGGTGGCCGCGCATGCCGTCCTCGCCGAGCACCGTGTAGGTGCCTTCGAGGGTCGCGGTCACGCCCACCTTGATTTTTTCCTGGGCGATCGCTGCGCCCGAAAGAAACAGGCTGCTCAGCGCGAGCAGTCCCACACTGCATTTCGACATTGTGCTCCTCCCTGTGACGTCGATTTATGGCCGTGCCGAACTGGCGCGGCGCCGCGTGACTCTCGAAGGCCCGCGGCTTTGAAGAGAAGCTAGCCGAAGTCGCACGCGGTGCATGCGCGGGCGCCTGCCTTGGTTTGACGGGCAGTCTCATTTTGGATGTTGCGGCGCAAATGGTTCCGCGGTGCAGCAGCGCGGGTCGCAGGAACGCTTCCGGTGGGGCTCCGTTAGCGGAGCACATCCGCTGGAGCCACTTCATGACCGACTATCCGAAGCCACCCTATCCGTCGCAGCAGCAACCGATGCCCGGTTCGACGCGTGCGATGAAGCCACGCCCCGATCATGGCGAGGAGAGCTACAAGGGCTCGGGACGACTGGCCGGAAAGAAGGCGCTCATCACCGGGGGCGACAGCGGCATCGGCCGCGCGGTCGCGATCGCCTACGCGCGTGAAGGCGCCGACATCGTCATCTCCTACTTGAACGAGGACGAGGATGCGGCCGAGGTCAAGGCGCTGGTGGAGCGGGAGGGACGCAAGGCGATCCTCATGCCCGGTGACATCGGCAATCCCGAGCACTGCCGCGCCATCGTACGCCACACCGTCGAGGAACTCGGCGGCATCGATATCCTCGTCAACAATGCGGCCCATCAGGCCACGTTCGGGGATATCGGAGACATCAGCGACGAGGAGTGGCAGCTCACGTTCGAGACCAACATCCACGCCATGTTCTATCTGACCAAAGCGGCCGTGCCTCACATGCGGCCGGGCGCTGCGATCATCAACACGGCCTCGGTGAACTCGGACATGCCGAACCCAACTCTCCTGGCTTACGCCACGACCAAGGGCGCCATCCAGAATTTTACGGGCGGGCTGGCGCAAATGCTGGCGGAGAAGGGCATTCGGGTCAACGCCGTTGCGCCGGGACCGATCTGGACGCCGCTGATTCCATCGACCATGTCGGAGGAACGGGTCAAGAACTTCGGCAAGCAGGTCCCGATGCAGCGGGCCGGCCAGCCGGCCGAGCTCGCGACCGCCTACGTCATGTTGGCCGATCCGCTCTCGAGTTACACCTCAGGGGCGACGTTGGCCGTCACCGGTGGGAAGCCGTTCATCTGACCGTTTCTTAGCTCATAGAATCGTGGCGGCACCGGGAGGCCGGGCCGCCACGTCGCAATGGCAGATCCTTATCAGGCGGCGTTGGAAGCCTTGGCGTTGACGCCCTTGCGAAGCGCCACCGTGTTGAGCTTGGTATTGGCCGCCTTCTCTTCGTTCAGGTTCGTCGTGAGGAAACGCACGATGTCGTCGTGGCCGAGTTGTTCCGCCCAGGCGATCAGCGTGCCGTAGCGGCACATCTCGTAGTGCTCCACGGCTTGCGCATTGGCGACGATCGCCGCGTCGAGAACGGCCTTGTCCTCGATCTCACTCGCGGTCGCGTCGGCTTCCTCGATCAGGCCGTCGATGGCCGGACACTGCGTGCCGCTGGGCTCCTTGCCGAGCTTGGCGAACACTTTGTCGAGTCGTTCGACCTGCTTGTTGGTCTCGTCTAGATGAGCTTTCAGTCCGGCCGCGAGGTCCCTGTTGGTCGCCTTGTCGATCATCTTGGGCAGCGCCTTCAGGATCTGCTGCTCCGCGTAATAGATGTCCTGCAGCCCGTGCAGCAGCAGGTCTTCCATCGATTTGATGTCCTTGGTGAAGAATCCCATAAAAGACGCTCCTTTTCACAATGATGACACTGGAACGCCGGACGCCCGCAGCTGTTCCATTCCCGTGTGCTGACCAGGAGAGCCGAATGAGCGATGGAGTTGATCATCTCGCGGGCCTGCTCGGACGCGCCGCGATGGACGTATGGGGCGACATGCCTCGCGACATCCAGGAAGCGCTGTTCGAGGCCGCCATGAAGGGACGCGCGAGCGAGCGTGAGGAGCTCGCGCGGCTGCTGCACGAGCGGCATCCGCGCACGCTTCATCCGGCGCGGCCGGGATGAGGTCCAGAAGCGGAACGATCATGCGTGCTCATGATTGGTAAACCGGGTGGCGCGTCGCCGAATGGTTCGCATGAGACCGCGGCAGGCGCCCCGCTCGGCTGTTGAGCAAATCTGCGAGTCGATCGCCGTGACTGAGATGAACATCGGAAAATGGTACGACCCGATCTCGGAGCGGTGGATCGAGCCTCGTGAAACGCGCGCCATCGCCGGTTATGATCAGTCCAGCGCCGAGAAAGCGCCGGAGAGTCACGAGCGGGGCGAGGCGCAGCGGATCTGGCAGCTGTTGGTTGATTGCTGCGTGGGTGAGTGATGCCGAATTCCGGCGGTCCTCGGCCGGAGAGCACCTGCCGGCACGCACGGTCATAGTGTGATCACGAAGTTCGCGAGGGCGATGACGAACCCGGTGCGGCCGCCGCGCCGGGCTCGGCTTGCATCGCGCGGGGCAGCCCAGCGTTTCCGTCAAGGCTGATCTCGACGACGTCCGGCACGGATCGGTATAATTACCCCACCCGATTGCAAGCCGGACCCGGAACAAGGATCAGATGATGGACGATACGATTGGTTTCCCCGACCCCGGTCTCGATCTGTCGGACGGCTTCAAGCCGCACACCTCGCATTGGGGCGTGTTCTCCGCGCGTCAGGGCGCGGCCGGCCTCGAGGTCAGGGCCTATGCGGGCGATCCCGATCCGAACGGCATCATCGACAATTTCCCCGGTGCACTCCGCCATCAGGCGCGCATCGCCCAGCCGGCGATCCGCCGCGGCTGGCTCGAGCGCGGGCCGGGCCCCGACAATCGCCGCGGCCGCGACGAGTTCGTTTCGGTGAGCTGGGAGAAGGCGCTCGATCTCCTCGGCGACGAGCTCTGTCGCATCCGCGACACGCGCGGCCCCGGCGCGGTGTTCGGCGGCTCCTATGGCTGGTCGAGCGCCGGCCGCTTTCATCATGCCCAGAGCCAGGTGCATCGCTTCCTCAACATCGCGATGGGCGGCTATGTCCGCTCGGTGAACTCCTACTCCTCGGGCGCGTCCTCGGTGCTGCTGCCGCAAATTTTGGCAGGCTATGAGGACATCACGAAGCGCAACGTCACCTGGGAGCAGATCGCCGAAGACACCGACATCGTGCTGGCCTTCGGCGGCATGGCGCTGAAGAACTCGATGGTGGCCGGCGGCTCGATCAGCAAGCATGTCGAGCGCGGCGCCATGGCCGCAGCCCGCAAGCGCGGCTGCGAGTTCGTCCTGGTCAGCCCGCTCCGCGATGATCTGCCGGTCGAAGCTGGTGCGGAATGGATGAGCTGCGTGCCCGGCACCGATACCGCGCTGATGCTCGGCCTCGTCCACACGCTGGTCAGCGAAGGTCTGCACGACCAGGACTTCCTCGATCGCTACACCGAGGGCTGGCCGGTCTTCCTGCGCTATCTCATGGGCGAAAGCGATGGCCAGCCCAAGCACGCCGAATGGGCCTCCGCGATCTCAGGCGTCGCGGCCGACACGATCCGGAAGCTGGCGCGCCGCGCCTCCGGCAAGCGTGCGCTGATCACCGTCTCACATTCGCTGCAGCGCGCCGAGCATGGCGAGCAGCCGGTGTGGATGGGCATGGTGCTGGCGGCAGCGCTCGGCCAGATCGGCCTTCCCGGTGGCGGTTACGCTTATTCGCTCGGTGCGATCGGCTATTACGGCCGCCGCGTCAACGACGTGCCGGGGCCGACGCTCGGGCAGGGCCGCAACGGCGTTGCCGATTTCATTCCGGTCGCGCGGATCGCCGACATGCTGCTCAATCCCGGTACCACCTATCGTTATAACGGCGAGACGCGGACCTATCCGGACATCCGCCTGGTCTATTGGGCCGGCGGCAATCCCTTCCACCATCACCAGGACATCAACCGCCTGCGTAAGGCTTTTGCGCAACTCGACACCTTCGTCGTGCACGAGCTCGCCTGGACCGCCACCGCGCGCCACGCCGACATCGTGCTGCCCGCGACGATGACGCTCGAACGTGAGGACATCGGCTATTCCACCAATGATCCCTTGATGGTCGCGATGCACAAGGTCGCCGAGCCGTTTGGCCTTGCGCGCGACGACTACGACATCTTCGCCGATCTCGCCGATCGTCTCGGCGCGCGCGAACCCTTCACCGAGGGACGCACGTCGCGGCAATGGCTGGAGCATCTCTACGAGCCGACCCGCGCCTCGCTTGCGAAGCGTGGGCTCGAAGCGCCAACCTTCGACGAATTCTGGGCGCGCGGCAGCCTGGTCGTGCCGCAACAGCCCGATGACGGCGGCCGGCTGCGCCGTTTTCGCGAAGACCCGGTCAATCACGCCCTGCCGACGCCGAGCGGGCGCATCGAGATCTTTTCGCAGAAGATCGCCGGCCATGGCGATGCAGATTGTCCCGGTCATCCGGTCTGGCTCGACAAGACCGACATGCCCAAGCCCGGGGCGCCGTGCTTCCTTGTCGCCAATCAGCCGGTGACGCGCCTGCACAGCCAGCTCGATTTCGGCGGCCATTCGCTTGCCGCCAAACATCGTGGCCGCGAGGTCGCGCGGATGAACCCGGTTGATGCGGACGCACGTGGCATTGGGGATGGCGACATCATCCGCCTGTTCAACGAGCGCGGCGCCTGCCTTGCCGCGGTCCACGTCACCGACGGCATCGCGCCCGGCGTGGTGCAGCTGCCGACCGGGGCCTGGTACGATCCGATGGATCCCGAGGACGAGGCGCCGCTCTGCGTTCACGGCAATCCCAACGTGCTCACCCGCGACGTCGGGACCTCGTCCCTGGCGCAGGGCTGCACCGGTCAGCTGACGGCGGTCGAGGTCGAGAAGTTCACCGGCAATCTGCCGCCGATCCGCGCATTCGATCCGGTTTAGGCAAGCAAGGAGAACTGAGATGATCCGCAAGGCAACAGCAGTCTGGAAGGGCACTGGTCGCGATGGCACGGGCCACCTGTCGAGCGAATCCGGCGTGCTTGCCGGGACGCCTTATTCCTTCAAGACCCGCTTCGAGAACGAGAAGGGCACCAATCCCGAAGAGTTGATCGCCGCGGCCCATGCCGGCTGTTTCACCATGGCGCTAGCCTTCGGCCTGCAGATGGCGGGTTTCACACCGGACGAGCTCTCGACCGAAGCCGCCGTCACGCTCGAGCCTGAAGGCAAGGGTTTCAAGATCAGCAAATCCGCGCTGACCCTGCGGGCGAAAGTGCCGAATCTCGACGATGCCGGCTTCGCCCGGATCGCCGGCGAGGCCGAGAAGAACTGCCCGGTGTCCAAGGTGCTCAACGCCGCCATCACGCTCGACGCCAAGCTGGTCTAGGCGCGATGAGATGAGGATTGATTGCTGCGACGACGGCGGTGCAGCACTCCTCTCCCGCCTGCGGGAGAGGGTGCTTCCACAATGGGATAGCCCCCTAGAGGAGAAAGCCCTCACCCGCGCCTTCGGCGCGACCTCTCCCGCAAGCGGGAGAGGTCGCACCGAGCCCGGGGCAATCGATTCGACCTAAAGCCATCGCGCGCTGGGGCGAGCGTTTGCTCCGCGCCATTCGATCCAGGCGACCGGATGGGCGTCGAGGCGCGGCTTTCGGCCGGGCGGCCGAAAGCCTATATGATGGACAAGCTGTTGAGCGATCATTGGGAGCACATCACATGACGACGGAACGCGCAGTTTTGGCCGGCGGCTGCTTCTGGGGCATGCAGGATCTGATCCGCAAGCAGCCGGGCGTGATCTCCACCCGCGTCGGTTACACCGGCGGGCACGTCAAGAACGCCACCTACCGCAATCACGAAGGCCATGCCGAAGCGATCGAGATCGTGTTCGATCCGGCCAGGACCAGCTTCCGGACCATGCTGGAGTTCTTCTTCCAGATCCATGATCCGACCACGCTCAACCGTCAGGGTAACGATATCGGCACGAGCTATCGGTCGGCCATCTTCTACACCAGCGAGGAGCAGAAGCGGATTGCCGAAGACACCATTGCCGACGTCGAGGCATCCGGCCTGTGGCCCGGCAAGGTGGTGACCGAGGTCGCGCCCGTGCGCGAGTTCTGGGAAGCCGAGCCCGAGCATCAGGACTATCTCGAACGTTATCCTGATGGTTACACCTGCCACTTCATCCGGCCCGGCTGGAAGCTGCCGCGCCGAGCGGCCGCGATGGGCGGCTAACGCCGAATGGCCAAGGGTTGAAACGCTAGCCTCATCCTGAGGGGCTTGCGCAAGCGGGCGAAGGACGAGGCGCGCGCTCACCTTGCGACGATGCGCGCCGACAGCGTGACGAGACCCATCAATGCAGCCAGCAACCAGAACGCCAGCGGCAATCCGCCAAGATGTGCGACGAAGCCGACGCCCGCGGGGCCGATCAGGATCCCGGCATAGCCCGCGGTCGTGATCGCGGCGACCGCAAGCCCCGTCGGCATGACGGTCTGCCGCGCCGCCCGCCGAAACAGCACCGGCACGAGGTTCGACGCCCCGAGCCCGATCAGCAGGAATCCGGCGATGGCGACTGCCGCGACGGGCGCCGTGAGCAGGACCACGAAACCGGCGATCGCGATGAGACTGCCCCAGAGCAATGTCGCGCGGTCCCCGATGCGCGCAACGACGGCGTCGCCGCCGAGCCGGCCCACGGTCATCGCGATCGAGAACACGATGTAGCCGGCTCCGCCTTGAGCCTCGGTGACGAGCCCTGCGCCGATGACGAGCAGTGCGCCCCAATCGAGCATCGCGCCCTCGACCAGGAACGTGATTGCGCCGAGCAGCGCAAGCAGCAGCACCGATCCGTGCGGCATTACGAACAGCGGGCCCTCCTGCACCTGCACGGAACGGAGCAGGCGCGGCCAGGTCACGATCATTGCGATCAGCATCAGGACGGAGCATATCAGCGTGCAGGCCAGTGTGCCGAACTGCAGCGAGAGCAGCGCCGTCACCAGCGCGGATCCGGCGAACCCCCCGATGCTGAACAACGCGTGGAAGCCGGACATCAGCGGGCGTCCCGCGGCGCGCTCCACCTCCACGGCGTGGATGTTCATGGCGACGTCGATCGAGCCGAGCGCCGCGCCAAATGCGAAAAGCGCCAGCGCCAGCGTTGCGGGCGAGCTCGCGACCGCGAGCAGGGGCAGGACCAGCGCCAGGCCCAAGCCGCCCGCAATGATGATCGGCCTGCTGCCGTGTCGCGCGCTCATGATTCCAGTCAGCAGCATCGCAACGACCGAGCCGATGCCGAGGCTGAGCAGGAGCAGTCCGAGGACGCCGTCGTCGACGCCGAGCCGCGTCTTTGCGAACGGCACCAGCGGTGCCCAGCATGAGATGCCGAAGCCGGCAACGAGGAAGGCAAGCCGGGTCGCAAGTCGCGTCGAAGGCCGGTCGGCAGAAGACATGGGGATTCCGGGGGAGGAAGCAGGGCAGGACGGCCGACAAGCCGGAGAAATGCCGCAGCTTTATGTCCGAGCCATTCCCGAATTGCGCAGCCGCCCACAGCAAGCCGCAACACCATGATCGCCCGTTCGCGTCTCGTGCGCCCCGGATTGAGAGGAGGAACGCCTCACGTCCCCGGCTTTTCCACGTCCCACTCATTGCGGAACACGTGGCCGTCCGTGTCCCTGGCTTCCGCGCGGAAACGCCTGGCGCCGTTGGAGACGTAGGTGAAGCGCAGATTGGGATCTTCCGAGATCGAGATGCCACCTTCCATCGACAGCACAGGGCTGTCGTCCTGCGTCAGCTTCAGCTGGTTGACGAAGAACGCGGGAATGTAGAGCTGCGTGACCTGGTCCATCTGCAGGCCGGAATTGTTGGGATGGCCGATCATGATCTGCGCTTCGCGGATACGGCTCGCCGGCGCCTCCTCGCGCGCGAATTGCCGGTAACGCATCTGGCCCAGCCGGCTGTTGGCTTCTTCTGCGTTCTTTCCAGCTGGCGCAGAGCAGCCGCCCGAGGCCTTCACATAGACCTTCGAGACATAGAGCTGGCCGTCGCTGAGCTCGGCCACCGCATGGACGTCGGTGTAGTTGTTGACGCGCACGCGCGTCGAGATCTCGGTGACATTGGCATCGGGGCCGAGCTCGAACTTCGCCGCCATCGGCGCCGGGTTACGGTCGATCACGAGGGTGATCGAGCGGATGCGGCGGCTGTCTGCGGGCGACAGTTTGCTGCGCAGGGTCACCGGAACGATCGCCGCGTCCTCTGCGCGATACGGCATCTCGATGCCGATGACGGCGCTGCCGTCGTTCATCGGGCGATTATTGAAGATATCCTGGACCAAGCCCGGCCAGGGATCGTCGGCGTCTGCAGCCTGCGCCGGCACGGCAAAGGCGATGCCGAGCAATGCGGCGATCAGGGGCAGGCGACGTGTCCATCTGGTCATGGTCGTGGTCCTCCGAGTCAGCAAAGCTGATCTCGTCCAGAGTCAGCGAAGCTGATCTCCCGCGGAAGCTGATCTCTTGCTCATGATAGCGCGCCTGCTACTCCCATTCAATTTCCGAGAATGCTGCAGTTGCGTTCCGCGCGTTGTAGTCGCCGAACAGCTCCCAGCGCGACCGCTCCTCAGCGGCCGCCTTGTCGGCGGCGGCCCGGATCGGCTCGCCGGTCTTGTTCAGCGTGCGGACGTCGGACAGCAGCGTTGACAGGTAACGCCGCTCATCGGTCAGCGCGGCAGGCCAGTCGCTCACGGGGCCGTGACCCGGCACGACGCGTCGCGCCGGGATGGTCTCCAGCTCCTTCAACGTCTCGAGCCAGCCGCGGATGCTGCCATCCATGACCGGAATGTGGCGGAGAAAGACGAGATCGCCCGCGAACAGGGTCTTGGTCGTTTCGTCGTAGACGGTGACATCGCTGTCGCTGTGCCCGGTCCGCCAGGCGCGCAAGGTCAGTTGGCGCGACCCGAGATCAAGCGTCTTCGTGTCCGAAACCAGCAAGGTGGGAGCAATGATCTTCACGGGATCCATCAACTCGCGACCCATGATGCGACGAAAATTGTCGAGATAGAAGGGCCCGCGCGTCGCGAGCGCCTGCGGCAGCTTGTTGTGGCCGACGAAGCTCGTGCCCGCGGTGGCGAAGGCCGCATTGCCGAAGACATGGTCGGGATGGCCGTGGGTGTTGATGACATAGCGGATCGGCTTGGATGTGCGGGCCCGCACGGCGGCCAGCAGGGCCTCGCCTTCGCGAAGGCTGCCGCCGGTGTCGATGACGGCCACGGCGTCATCGCCCACGACGAAGCCGACATTGGCAATGTCGCCCTCGTTCTCGCGGGTCATCAGGGCAATGGCCCCGGAATGGACGAAGATTCCCGGTGCGACTTCGCTCACAGGCAATTCGGCCGCCCCGGCCCGTGCTAGCGTTGCGATCCCCAGCAGGGACAAGGCTGCGATCACTCGAGCGATGCGGGACACTTTTCTGCCTCAGTTCAAAGGGTTCGCTGCATTGCACTGCAACAAAGCGAAGCCAGCGAAGTCTGGCCCATCATGGCGCGTCATGCGTTGCATGGATAGCATTCAAACAAAACGAGGAGGAAGCACGATGACGGAGGCCGGACGACATCGTCGCTGGTTGTTTTCAATGTGGGTTCTGGTTGCATCCTGTGCGCTCGGCGATGTCGCCGTCGCGCAGACGAACGAGGCCGGCGATCTCTCATTCGAGCTGGTTGATCCCAAGGTGCTGCGCGTCTGTGCCGATCCGCGCAATCTGCCGTTCTCGAACGAGAAGGGCGAGGGGTTCGAGAACAAGCTGGCCGAGCTGCTTGCAGACAAGCTCCAGAAGAAGCTCGACTACGTCTTCTTCCCGCAGGCCACCGGCTTCGTGCGGATGACGCTGGGTGCGCATCGCTGCGACGTCATCATGGGCTTTCCGCAAGGCGATGACGTCGTGCAGGGCACCAACCCCTATTACCGCACGAGCTATGCATTGGTTGCCAAGGCCGGCAGCGGGCTCGAGAGCGTGGCTACGCTCGAGGATCCGAAGCTGAAGGGCAAGCATGTCGGCATCGTCGCGGGAACGCCGCCGGCGACCAACATGGCCATTGCCGGCCTGATGGGCGATGCAAAGCCCTATCCGTTGATGGTCGACACGCGCTACGACAATTCGGCGCAGGTCATGATCGACGACCTCGCCGCCGGCAAGATCGACGCCGGCGTCCTGTGGGGACCCATGGCCGGCTACTATGCGAAGAAGGTCGGCTCGCTTCACGTCACGCCGCTGGTGAAGGAAGCCACGGGTCCGAAGCTGGTCTATCGCATCGGCATGGGCGTGCGGCCCGCCGACCAGAACTGGAAGCGGCAGCTCAACAAGCTGATCCAGGAGAACCAGGCCGAGATCAACAAGATCCTGGTCGACTTCGGCGTACCGTTGCTCGACGAGAGCGATCGGCCGCTCAGTGCGGAGACGGTCAAGAAGACGCCATGAGGCAGACACCATGAGGCGGCCTCTTGCCGCTGCGCTCGTCGCCGCCCTGCTGGCGGCGCCGGTTCTGGCGCAGCAGCAGGAGCCGTTCGAGCCCGAGGGTTATCGGACCGACAATTATCGCGCGCCGGTGCCGGCGACGCTCGCCGGCGCGCGGGTGCTTGCCACGGCGGAAGCCGAAGCGATCTGGCGTGCCGGAAGCGGTGCGTTTATCGACGTGCTGCCGCGTCCGCCGAAGCCGAAGAACCTTCCGGAAGGCACGGTGTGGCGCGATGCGCCGCGCAGGAACATTCCGGACAGCATCTGGCTGCCGGATACCGGCTATGGCACGCTGCCGCCCGCCATGGACGATTATTTCCAGCGCGGCCTCGCGCGCGCCTCGCGCGGCGACAAGTCGGCGCTGCTTGTGATCTACTGCCTCGCCGACTGCTGGATGTCCTGGAACGCCGCCAAGCGCGCGCTGGCCTATGGCTATTCCAACATCGCCTGGTATCCCGACGGCACCGACGGCTGGGAGCGTGCCAAGCTTCCCACCGAAGAGGTGCAGCCGGAGCCGCGGCCGGAGCAGTAGTGATGGGCGCAGATGCCCGCCTCTCCCCGTGAGCGAGGAGAGGCGGAGACAGGACTATTTCTGCTTCTGCAACTTCGTCAGCGTGCCGGTGCCGTTCGCCTCGGTGGCGGTATAGCTCACCCTGTCGCCGGCATGGACGGCGTCCAGCATCGCGGCGTCCTTTGCCTTGAATTCCTGGAGCGCGCCGGCGCTACCTGTGCTGGCGCCGACCGTGCCCTTTTGCGCCTGCTGGATCGAGATCGTGCCGTTGAGCCGGTCGATCCGCATGACCATTCCGGTCATGTCTTCGGCAAAGGCGCTGGTTGCGAGCATCGTGGCGACCGCAGCGCCCGCGAGGATGAATTTCATGGTTCCCATCGAGGCCTCCCGATGTCCTGGATTGGAATGTCTTGGATTGACTTGGACAAGACCTCCCAAGGCGATTTGGTTCCGCCTGCTAGCGCGGCGAAAGGTTAACGATCGTGAACATAGCTCGGGAACTTTGAAGCAGCTCATGCTGCCGACCCTATTCCATTTCCTGCTGGATCACGCGGCCGAGCGCGAACAGGCGCTGGTCGATCGTGGTTGGAACCTCGCAGACGAACCGCACCACCTTGTTGCGGTCCTCGAAAATGCGGGTCTTCCAGATGAGTTCGTTGCCGAGCGCCTCCACCTTGGCATCGTCACGCGGGGTGGCACCCTGAAGCGCCTGGAGCTGAACTGCCTCCTCGCGGATCTTGTCGGCGGCCTCGCGCTGCTTGCGGCTGACGCGCTCCAGCCCGCTCATGACTTGCGAACGCTGGGCATTGAGCGTTTCGAACAGGCCGGCGAACAGCAGCTTGGCATTCGCAGACTTGTCGGCGGAAGAGGCGGCCAAAAAGTCTTTCACCGATTTCTCGGCTTCGTCCATCGACGTCTTGCGCGCTGACAGTTTTGCGACCAGCGCCACGATTTTCGTGTCGTTCTTCCACCTGGTCTCGGCGTCGTCGAGCGCAGGACCAGCCCAGACCGCGGCGAGCGAGATCTCCGGCACCTTGGCCTGCGTGCAGGGCCAGTTGGGGTAGCGCGGATCGGCCGCGCGGGCCGCCGTGCCGGACAGCACGAGCGCCAGAACTGCCATCGCCAGAACCTTCATCCTTCGCCTCCTGCAGGCCCCCGTCGCGCCAGCCCACGCGAGGGATCATAGGCCCAAATCGCGCCGATCATGAAGACGATTGTGCAAGCCGCGACCACCGCGAGCGAGATCCAGTTGATCTGTCCGTACAGCGCAAAACGTATCAGCTCGACTGCGTGGGTGAACGGATTGGCCTCGCAGAGATAGTACAGATAAGGACTGCCCTCCCGCACCCGCCAGAGCGGATAGAGCGCGGAGGAAGCGAAGAACATCGGGAAGATCACGAAGTTCATCACGCCGGCGAAGTTTTCGAGCTGCTTGATGCCGGAGGAGATCAGCATGCCGAGCGAACCCAGCATCAGCCCCGACAGGATCAACGCCGGCAGCACGGTGAGATAGCCCGATGACGGCGGGGTGATGTCCCAGAACCAGGCGATCAGCAGGAACGCATAGACCTGGAGCAACGACACCGCGGTGCCTGCCAGCAGCTTGCAGAACAGCAAGAACCCGCGCGGCAGCGGGCTCACCAGCAGCGTGCGCATGTTGCCCATTTCGCGGTCATAGACCATCGAGAGCGAGGATTGCATGCCGTTGAAGAGCTGGATCATCGCCATCAGACCGGGCGCGATATACACCTCGTAGAGGATATAGGTTTCGTAGGGCGGGATGATGGAGATGCCGAGCACCTGGCGGAAGCCGGCGGCGAAGATGAACAGCCACACCAGCGGCCGCACCAGCGCCGAGACGAAGCGCTCGCGCTGATGCAGGAAGCGCAATCCCTCGCGCCAGACGATGCCGGTGAGGCAGGTCATGTACTCGGCGGCCGAGAAGCCGCGCGGCGCGTCACGCGTGGTGATGCTGCTCATGCGCCGCCTCCCGGCATGGTTTGCGCGCCGGTCAGGCGCATGAAGGCGGTGTTGACGTCCTGCACGCCGGCCTCCGCGATGACGCGGCTCATCGGCCCCCGCGCCAGCACCTTGCCCTGGTGCAGCACCACGAGGTCGTCGCTCGGCATGATCTCGTCGAACAGGTGCGTCGCCCAGAGCACGCCGATGCCTTGTTCGGTCACGAGCTGGCGGACCTGGCTGATGATGTCGGCGCGCGCCTTGACGTCCAGGCCGACGGTCGGCTCGTCGAGCAGCAGCAGCCGGGGCCGGTGCAGCAGCGCGCGGGCGATCTCCAGACGCCGCATCTGCCCGCCCGAGAGATCGCGCACCTTGCTGCCGGCGCGGTCTTCGAGCCCGATGCGGCCGAGCAGCTCGGCGCTGCGCGCGGCCGCCTCGCGCCGGCTGATGCCGTGGAGTGCGGCGTGGTAGAGCAAATTCTGCGTCAACGACAGGTCGAGATCGAGCGTGCGCGGCTGGAACACGACCCCCAGCAGCCGCAGCGCTTCGCCGGGGCTTTTGCCGATGTCATGGCCGAAAATGCCGACGCGGCCGGACTGAATGCCGAACAGGCGCGTGACGAGCGAAAACAACGTGCTCTTGCCGGCACCGTTGAGGCCGAGCAGGGCCGTGAAGCTCGCCGGCTGCACATTGAAAGAGACGTCGATCAACGCGCGGCGTGGCCCATAGGCATGGCTGACACCGTCGATCGACAGTGCCGGCGCCCCGGCCGATTCCAGCCCCGGCGTCTCACGCGGTTCGGCGATGGGGGCAGGGCTGATCATGGCGCGATCGCGACGCCCCAGGGCAGCTCGCCGACCTGAATGGTCTTGATTACCTTTTGCGCGGCGACGTCGATGACGGAAACGTCGTTCGACACGCCGTTGGTGGTGAGCAGGTATTTCTCATCGGGCGTGAACGCCACGTGCCAGACCCGCTGCCCGACCAGGAGATATTTCGTCACCTTGCGCGTGGCGACATCGACCACGGCGATGCGGTTGGCGGGGCCGAGCGCGACGAAGGCGGTCTTGTCGTCCTTGGTCATGCCGATGCCGACCGGCTGGATCGCCTCTTTCCGCAGGCCCGGAATCTCGAACGTGACCTTGCCGATCACCTCGTGCTTCTTCGGGTCGATGATCGAGACGGTGCCGCCGATCTCGGAGGACACCCACACTTCCGAACTGTCGTGCTTGAACTCGGCAAAGCGCGGCCGGGCGTCGACCAGCACGTTGGCGACGATCTGGCGCGAGGCCGTGTCGATGAAATGCGCCATGTTGGTCGTCTCGGACGTGTTGATCAGCGTCTTGCCGTCGGGGCTGATGGTCATGCCCTCGGGCTCGACGCCGACCTGAATGTCACCGAGCCGGGCGCGCTTCTCGAGATCGATCACGGTCACCGTGTTGTCGTTCTCGTTGGCGACATAGAGGATCTTGCCGGCGGCATCCTGGGCGAATAATTCCGGGTCGGGTCCGGAGGGCAGGCTGTCCACGACGCTGTGCGTCTTGGCGTCGATCATCTGGATGGTGTCGTCGTCGCCGACGGCGACCATCACGAACTTGCCGTCGCGCGTGAGATCGATGCCGCGCGGGCGCTGGCCGACCTTGATCGTCTTGGTCACGGTCCAGCTGTTGGTGTCGATCACCGTCACCGTGTTGCTCTTCTCGTTCGAGACATAGGCGATGAACGCATGCGCGGGCGCGGCCGCCAGCGCCAGTCCGGAGAGAAGCCCAACACGCCACATGCGCAACATCCGCGTCCTCATTTCAGCTTGCATTTGCTCTCCGGACGATCGTAGCCGAGCGTGTCGAGCTCGGAGACTTGGTGCAGAAAACCTTCCTGCGGCGAGACTGACACCACCATGCGGCCGTCGACCAGGAGGATCGGCTGACGCAGCTGGAGATTCCAGTCGCGCAAGGTGAGGCGCGTGCCCTTGAAGGCGGCGACCGAGAAGTCCGGGCCCTTGATGAAGTCGGTCACCTTTTTCACGTCGCCGGAACTGGTGCGCGAGGTGGCCTCGCCGATCATGCGCACCGCGGTCCAGGCCTGCATATCGAGCGCGGTCATCCGCCGCGCGTTCAGCTTGACGAAGCGGTTCTGGATCTGGATGGCGCCCCACTGGTCCTGCGCGGCGTCCCAGCTGCGCGGCACGAGCCCGGCCGAGCCCGCGACCGGTCGCGGATCCCAAATGCGATAGGGCAGGTAGGCGCCGAACACCTCGCTCTCGTCGGCGGCGACCAGCACGTCATAGGCGGGCGCCTGCTGCGTGAATACCGGCATCTGGCGCTGGATCAGCGTGACGCCGCTGTCGGTGCGGCGTGCGCCGCCCTTGTCCTCGAAGGTGCGCTCCTGCACGATCTTGGCGCCGAACCGCGTCGCGGTGCGCCTCAGCGCATCGGCGAACAGCTTGTCCTCGTCATGCGAGCCGACCACCAGCAGCCAGCGCGACCACTTCTTCCACACCAGGTATTGCCCGAGTGCATCGGCCAGCATCGCGCGCGTCGGCGCGGTGTGGATCACATTGCCGCGGCAATCGGCCTCGCGCAGCCGCTCGTCGATTGCACCGACGTTGAACAGAAGCGTGCCGCGATCGCGCAGGGCGTCCGAGACCTTTAGCAGAGCATCGGCGGGCAGGTCGGCGATGATGAAGCCGTTCTTCTCCGCGAGCGCGGCCGCGGCCTGGACCGGGTCCTCACCTTCCTTGATGCGCCGTTCTGCCAGCGCAAAGCGTTGGCCCAGAAATTTCCCGGTGGTGTTGTTGTCCTCGATGGCGAGGCGGGCTCCGGCGAGGCCGTCATTCTCCGCGGGCAGATCGACCAGCGATAGCGTCGATCGGGAAGCGGCGAGGCCGAGATAGCCGACGCCGATCAGGGCAGGCTCCGCCGCGAGCGCGCTCGTCGCAGCGAGACCAAAGCCGATCAGACCGGCCAGCCATCGGATCATGTTTCCTCCAAGAGTTCTCCCCCGCTTGACCGCCGGTAGAGAATTGTCTCTGCTAAAGCATGACCGATTTGTCAGGGCATGCAACCCCGCATTTCGTCCCCGCGCGCACGAGGACCGGAATCACGATCATGCGAGCGCTGATAGGTTTCGCGGCTTTGCTGTTGACGGGCTCGGTCGCGCTCGCCGACCCGCCGAAACTCGCGGTGTTCGATTTCGAGCTGATCGACACCAGCCTGCCCGGCGAGTTCTATGGCTCCAGGCCGGAAGAGGCGCGGCTGTTACGCATCAGCGAGCAGCTGCGCAAGGAATTGGCCGATTCCGGCAGGTTCCAGGTGCTCGACATCGCGCCGGTCAGGGACGCGGCCCGTCAGGCCAATTTGCAGGCTTGCGGCGGCTGCGATCTCAAGCTTGCCGGGCAGCTGGGAGCAGACCTGGAGATCACCGGCATGGTACAGAAGGTCTCGAACCTGATCATCAACCTCAACATCTATCTGCGCGACGTGAAGACCGGCAACATGATCGCCGCCGCCAGCGCCGACATGCGCGGCAACACGGATGAAGCCTGGACGCGCACGATGAGCTATCTGATCCGCAACCGGTTGCTGGCCCCGAACTACGGGAGGCGGGAGTAGGGGATCACCCCTTCAATTTCTCCGCATGCCAGTGCAGATGATCGCCCATGAAGGTCGAGATGAAATAATAGCTGTGATCGTAGCCCGCCTGCCGTCGCAGCGTCAGCGGGATGCTCGCCTTGGTGCAGGCGGCTTCGAGCAGCTCCGGCTTGAGCTGTTCTTTCAGGAAGTTGTCGGCTTCGCCGACATCGACCAGGAAGCCGGAAAACTTCGCGCCATCCTCGATCAGCGCCACCGTGTCGTGGCCGCGCCAGGTGTCCTTGTTCGCTCCGAGATAACCGGTCAACGCCTTGATGCCCCAGGGCACCAGCGAGGGCGCCACGATCGGCGCGAAAGCGCTAGCCGCCCGAAAACGGTGCGGGTTGCGCAGCGCCACCGTCAATGCGCCGTGACCGCCCATCGAATGGCCCATCACCGATTGCCGCTTGGCATCGACCGGAAAGTTCTCGGCGACCAGCTTCGGCAGCTCGTCGGTCACATAGCTCCACATGCGATAATTGCGCGCAAACGGCTCCTGCGTCGCATCGACATAGAAGCCGGCACCCAGGCCGAAATCATAGGCATTGTTGGCATCGCCGGGCACGTCGGGCCCGCGCGGTGAGGTGTCGGGCGCGACGAAGATCAGGCCGAGCTCGGCGCAGGCTTTGCGGAATTCGCCCTTCTCGGTGACGTTGGCATGGGTGCAGGTGAGGCCGGAGAGGTACCACACGACGGGCAGCCTGGCGCCCTCGGCATGCGGGGGAACATAGACCGAGAACACCATGTCGGTGCCGGTCGCCTGGCTCGCATGGCGATAGACGCCCTGCACGCCGCCATAGGATTTGTTTGTCGAGACAGTCTGGATCGTCATGCCTTAGAGCTCCTTGGCATCTCACCGCATCAGCATTGCAACGCTTATGTGACCGAATTTATGGCGTCGTCAGGCGACGCCGCTGTCGATCGCCAGCCGCACCAGCTCGACGGAGGTCTTCACCCCGAGCTTCTGGCGCATGATGGACGAGGTGTTGGCCACCGTCTTGTAGGACGATTGCACCAGCCAGGCGATCTCGGACAGGCTCTTGCCGGCGCTGAGCAGCCGCAGGATCTCCATTTCGCGCGCATTCAGCTTCGACAGCGGGCTTTGCGCCAGCGTCGGCCCCGCAAAGGCGATGCTGCGCGCGATCGCGGTCGGAAGGTAGGTGCCGCCGCCGCCGACGGCGCGGATTGCCTCGACGAGGTCGTCGGGATCGCCGGTCTTGGAGACGTAACCCTTGGCGCCGCATTCGATCGCGCGCGCGGCAAAGGCCGGGTCGTCGTTCATGCTGAACATGATGATGCGGGCCTCGGGCGCGCGCTCGAGGATGCGGCGGGCGAGCTCGAATCCGGAGACGGTCGGCAAATTGATGTCGATGATGCAGAGGTCGGGGCGCTCGACGATGAAGACGCACTCGCCGTCCTCGGCGTCGGCGGCCTCCAGAATCTCGATCTCGCCCTCGTCGGCCAGCACGGCGCGACAGCCGGAGGCGACAATGGGATGATCGTCGACGATCAGAATGCGCATAGGCGTTTCCCTGTGACAGCGCCGGCCTGTTGTCGCGCCGCATGATACCGAACATGGCGCCGCGCGGGTCTCATGTCGCCTCATGCAACCCGGCCGGGATTGCTGTACGCTTCCGATTAGATATCCGCAGCTTCCCCTCTGTCAACGTCATCGGGCAGGCGCGGGCCAAACCTTCGCGGGGCACGAGCGATACCAATGTGGCAAAATCTATCCTTGCGCGGGCGCATCAACCTGTTGCTGGCGCTGCTGCTGGCCCTGGGGCTCGCCGTCAATATCGGCCGCCAGGTGGCGGAAGCCGGACCGCGGGTGCAGGCCGAGGACCAGAGCGTGATCCGGCTCGCGCGCGAGTTCATCGAGATGATCGTGGCGGACCTGAACGAGGCGCCTGATCCTGATGCCAAGCTGAACCAGATCGCGCGCGACCTCAGCCGCCTGCGCCATGTCAGCATCGCCCTCCATGACGCCAGTGGTCGTCCGCTGACGCCGCCTCGAACCGGGGCTGACGCTGACATGCGCGGGCCGCCGGCCTGGTTTGTCGGCCTGGTTCATCCTGAGCAGACCGCAGTCAGCGTACCCGTCTCGATCCAGGGCAAGCCCGGCTCGCTCGTGGTCACCTCGCATCCGACCGACGAGATTGCCGAAATCTGGGACAGCATCGTCACCCAGCTCGAAGTCGGCTCGGTCGTCGCGGTAGTGCTGTTCCTGGTGATGATGAATGTGGTGGGCCGCGCGCTGGCCCCGCTGCAGTCGTTGGCCGAGACGATGGGAGAGATCGAGGACGGGCATTATGACGCGCGGGTCACGCCAGGAGGGGCCCCCGAGCTCGCCGCGATCTGCGGCAAGCTCAATCATCTGGCGGCGGTGCTTGGAGAGGCGGTCGAGGACAAGCGGCGCCTTGCCGAGCGCGCGGTGTCGCTCCAGGACGTCGAGCGCAAGGAAATCGCGCGCGAGCTGCATGACGAGTTCGGGCCTTATCTGTTCTCGCTGCGCGCCCATGCCAGCGCATTGGCGAAGCTGGCGGACGGACGCGCGCCGAGTGCGGAGGCCGTCCGCAAGCATGGCAGCGCCTTGCTGGAGCAGATCAACGCGCTCCAGCAGTTCACCCGCCGCGTGCTGGAGCGGCTGCGTCCCGTCGGACTTGCCGAGCTCGGTCTGCGCCAGGCGCTGGAATCGCTGTCGCGGCTGTGGCGGGAGGCGCACCCGGAGGTCGCCATCGAGACCTCGATCTCACCGGCGCTGGGCACGACCGGCGAGACCGCGGATCTCACCATCTACCGCATCGTGCAGGAGGCGCTCACCAACGTGTTCCGCCATGCCGGCGCGACCTCGGTCAACGTGCTCATCGAGCCGGCCGGACAGCCGGGACGCGACGGCCGCTTTTGCGCGAGGGTGCGGGTCAGCGACAATGGCCGCGGCATGGAGCCCGGTCAGAAGCTCGGCTTCGGCCTCGTCGGCATGAGGGAACGCATTCTGGCCTTGGGTGGCACGCTCAACGTCGTCTCTGGCGACGGCGGCTTGACCGTGGAGGCGCTGGTCCCGACGGCGACTGCCTGATCGCGCCCGAAATGGTCGGGAAAAATTCCCGATTTGATCGGGAGAACGGGCGCGGATATTGCCGATCTTTTGTGGCTGGCGCACCCATCGCGGCCGAATACACTCGTCCGGACCAATCGGCGAAAATCAAAACAGCCGGTGGTTACGGATGGGGAAGGGGATGAGCAAGTTGAAGCGTGGTTTGTTGATGGCCTCGGTGTCGACGGGGCTGTTGTCGGGGTTGGTCCTTGCGAGCCCTGCCGGGGCCGCTCCGGACGAAGAGACCAACGTCCAGAACCTGCCACCGGTCGAGGTGACTGCACCTCCGACGGCAACGCGGCGTGCGGCGCCCTCGCGGCCGGTCGCGCGTATCGGTGTGCCCGGGTCTGCTGCCCCGAGAACGCGGCTCTATGTCTATCCGACCTCGCCGGGTACCGGCAGGGGTCTCGACGTCGACAAGGTTCCGTCGGCGATCAATGCCGTCGACGCCAATCAAATCAAGCGTACGGGTTCGCTGAACGTCACCGATGCGCTGCGCGACAACATCGCCGGCGTCAATATCAGCGAGGTCACCGGCAACCCCTTCACGCCGGATATCGAGTTCCGCGGCTTCGTCGCTTCTCCGGTCGTGGGCACGCCGCAGGGCCTCGCCGTGTACCAGAATGGCGTCCGCATCAACGAAGCCTTCTCCGACGCCGTCAACTGGGACCTGATCCCGACCGCCGCGATCAGGTCGGTGACGCTGGTGACCAACAATCCAGCCTTCGGCCTCAACGCGCTGGGCGGCGCGCTCAATTTGCAAATGAAGGACGGCTTCACCTATCAGGGCACGGAGCTCGACATCATGGGCGGCTCGTTCGGCCGCATTCAGGGGTCGGCGCAATGGGGCAAGCAGGTCGATCAGAACTACGCCGTCTATGGCGCGCTCGAAGGCGTGCGCGACAACGGCTTCCGCAACTTCTCGCAATCGGAGGTGCGGCGCTTCTACGGCGATGTCGGCTACAGGGGCGGCGACAGCGAGTTCCACGTCAACATGGGAGTGGCCAAGAACCATTTCGGCGCCAGCGCCATCGTCCCGGCCGAGCTGCTGGATAAATATTGGGGCGCCACCTACACCACACCGCAGACCACCTCCAACCGCGTCGGCTATCTCAACCTGACCGGAAAGGTCGACGCGACGCCGACCTGGACGTTTGAAGGCACCGCCCATGTGCGCAGGTTCGAGCAGAACATCGTCGACGGCAATCCGACCGACGCGGAGGAGTGTGCTGCGAATCCGGCGTTGCTCTGCTTTGGCGATGACACCACACCTGCCAACGGCGCTGGCGGCGTGCAGCTTGCCAATCCCTTTGCGCCGGGAACGATCCTCGGCGCGATCGACCGGGGCTCGATCCGTTCGACGACATTCGGCGTGTCCGGGCAAGCCACCAACACGGATCAACTGTTCGGTCATGACAACCGCTTCGTGGTCGGCGCAACCTATGACGCCGGCGTCACGCGTTACAACGCCAGCTCCGAGATCGGCTCGATGGGAGAGAACTACGTCGTCAGCGGCGGCGGCGTTTTCCTCGGTCCAACTCCCGCCGCGGACCCCATCGCCGGCCCCGTCTCGCTGCGAACCGTCAACCAATATAACGGCCTCTACGCGATGGATACGTTCAACGTCACGGACGCCTTCGCTGTCACGGGCGGCGGCCGCTTCAATGCGGCGCGGATCACCTTGGAAGATCAGCTCGGGACTGCGCTCAACGGCGACCACACGTTCATGCGCTTCAATCCGGTCATCGGCGGCACCTACAAGATCACGCCCGGATTGACAGCCTATGCCGGCTATTCCGAGGCCAACCGCGTGCCGACGCCGCTCGAGCTCGGCTGCTCCGATCCAGCCCGCCCCTGTCTGATCGCGGCGTTTCTGGTCTCCGATCCGCCGCTCAAGCAGGTCGTCTCCAAGACCGTGGAGGCCGGCTTCCGCGGCACCAAGGAGCTGAACATCGGCACGCTCGGATGGAAGATTGGCGGCTTTCGCGCCACCAATCACGACGACATCATGGCGGTGCCGGTCGTTGGCCGGACCGGCTTCGGCTATTTCACGAATGTCGGCCGGACAAGGCGGCAGGGGCTCGAGGCCGAAGTCAACATCAAGTCGCCCACGCTTCAGTTCCAGGCGAGCTACGCCTTCGTCGACGCACGCTACCTTGACCCGCTCGAGCTTGGCTCCGAAAGCCCGTTTGCCGACCCGGCCACCGAGACGATCCAGGTCCGGCCCGGCAACCAGATCCCCGCGGTCCCGCGCCACCGCGTCAAGGTCGGCGTCGACTACGCCGTGACCGACGTCTGGAAGGTGGGCGGCAATGCGCTGTTCGTCTCCGATCAATTTCTAGTCGGCGACGAGTCGAACCAGTACGCAAAGCTGCCTTCCTATACGGTCTTCAATCTCCACACCTCCTACCAGGTCGCGAAGAACGTCCACCTCTACGGCCGCGTCGACAACGTGTTCGACAAGCGCTATGTGACCTACGGCCAATTCTTCGACCGCGATGCCTTGCCCAACTTCACCAATGGCGGCGCCGACTTCACCGACCCTCGCTCGCTCAGCCCTGCAAGGCCGCGCGCGTTCTATGCCGGGATGCGGGTGACGTTCTAACGACGGCTGCCGCGTCGGTACGGTCCGGGCCCGCACTCGGTAAGGCGAGCTGCCGGAAGTTCTGCCACCGGGCGCCGCGGCCGGAGGCCGCGCCCCTTGTTCCGCGGTTGCGCTCGCTGAGCTTGCAGAATATTCCGCCTCCGGCATGATGGCTCCGGAGGCCCGCTTTGCCGTGTCGTTGAAGAATCCGGATGCCGTCGCTTCGATCGTTTCAGCGCTTCGGCACGCCTACGGTGACGAGGTCGCGCGATTCATGCTCGTCGAGGGCATGAGCCTCGCCGACTTGATCGACGCGATGTTCTCCGCGCCCTTGACGCACCGCGAGGCCGTTCGGGATATCACCGACGCATTGGACGATTTCGTCATTTCACCGGACCTGGGTCTCGTGTGGCACCTCAGGTACATCTATGCAGACGAGCCCGGCTCCCTGCACGTCGTGGACATGGAGATCGCCACGCCGGATGGCACGCTGGCAAGCAAGGATGTCTGGCTTCGTCTGTCCGCTTAAAGCATGATCCGGAAAAGTGCGCAGCGGTTTTCCGAAAAGATCATGCTCAAACAACAACCTAAAGCGCGATGACGATTCATCCTAATCGCATCGCGCTTTAGGGGCGAGGCCGGCCGGGATGATTTGGCCACGCACCGCGCCGCGTTGTCTTTACCAATCAGAAACCATCTCAAATGATCCGAAAATTTTAACGAAACCCCTCGGGCTTCTCCGCGTCAGTCTGTCGGAGGGCCGGTGTGATGACAGAGCGCCAATTGAGAGAGCAGGAATGCCAGATCGCGCGTTATCGGCGTTTGGAACGGGAGGTTACGGATCCGCTCGCCGCGTGTCTGCTTCACGGCATCGTCGAGGAGCTTGAAGCCGAGCTGCGCAAGCAGCGTCCGGAATGGCACGGGCCGCGTGATTAACGCTTTCTTAGCGCTAATCGTGCGGATTGTCCTGGGGAATGGCCAAGGAAGACTGCTCCCATGCTCAAGGACGGGACATATGCGGCGTGGTACAAGACGCCGCTCGACCAGGGGACCGGCATCGTCCATGTCGCGGACGGACAGATCTGGGGCCGTGACAGCCTGATGACCTATCACGGCTCGTGTCAGGTCGATGGAGATCGCTTCACCGCCACGGTATCGACGAAGCGCCATACCGACGGACGAGCCACGGTGTTCGGCGTGGAAGACGAACTCATTTTGGATATCGAGGGAAACTGCCCCGGCAAGATCGCGACTTACACCGCGACGGCACAGCAAGTGCCGGGGATGATCCTCCAGGGCACGCTCATCCTGACGGAACAAAAGCAGCCGGCACATGACGAGGCGGCGCAGCGCCCGGCGTTCAACCCCGGCAAGCTCCCGAAGCTGCCGAAGCGCTCGCGCTGAGAAACCTCAGGCGGACTGCTGGGGACATTCTGAAACGGCTGACCGGCAGAACCAGCGAGGCAAGGGACACTATTCTTTCTCCAACCCGCCCCGGGCGAGTAGCGCCGCTTGCTGCAGGGTGACGCTGCGGACCAGCGGATCCGCATGGCGGTGCACGAGCTGCCAATCCATGCCGTCCTTGCGGTAGACTTCAGTGACGCGGAGCGACCAGTCTTGAGCGGCCAATCCGCCGACTTCGGCGCGCTGATGTTCCACCATGACAAGTACGACAAGCGTGTCCGACGCAAGCGTTTGCACGACCTCAAGGTCGGTTTCGCCCTTCCTGAAGTATCGCGATAGGTCAGCCAAGCGTTTGGGGCTGGCGTCAAATCCGCGACTGGCGGGCCCGCCAAAGGGCTGCATCAACGTGAAATCCGGTGCGATGCGAACAAGCTGGAGCCAGCGATCCATGTCGCCCCGCATGAAGGCGGCATTCTTACGGCGCGCGCGTTCGATGAGGTTCGCTGTCACCTCGGGCCCGGCGGCTGCGTCGGCCGAAAGCTGAACCAGAGGAACTGCAGCCGCGGCGGCCATCATCGCGCGCCGCGACATCTTTTCCTGCCTGGATGCCGATCTGCTCTGTCCGGACGTCTTCTTGGTCATTGTGCAGTTCCTGGTCGACGGGTGCCCATCCATGAAGTCTTGATCTCGATGAATCCAGCGATATGATTTCAGCAACATGCTGAACCAAATTGATCTATCCAGGATTGATCTGAATCTCCTCGTGCTCTTCCGCGTGGTCCTGGAAGAACGTCATGTCGGTCGGGCAGCCGCCCGGCTGAGCCTGACGCCGTCGGCTGTAAGCCATGCGCTTGGCCGGCTCCGGCTTCTGCTGAATGACCCGCTGTTTCTGCGCACACCGAAGGGTGTGGTTCCGACGGCGCGGGCGCTGGAGCTTGGGGAGCCCGTGGCCGAGATCGTCGCACGCATCGAACGATTGATCGGCTCGGCCGCACCGTTCGACCCGAAGACAAGCAGTCGCCGGTTCATCATTGGCGCTCCCGATGCCGTACTGGTCTCGGCAGTCGGTCCGCTCCTGCGATCGATTGCGACTGCGGCGCCTCACATTGACATCGGGCTGGTCCACCTGATGCCGGCGCCGCGCGCCGGCGCGATCGGAGAGCCTTGGCAGGAGAATCTCGACATGCTCGAAAGACGCGAGCTCGACATCGCGATGCTGCCGCTGCTGGCGGTATCACCTCGTTTCGAGGCGCGCAGGCTTTACGAGGAGGATTTCGTGCTGGCCATGCGCAAGGGACATTCCTTGGCAAGAGCGGTCAGCCATGCTGCATTCGCGCAATCGCAGCACCTGCTGGTCTCTCTCAGTGGTGAGCCGCGCGGCTTCGTCGATGAGATGTTGGCCAAGCGCGGCCTCGAACGCCGCATCGCCCTGACCGTTCCGAACTTCATGATGGCGCTGGCCCAGCTTTCGGAATCCGATCTGATCGCGGCATTGCCACGCCGACTGATGGAGCAGTATGCCGGCCGCTTCGGCCTGGTATTCGTCGAGCTGCCTTTCGCCCGCAAGGCGGATACGATCCGGGCCGTCGCCACCAAGGCCGCGATGAGAGACGCCGGCATCGCGTGGCTGATGCAGGTTGTGGTCGGTTCAATCGGAACAAGCCGACGCTAGAATCGACATACTGAATTGGAGAGGCGTTCATCTCGGAATGGGCGCGACATTTTGCCTGCCACACCTTCTACCGTTCTGAGTGCCCGGCACCGCTTCTCAAATGGCCTGGAAATGTCCATTGTGCCGGCCCGAAAGAGAGAAGAGGAGCATCATTGATGACGGATACGGTCTCGCGCCGCCAGTTTGCCAAGCTGGCGGGGTTGTCCGCAGCCGGGATTGCAAATCCTCTCGAGGCCGTCGAGGCCAGGCCGGCACCGCCGCCGCGCGGCGGAAGCGGCTTTCCCGCGGGCTTCCTCTGGGGCACGGCGACCTCGTCCTACCAGGTCGAGGGTGCGGTTGACGAGGACGGCCGGGGGGCCTCGATCTGGGACAAGTTCGTGCGCATCCCCGGCAAGATCGAGGACGGCACCACGGGCGACCGCGCCAATGAGCATTATCACCGCTACAAGGAGGACATCGCGCTGATCAAGGCGCTCGGCTGCAAGGCCTACCGGTTCTCGGTGGCCTGGCCGCGGCTGTTTCCGGACGGCGACGGCAGGCCGAATCCGAAGGGGCTCGATTTCTACAACCGGCTCATTGACGAGCTCCTGAAGAACGGCATCGAGCCGTGGCTGACGCTCTATCATTGGGACCTGCCGCAATCGCTTCAGGATCGCTTCGGCGGCTGGCGCTCGACGGAGACCTGCAAGATCTTCGGCGACTATGCGGCTCATGTCGCGAAGCATCTGACCGACCGCGTCAAGAACGTGTTCACTCTGAATGAGAGCGGCCGCTTCGTCTATTTCGGTTACGGCACCGGCATCGATGCGCCGGGCCTGACGCTGCCGCAAGCCGAGGTCAACCAGATCAGGCACAACAGTGCGCTGGCGCACGGGCTCGCGGTCCAGGCGGTGCGCGCCCATGGCCGGCGCGGCACGAGAGTGGGGCCGGCAGAGAATATCGACGCCTGTGCCCCCGCGATCGACACGCCTGAGAACGTCCGTGCTGCCGAGATCGCGCTGCGCGAGATGAATGCGGGCTATCTCAACGTCATCATGACGGGGCGCTACACCGACGCCTTCCTGAAATACGCCGGCGCCAACGCGCCGAAATACACCGATGCGGAGCTGAAGATCATCTCCTCGCCGGTCGATTTCCTCGGCCTTAACATCTACGCGCCGCAGAACTACGTGGTGGCGTCCGACCAGGGCGCGGGGTTCATGCCGCTGCCGATCCCGAAATCGTTCCCGCACATGAATTCGGACTGGCTCCGCGTCGGTCCCGAGACGCTCTATTGGGTGCCGAAGCTGGCGGCGAAGATCTGGAAGACCGATGCGATCTATATCAGCGAGAACGGCACCTCCGGCGACGACGTCGTGACGCCGGACGGCAAGATCTACGACACCGACCGCATCATGTACCTGCGCAACTATCTCGCCCAGCTCCAGCGCGCCACCGCCGAAGGCGTGCCGGTGCGCGGCTATTTCCTCTGGAGCCTGATGGACAATTTCGAGTGGGTGTACGGGCTGAACAAGCGCTTCGGACTCTACCACGTCAATTTCGACACCCAGGTCCGCACGCCGAAACTCAGCGCCAGCTTCTATCGCAACGTGATCGTGAAGAACGCGGCGGGGGTGTGAACTCTATCCTCGTTGAGGTCGTCATGCCCGGGCTTGTCCCGGGCATCCACGTTCTTCGTGCGTAGTAGCAAGGCGTGGATGGCCGGGACAAGCCCGGCCATGACGTCGACTGTTTCGGGCCGATCATTCAGGCCGTATGCGATCGGCTCAATTTTACGTGCGGCGGAATTCCGGGTGGCGGGTGCAAACGCCCCGCATTGACTCTCCTCTCGCCCTTATTCAGAACCGTCCTCAACACTGACAACAAAGAGGACAACGCCCATGACCGATGCACTCATCATCGATGCCTGCCGGACCCCGCGCGGCGTCGGCAAGGCCGGCAAGGGAGCGCTGTCGGGCATTCATCCGCAGCAGCTCGGCGCAACCGTGCTGCGCGCGCTCGCGGAGCGCACCGGCATCGACACGGCCGACGTCGACGACATCGTCTGGGGCTGCAGCGCGCAGGTCGCGACGCAAAGCGGCGATCTCGGGCGGATGTCGGCGCTCGATGCCGGCTATGACGTGCGCGCCAGCGCCGTGACGCTGGACCGCTTCTGCGGCAGCGGCATCACCAGCGTCAACATGGCGGCCGCCTCGATCATGGCGGGCGCGGAAGACCTCGTCATCGCCGGCGGCTGCGAGATGATGTCGATGGAGGGACGCCGCGGCTCGGGTCCGATGATGATGGACAACGGCAATCTGCGCCTGCGGGCAAAGCATCCGCAGTCGCATCAGGGCGTCTGCGCTGACGCGATTGCCACGCTGGAGGGCATCACGCGAAGGGATGTCGACGCGCTCGGGCTGGAGAGCCAGAAGCGCGCGGCCCATGCGATCGTGAACGGGCACTTCAAGAAGAGCCTCGTGCCCGTCCACCGCGAGGACGGCAGCCTCGCGCTCGACCACGAGGAGTATCCGCGGCCGCAGACCACGATGGAAGGCCTGGGCAGCTTGAAGCCGGCATTCCCCGCGGTCGCCGACTACGCGCTCGACGACAAGGGCACGACCTATCGTGGCCTGATCCTGCAGAAATACCCGGACCTCGAGATCGATTTCGTGCACCACGCCGGCAACTCTTCCGGGGTCGTCGACGGCGCCGCCGCGATCCTGCTGGCCTCGCCCGCCTACGCCAGGGCGCATGGCCTGAAGGCTCGCGCCCGCGTCGTCGCGATGGCGAACATGGGGGATTCGCCGACCCTGATGCTGAACGCGCCGGTGCCGGCCACGCGCAAGGTGCTGGCGAAGGCCGGCCTCACCGTCGACGACATCGACCTGTTCGAGATCAACGAGGCGTTTGCGGTGGTGGCGGAAAAATACATCCGCGACCTCCGGCTCGATCGCGCCAAGGTCAACGTCAATGGCGGATCGATCGCGCTCGGCCATCCCATCGGCGCCACGGGCTCGATCCTGATCGGCACCGTGCTCGACGAGCTCGAACGGCGCGATCTCAAACGTGGTCTCGTCACCATGTGCGCCGCCGGCGGCATGGCGCCCGCCGTCATCATCGAGCGCATCTGACCGATCGCCCGCCACTTTCTCCCTGTTTTTACGGGGAGGAAGACCGGCGATATGCGTCCGACCCTTATTTTTCAGGGTGAAACACGACCAGCCTTTCACAAAGAGGCCGGTCGCCGCTTGTCGAAAGCGGCGAATCAGTTCTAGCAGGATGGCGTGCGGGCCTTTGAAACAAGGCAAAATCCGCTGCCCGAAGCTTCTCCCGCGCCGGAAGTAGCTAAAAAGCAGGGTTTTTTGCTACAGAGGGCCAAAAAAGCCCGTAAAACCCCGACAAAACCGTGCAGAAGGCTATAGGCCTTCGCCGGTTGGTCTAATATCCAACCGCCAACGAATCAGAGGAGACACGATGGCAACCCAAATGTCCAAATCGCAGTTGATCGAAAAGATTGCGACCGCCACCGAGCTTTCCAAGCGCGACGTCAAGAGCGTCATGGAAACGCTGACCGACGTCGGTCACAAGGAGCTCAAGAAGAACGGCCTGTTCCTGGTGCCGGGCTTCGCCAAGTTCGTGGTCATCAAGAAGCCCGCGACCAAGGCACGCAAGGGCACCAACCCGTTCACGGGTGAAGAGATGATGTTCAAGGCCAAGCCGGCCCGGAAGATCGTCCGCGCCCGCCCGGTCAAGGCCGCCAAGGACGCCGTGGGCTAACGACGCAAAGGCCCCCTCGGCTAGGAGGGGGCCTTTTGTTTGGGGCAGCCGCGAGGGCCTGAGACGGAGGGCTCAACCCTTGCGGCGCTTCACCCGGACAGGAACGGGTTGAAGCTGCGGCCCGGACGCCGCCAGCGCATCGCGGACCCGGTCGATGGCGCGATCGAGCAGCCGGCGTAGCCGCTGCGTTGTCCGCGACCGCTTTGCATTTTCCAGCCGTTTCTTCATCGCATTCACTCCGCCGCCTCGACCTTTGCATCGGCTTGGACCTCGACCGGCTCGAGCGCCGCGGCGATGGCTTCATCGACGCGCTCCAGCCAGATGAATTCGAGGTTGTCCCGCGCGCTCTTCGGGATGTCGTCGTAATCCCGCTTGTTGCGCGCCGGCAGCATCACCCGCTTCAACCCGGCAGCGGCCGCAGCCACCACCTTCTCCTTGATGCCGCCGACCGGCAGCACCAGTCCGCGCAGCGAGATCTCGCCGGTCATGGCGGTATCGCTGCGCACCGTGCGGTTGGTGAGCAGGGACGTCAGCGCCGTGAACATCGCAACGCCCGCGCTCGGACCGTCCTTCGGAGTCGCGCCCGCGGGAACGTGAACGTGGATGTCGCTCTTCTCGAACAGTGACGGATCGATGCCGAGCTGCGGCGCCTTGCTCTTCACCAGCGTCAGCGCAGCCTGCACGCTCTCGCGCATGACCTCGCCGAGCTGACCGGTCAGGATCATCCCGCCCTTGCCGGGCACCTTTGATGCCTCGATGAACAGGATGTCGCCGCCGACCGGCGTCCAGGCAAGGCCGGTGGCCACGCCCGGAATGCTGGTGCGCTGCGCGATCTCGCCTTCGAAGCGCGGCTGGCCGAGCACGGTGGCGATGTCCTTCGCGCCCACCACGACCTTCGTCGCCGTACCCTCGGCGACCTGCACCGCGGCATGACGGAACAGCTTGCCGATCTCGCGCTCGAGGTTACGCACGCCGGCCTCGCGGGTGTAACCCTTGACCACCAGCTTCAACGCATCCGGCTCGATCTCGGCCTGCTCGGCGGAGAGTCCGTTCGCCTCGAGCTGCCGCCGCACCAGATAGCGCTGCGCGATCTCCAGCTTCTCGTCCTCAGTGTAGCCGGCGAGGCTGATCAGCTCCATGCGGTCCAGGAGCGGACCCGGGATCTGGTCCAGCATGTTGGCGGTCGCGATGAACACCACGCGCGACAGGTCGAAGGGCACGCCCAGGTAATTATCCCGGAACGTTCCGTTTTGCTCGGGGTCGAGCACCTCCAGCATGGCGGCCGACGGATCGCCCTGCACGCCGCGGCCCATCTTGTCGATCTCGTCCAGCATCATGACGCAGTTGCGTGAGCCCGCCTTCTTGATGCCCTGGATGATGTTGCCGGGCAGCGCGCCGATATAGGTGCGCCGGTGGCCGCGGATCTCGGCTTCGTCGTGCACGCCGCCCAGGCTGACGCGCACGAAGGGGCGGTCCATCGCGCGGGCGATGGATTGTCCGAGCGAGGTCTTGCCGACGCCGGGCGGGCCGACGAAGCACAGGATCGGCGCCTTGCCCTGCGGCGCCAGCTTGCGCACCGCCAGATATTCGATGATCCGGCTCTTGATCTTCTCCAGGCCGAAATGGTCGGCATCCAGGATGGCTCGCGCCTCCTTGATGTCGATCGGCTTCTCCGCGGGCAGCGCCCAGGGCAGCTCGATCAGCCAATCCAGGTACGTGCGGACCATGCCGGCCTCGCCGGCAGCCTCGGGCATGCGCTCATAGCGGCGCAGCTCCTTTTTGGCGTGCGCGTCCGCCTCGGGCGGCATGTTGGCCTTGGCGATCGCAGCGGTCAGCTCGGCGACCTCGGTCGCCTTGCCGTCGCCTTCGCCGAGCTGGCGCTGGATGGTCGCCATCTGCTCGCGCAGGATCGCCTCGCGCTGCCGCTCGTCGAAGGAGGCCTTGGTCTTCTGGCCGATTTCGTTGGAGATGCGCAGCACCTCCAGCCGCTCGGCCAGGTGCTTCGACACCTTCTCGACGCGCAAGGCGAGGTCGATGGTCTCCAGCACCTCCTGCTTGTCCTGCGGCTTGATGTCCATGAACGAGGTCGCCAGATCCGCCAGCGCGCCGGGCGCACTGGTGCCCTGGAACATCGCGGCCAGCTCGGGCGGCGCCTGCGGCAGCAGCTCGATCGCCTCGATCGCCTGGCGCTGCAGATTCAGCGCGCGCGCCTCGATCTCGGGCGAATTCGCGGTCGGCTCGGGGATCTGCTGGATCCGCGCGGCCGGGAACGGCGTTCCCGGCAGGAAGTCGAGGATGCGCGCGCGCTGCACGCCCTGGCAGACGATGTGATGGGTGCCGTCGGGCGCGGTGATGTAGCGCACGATGTTGGCGATGGTCGCGACCCGGTAGAGGTCGTCCGGCCCGGGCTCCTCGGTCTCGGGGCTGCGCTGCAGGACGATGCCGACCGGCCGCTGCTCGCGCAGCGCCTGCTGCGCGGCGGCGATGGACTTGGCACGGCCGATCGTGATCGGCGCGATGGCGCCTGGGAATAGCACCATCTCGCGCACGGGGATGATGATCAGCGCGTCGTCGGGGATCTTCACGTCGTTACTGGTCTGTTCGTTGTTCATCTGTTCGGTGGCCATGATCGACCTCAGGATTTGGCAAGGCGCAGCGCGACGCAGCCGTCCATCACGAAGCGGCTGATGGCGTAGCGGCCGAGGGGCAATGCAATGCGGCGCTCAAAACGCCCCTGCGGCAGCTCGAGCCGGTGGATGCGGGCGTTGCGGAGCTCCGGGGGCAGGGTGCGCTGGCCGGAGACGACGAGCACGCCGTCATGGATGACAGTCTCGACATTGTCCGGATTGACACCGGGAAGCGCCACCAGGATCAGAAGCTCATGCTCGGTCTCGAGCACGTCGATCGGCGGCTCCCAGCAGGCTTCCTGGCGGCCGAACTGCTGACGCAGCCGGTCGGCGCGGGTCAACGAGTCGAGGGCTTCGGACAGCATCCAGTCGAGGGGATTTTTCGGTTGCATGATGCGGGGCTCGGGGGTGGGGAAGCCTGCATATGGGGCTGGTTCCCCGGAAATCCAGTCCGCCGGCGCTGACGTGCCATGCGCCGTCGTGCGATTGAAAAACGAACGCCGCGGCCCGGGCCGCGGCGTTCCATCGTCGGGTCACGCAGGGCGTCAGGCCGCCGCGCGGTACTCTTCTTCGGCCTCGAGGTTGATCACGGACGTCGCGAGCTCGGTCAGCGTGTGATCAGTCGCCTCTTCCTCGTCCAGCGTCGCCTGCAGCAGCCTTGCCGCGTCCGGCATGCCGAGCTCTTCGGCCCAGGTGCGCAAGGTGCCGTAGCGGGAGATCTCGTAATGCTCCACCGCCTGGGCGGCCGCGAGCAGTCCCGCATCGAGCGCCGGCGCGCCCTTGAACTCCTTCATGATCTCGGCGCCCTCGTCGGTAATGCCGTTGATGGCTTCGCACGGCTTGCCGCGGGCAGGCTTGCCCAGCATCTTGAAGATCTGGTCCAGCCGCTTGACCTGGCCCTGGGTCTCGCGCAGGTGCTTGTTGAAGGCGGCGGCCAGCTCCTTCGATTGCGCTGCCTTCGCCATCTTGGGCAAGGTCTTGATGATCTTGTTCTCGGCGAAATAGATGTCCTTCAGCGTCTCCACAAACAGGTCGCTGAGCATCTTCGGCGCCTGACGCGGCCGCCGAGCCGCGGTCTTCTTGGATGTGCGCTTCTTGGTTCGTTTGGCCATACGTCCTCCTCTTGAGGTGACACGGGAAGGCCTCGCCCTCCTCAATCCTCAGGCGATCAAAGCCGCGTCAGTAACGAAAGTTCCTAACTGCAACCGGCGCGCGGAGCGGTCGCTCAGGTCGGGCGCTTGTAGGGATCTTCCTGGCGCTGTCGCTCCTCCGTCGCGCGATCGAGCTGTGCCCGCTCGCCGCGCCTGAGGTGGCCGGCCTTCATCACCCCGTAGACGAGGACCGCACCGAGCAGGAAGGCTCCGATGAACCAGAGCCAGAGCAGGTTGGCCGAGAGCTGGCCAAGAAGCATTCCGATTCCACTGTCGCTCATTGTCGTCTCCACTGATTGCAAAGCGGTGGCCTAGGCTAAGTCTGCCCGGAAGCCATCGTTCCAGCGTCCGAGGACCACGCCGGCCCGTGCTCGACTTCGCGCTGTGCTCTGCTTCGGCTCACCGGATCGCGCGCACCGGAAATGCGGTGCTCTCGCGCGTTCTCCGCATGCTGCTCGCCGCCTATTCCGTCCAGTTCGTGATCGACGGGATTGCGGCCGTCCGGACCAACCTGTCACAGGGCTGCGACAATCAGTGAATCCATTGATTTTGGGTCGCTTTCGCTTGCACTGCCATGTTGGTTTGACGTACTTCCGGTCCAACAAGACCATCGTCAGGAAATCGGGATGTCGATGACTGCGGACGAGCTCGCCAAGAGACAGGCCATCATCGACGCTTGCCGGCGCATGAACGCGCTCGGCATCAACCAGGGCACCTCGGGCAATATCAGCGTCCGACATGTGGACGGGCTTCTGGTCACGCCGACCAGCGTGCCTTACGAGGCCATGACGCCGGACCAGATCGTCTTCACGGCCATGGACGGCGCACACGCGCCCGATCAGAAGCCGTCGAGCGAATGGCGGTTTCATCGCGACATCCTGGAGTCGCGTCCCGACGTCAACGCCGTGGTGCATGCGCATCCGACCTATTGGCTCGCCGTCGAAGTCGAGCCGCTGGCGCGGCAGGATCACGGCTGCCTCCAGATCGGACAACCGCCGCTGCTTCCCAGCGACGAGATCGAACGGGTCCGCCGGCGCATGGCCGGCTACGGCCTGTCGGAAGGGTAGGGCAGGCAGAAGGTGTTCGTGCGGATCAGGCATCTCGTCGATCGCAAGGGGACGAACCGCACCATGGTTCGGCTGCGCGCTCTCTTGCGCAGCAACGAGTTCTACCTGATCCCGCTCGCGCTGGTGATCGGCACGCTGGCCGGTGCGGTCGTGACGCTGATGGCCCATATCGCGCAGTTCGCGCATGTGGTGATCTACGGGATTCCCGTCGATGTTCACCTGTCGGCTCACGCGAGCGTCAGTCCGTGGGCGGCACTGATCGCGCCTGCACTCGGTGGGCTGTCGCTCGGAATCATGGAATGGTCGCGGCGGCGCATGAAGATCTCGAACGCGGTCGACCCGATCGAGGCGAACGCGCTGCGCGGCGGCAATCTCTCGATGCGCGACAGCATGGTGGTGTCGGGCCAGACCCTGATCTCCAACGGCTGCGGCGCCTCGGTCGGCCTCGAGGCCGGCTATACCCAGATCGGCTCGGGTATCGCCTCGCAGCTCGGCAAGTTCTTCAATCTGCGCCGCAACGATTTGCGCCTGATGGTTGGCTGCGGCGCTGCCGCCGCGATCGCGGCGGCGTTCGGCGCCCCGATCACCGGCGCCTTCTACGCCTGTGAGCTCATCGTCGGCGTCTATGCGGTCGGCAGCGCCGCCCCGATCCTGGCGGCATCGCTCGCGGGCGCCCTGACCGCGCAATGGCTCGGCGGCGCGCCGTACTCGCTGGAGATACCCAAGGTCAGCGCCGTCGGCGTCGAGCAATATCTGGCGCTGATCGGGCTCGCGCTCATCACCAGCGGCGTCGGCATCGCCGTGATGCGTTCTTCGCCGATGTTCGAGCGCCTGTTCGCCTGGATGCCGGTCTGGCTGCGTCCAGTGATCGGAGGCCTCATCGTCGGCGGCTTCGCCATCATCACGCCGCAGGTGCTGGCAGCCGGACACGGCGCCATGGTGCTCGATCTCTTTCACGACATGACGATCGGCCTGATCGCGCTGATCATCGCCTTGAAAGTGACCGCGTGCCTGATCTCGCTCGCCTCGGGCTTCCGCGGCGGCCTGTTCTTCGCCTCGCTGTTCGTGGGCAGCCTGATCGGCAAATTCTTCGCGGCAGTGCTTCTCCTGATCAGCCCGAACTTCGCGATCGATCCGCTGGTCGCGATGCTGACGGGCATGGCGACGCTCGGCGTTGCCATCGTCGGCGGCCCCCTGACCATGTCGTTCCTGGTGCTCGAGATGACGCGCAATGTCGACGTCACCGCCGTGGTGCTCGCCGGCTGCATCGTCACCTCGATCTGCGTCCGCTTCATGTTCGGCCATTCCTTCTCGACCTGGCGGCTGCATCTGCGCGGCGAGACCATCCGCAGCGCCAACGACGTCGGTTGGCTGCGCAATCTCACGGTCGAGCGGCTGATGCGCTCCGACGTCGGCAAGGTGCCCTCGACCACGACCATCGCCGCCGCACGCCGCGAGTTCGCGCTGGGCTCGCGGCCGGGTATCGTCATCGTCAACAATGTCGACGAATATGTCGGCCTCGTCCTGCTGCCCGATTTGTTCTCCGGCGACCTCGACACCATCGCCGACGAGATCCAGGTGATCGAGCTCGCCCGCCTGATCGACATCGTGCTGATCCCGGAAATGAACGTGAAGTCGGCGATGGCGGTGTTCGACGAGGCCGAGGCCGAAATGCTGGCGGTGGTCGATTCCACCGACAGCCGCAAGGTGATCGGATTCCTCACCGAAACCTTCGCGCGCCGCCGCTATGTCGAGGAGATCGACAAGGCGACGCGCGGCGTGCTGGGGGCGCTGTCGTAGGCGACTTCTACCGGCCGGATGGGGCTGCGACGAGGCAGGCCACGATGCGCCGGACCATCGGCAGCACGACGAGCAGCGTTGGAAAGGCGACCAGCCAGGACAGGGCCCAGGCACCTGGCCACGTCGCGAGGAATGCCGGCGTTGGCCCCAGGCTCCGAAGCGTCGAAATGACCGACACCACGGCCGTCATGAGAACGGACAGCACGAATGGCATCACGATCGGCGCATAGCGCGCCGGCAGTTTGCGAACAGCAATCATCTGATTTCTCTTGAGGAAAAGGACGCGTCGGTCACGTTGAACCCTGCAAAACGGCATCGATCCCGACGGCGTCGGTTGATGCGTTGGTTCACGTAAAACGCTTACGGCGACCGGAAAACGGCGCAGCCGTTCATTATCCGCTCAGGTTCGGTGGTTCAAGCTGCGATTTGGTCGTACGTTTACAATCGTTCAAAGCGTGGCAGATTGCCGCGAACGTGAAACCAGCTCGATGGTTTGCGGATTCAATGCGGTTTGCGTATCTCTTCGCTGGGCAAGAACTTAGGCAAAGGCATAGGAAGGTCAAAATGACTGTTAGACCCGTGATTTCTGCAGCCGGCCGCAACATGGTGCTGGCCGCGTTCACAAGCCTGGCGTTGGTCGCAATTTCGGCGTCGCCTTCGGCTGCTGCCTCGCCGGCGGAGCCGGTATCCGCAAAGCCTGTCGCGGCCGGGCAGGGCTCCTCCGCCGCCACCGATTTCAGCGCACATCGCCGCCGCTACTACCGGCGCGGGTCGAACGCTGCCGGTCTCGCCGTTATGGGCGCCGCGGCGGGCATCATCGGGGGGGTGATCGCCGAGCAGCGACGCCGCGACTATTACGAAAACCGCTATTATTACGGCTCACGTCCTTACTACGGCGGGCACGGCTATTACGGCGGTTCCGGCTACGGCGGCAGTCCTTTCTATTACGATCCGGGCTACCGTTACGCGCCGTATTGAACGATCGTTTTTGACGCCGCCCGGATTGGGTTGCAGGAGAAAGGGCGGTGTTTGGGCCGCCCTTTTTGCTGCGTCGGTTCTCTCGTAGTCGCGGTGAGCGCAGCGATACCCGGATTCCGCTCGTAAAGATCCGGACGTCTCTTCCGCCTTCGCTTTTCGAGCTGCCGCGGACAAGGCGCTGATCCGGGCTACGGCATCGCGCCTGTGTCGCCCTCTGTCAATCCACTAGCGCGAAAATATTCCACTTTACCGAAATTCGGTTTCGGCGTATGGGTCGTGCATCCCGGCTCACTCAAGAGGGGCGATCATGAGGTCGTCATTTTCGCGAGCCGGGTCTGCGGTGGACGCGGCAGCGTCGGCGCGAGAGGTGCGGGCAGGGCGGGTAGTCCCTGTGAGCCCGTAACCGCGTGCGGACGACGGCGCTGCCAGGCTTCGTCTCGCCTGTAAGTTTCCAGCTTTGTCGACAGGGCTGGGAATACTGCGGCGACATGGCGGGCCGTGCGTACGGCAAAACCGTGTGGTCCTGGCCGTCGTTGCCACGGTCAAGCTGTCTGCGAAGGTGCGAGCGAGCCCGACCGGGCGGACTGCATCATCCAATTCGCGGGGCGAGGGAGGCCAGAAGGAAAGTTCGGCTCCCGGGAGAGCACGGCATAAGCCGTCCGACCATCGCGCAGGGAAGGCCGAGTGATCGGCACCACCTGTATGCTGCTGTGCGGTTCTTCCTGCGTGCGCATGTCGCGCAGCGGACCGCGGGTGCCTGTCGGCACCCGGCCTTCCCTGCGCCCTCTTGGTTTAAAGAGGGTGGAGCGACCAGGCATAGCTCGGGCGAAACACGCCGCGAGGCTGCGAGTGCATGTCATCATTGAAGATCCCAACATCGATGATGCAGGCTCGGATTCATGACCATCACCCTTCGAGGCTCGACCACGATGCTACGCACCGCATGCCTCGCACCGCCAGCGACGACCGCTTCGCGGTTGCGCGGCTATGACGTTCTCTGGGCGCGGACTTTCGCTGCAGTCATCTCCCCAAGGAACGGCCACCCCGCCGCGCGAGTTGTGCCCTTGGCGGGGGCCCGGCCGATGCTATGGTGCTCCGCGATTTCTTGCGACAGGACGAGGTACTTCAGTGGCTGATGTTCATCCCGCGGCAGGCAAGCAGGCTTCGCCGGACACGCTCACCAATATTCCGCGGCTGGTGACGGCCTATTTCGCCGGCAAGCCCGATATCACGGATCCCGCGCAGCGGGTGGCGTTCGGCACCTCCGGTCATCGCGGCACCTCGTTCAAGAACACGTTCAACGAGGGCCACATTCTCGCGACCACGCAGGCGATCTGTGACTACCGAAAGGAAAAGGGGCTGACCGGTCCGCTCTTCATCGGCATCGACACCCATGCGCTGGCCGAGCCGGCGCTGGTCAGTGCCGTCGAAGTCTTCGCCGCCAACGGCATCGACATCATGGTCGACAAGGACGGCGGCTACACGCCGACGCCGGTGATCTCGCACGCGATCCTCACCTACAACAAGGGCCGCACCTCCGGCCTCGCCGACGGCGTCGTCATCACGCCCTCCCACAATCCGCCGGAAGACGGCGGCTACAAATACAATCCGCCGCATGGCGGACCCGCCGACACGGATGTCACGGGCGTCGTCGAGAAGCGTGCCAACGCCTATCTGGCCGACGGCCTCAAGGGCGTGAAACGCGTCGACTACGACAAGGCGAAGAAAGCCGCGAACGTCCACGCCTACGACTTCATGACGCCCTACGTCGCCGATCTCGGCCAAGTCGTCGATCTCGATCTGGTCAAATCCGCCGGCATCAATATCGGCATCGATCCGCTCGGCGGCGCGGCGGTGCATTATTGGCATCCGATCATCGAGCGCTACGGCCTGAAGGCCACGGTGGTGAACGAGGCGATCGATCCGACCTTCCGCTTCATGACGGTCGACTGGGACGGCAAGATCCGCATGGATTGCTCCTCGCCTTACGCGATGGCGAGCCTGATCGCGATGCGCGACCGCTTCGACGTCGCTTTCGCCAACGACACCGATGCCGACCGCCACGGCATCGTGACGCGGACCGGCGGCTTGATGAATCCCAACCATTATCTGGCGACCGCGATTTCCTATCTGTTCGCGCAACGGCCGAACTGGAGCAGGGATGCTGCGATCGGCAAGACCGTGGTGTCGAGCTCGATCATCGACCGCGTCGCCAAGAAGCTCGGCCGCAAGCTGGTCGAAACGCCGGTCGGCTTCAAATGGTTCGTCGACGGCCTTCTGACGGGCGGCTTCGGCTTCGGCGGCGAGGAGAGTGCGGGGGCCTCGTTCCTGCGCCGCGACGGCGGGGTGTGGACGACCGACAAGGATGGCGTCATCCTCGGCCTGCTCGCCGCCGAGATCATGGCCAAGACCGGCCGCGATCCCAGCCAGCTGTTTGGCGACCTCACCGCCGAGTTCGGCGTGCCCCATTACGCGCGCATCGACGTCGCCGCGACTGGGCCGCAGAAGAACATCCTCAAATCCGTCACGCCCGAGCAGCTCGGCCTGAAGGAGCTCGCCGGCGATCCGGTTCGCGCCACCCTGAGCAAGGCGCCCGGCAACGGCCAGCCCTTCGGCGGCATCAAGGTCGAGACTGATTTCGGCTGGTTCGCCGCCCGGCCCTCCGGCACGGAGGACGTCTACAAGATCTACGCCGAGAGTTTCCGCAGCCCCGAGCACCTGAAGCGGATTCAGGAGGAGGCCAAGGCGGGGCTGGCCAAGGTGTTCGGGGCGTAAGACGCCGAGAGGAGGGTACGCCGCATCCTCCGCTGTCATCACCCGCGAAAGCGGGTGGTCGAGTACGCTGCGGCTCCAGTTGTGTGAAGCCAATGTCCGGCGGCGTACTGGATTCCCCGCCTTCGAGGGGAATGGTTGTGGATGTATACAGTATCCTGACTATAGGTATCCAAGTACATAAAATTTAGCCTTGAACGGTTCAATTCCTCCGCTATTGTATACATAACGCATACATAAGCCCGTGGGAGTGAGATCGATGACAAAACCCTTCCCGATGAACGCCTGGTACGCCGCCGCCTGGGACGCCGAGGTGAAGCCGGCCCTGTTGCCGCGGACGATTTGCGGCAAGCACATCGTCATGTACCGCAAGGCCGACGGCTCGGTGGCTGCGCTGGAGGACGCCTGCTGGCATCGGCTGGTGCCGCTGTCGAAGGGCCGGCTCGAAGGCGACACCGTCGTGTGCGGCTATCATGGTCTGAAGTACAACGCGCAAGGCCGCTGCACCTTCATGCCCTCACAGGAGACCATCAATCCGTCGGCCTGCGTCCGCGCCTATCCCGTGGTCGAACGTCACCGCTACATCTGGCTCTGGATGGGCGATCCCGCGCTGGCCGATCCCGCGCTGGTCCCCGACATGCACTGGAATCACGATCCGGCCTGGGCCGGCGACGGCAAGACCATCCACGTCAAATGCGACTACCGCCTCGTGCTCGACAATCTCATGGACCTCACCCACGAGACCTTCGTGCACGGCTCCTCGATCGGTAACGAGGCCGTCGCCGAAGCTCCGTTCGACGTCACCCATGGCGAGAAAACCGTGACCGTGACGCGCTGGATGCGCGGCATCGAGCCGCCGCCGTTCTGGGCCAAGCAGCTCGGCAAGCCCGGGCTCGTCGACCGCTGGCAGATCATCCGCTTCGAAGCGCCATGCACCATCGCAATCGATGTCGGCGTGGCGCCGACAGGCACCGGCGCGCCCGAGGGCGACCGCTCACAGGGCGTCAACGGCTTCGTGCTCAACACCATCACGCCCGAGACCGAGAAGACCTGCCATTATTTCTGGGCCTTCGTCCGCAACTATCAGCTCGGCGAGCAGCGCATCACCACCGAGATCCGCGAGGGAGTTTCCGGCATCTTCCACGAGGACGAGCTGATCCTCGAAGCGCAGCAGCGTGCCATGGACGAGAATCCCGATCGCATCTTCTACAACCTCAACATCGATGCCGGCGCGATGTGGTCCCGCAAGCTGATCGACAAGATGGTGGCGAAGGAAAGCGCGCCGCAGCACCTTCAGGCCGCGGAGTAGCTCATGGCCGAGCGTGAGGTCGACCGCTCCGTCTCGCAGACCGTGAAGGCGCAGCTCGCGCTGCGCGACCAGATCCTGTCGGGCGCGCTGCGGCCCGGCGAGCGCATCTCCGAGCTTCAGGCCGTGGAAACCACCGGGGCCTCGCGCACCCCGGTGCGCATGGCGCTGGTGCGGCTGGAGGAGGAGGGCCTGCTGGAAGCGATCCCCTCCGGCGGCTTCATGGTGAAGGCGTTCTCGGAGCGCGACATCTCCGATTCCATCGAGCTGCGCGGCACGCTGGAAGGCCTTGCCGCGCGCTTTGCCGCCGAGCGGGGCGTCTCCGCGCGTGAGCTCGAGCCGTTGAAGGAGTGCCTGGCTGCGATCGACGAGCTGTTGCGCCAGGTGCCGATCTCGATCGAGGCCTTCTCGTCCTACGTCGCGCTGAACGCGCGCTTTCATGCGCTGCTCACCGAATTGTCGCGCAGCCCGCCCTTGATCCGCCAGATCGACCGCGCCTCGGCGCTGCCGTTTGCATCTCCAAGCGGCTTCGTGATGGCGCAATCCGCGCTGCCCGAGGCGCAGCAGATCCTGATCATCGGGCAGGAGCACCATCGCGTCGTCATCGACGCCATCGAGAACCGCGAGGGAGCGCGCGCCGAAGCCGTCATGCGCGAGCACGCGCGGCTCGCCGTGCGCAACCTGCGCCTTGCGCTGCGCAACCGCACCCATCTCGACCTCTTGCCGGCGCTCGCGCTGATCAAGACCGCAACCGAGTGAGGCAATAGCCATGCGCTTCATCGAAACCTGGATTCCCGCGACGCTGGTCTCGACCCGCGATCTCGCCCCCGGCATCCGTGAATTCCTGATCCGCCCCGATCAGTTCGAAGCCACGGGCTATCCGGTCGGCAGCCACATCAATGTCAGCGTCACCATCGGCGGCCTGCCGGAGACGCGGTCCTATTCGCTGGTCGGCGAAGCCGCCCCGCAAGGCCTCAAGATCGCGGTGCGCCGCGCCGAGGATTCCCGCGGCGGCTCGCGCTACATGTGGTCCTTGCAGTCGGGCGCACGGCTCGAGATCACGCAGCCCGCCTCGCTGCTTGCCGTCGACTGGACGCGCGAAAGCTACTGCCTGATCGCGGGCGGCATCGGCATCACGCCGATCCTCGGCGCCGCGCAGGCCCTGGCGCGGCGCGGGGCCGACGTCACGCTGCATTATGCGGTGCGCTCGCGCGGCGAGGCCGCCTATCTCAACGAACTCGTCGCGATGCTCGGCGATCGTCTGGTCGTTCATGCCAGTGACGAAGGCCGCCGCCTCGATCTCGACGCGCAGTTCGCCTCGCTCCCCAAGGGCGCGCTCGCCCTGTTCTGCGGCCCGATGCGGATGCTCGATGCCGCACGCCATGCCTGGATCGGCGCCGGCCATCCGCTGCCCGATCTGCGCTACGAGACCTTCGGCTCCAGCGGCACGCTGCCGACCGAGACCTTTCGCGTGCGCCTGAAGGGCTCCGACGTCGAGCTCGAAATCCCCCGCGAACGCTCCATGCTGGACGTGCTCAACGCCAGCGGCCATGACGTGATGTACGACTGCAAGCGCGGCGAATGCGGCCTCTGCGCCATCGACGTGGTCGAGGTCGACGGCGAGATCGACCATCGCGACGTCTTCTTCAGCGATCATCAGAAAGAGAGCAACCAGAAGATCTGCGCCTGCGTCTCCCGCGCGCGGGGCACCATCACCGTGGATACGCTGCTGCGCGCGGATGCGATCTGATGGAGAGCTCGTTGGAGGGGTGGACGCCGCCGCGGTCGTCGCTCAGGTCAAATCTTGGTTGCACCTACGCCGCGAAATTCGCCCGATACTTTTTCGTTTCCAGCAGCGCCAGCACGCCGTCCGCCAGCACCGGCCGGCTGATCAGATAGCCCTGCGCTTCGTCGCAACCGATCTGCCCGAGATATTCGAGCTGGTCGGCGGTCTCGACTCCTTCGGCCACCACGCCGATGCGCAGATCACGCGCGAGGCCGACCACCGATTTCACGATTGCCGCGCAGTCGGGCTGCACCAGCATGTCGCGGATGAAGGACTGGTCGATCTTGATGCGGCTGAACGGCAGCTTGCGCAAATAGGTGAGGGCGGAGAAGCCCGTCCCGAAATCGTCCAGCGCCACGTTGACACCGAGCTGCAGCAGTGCGTTCAGGACCGACTCCGCCGCGCCGTATTTCGACAGCAGCATCGATTCCGTGATCTCGATCTCGAGCCGGTGCGGGGCGATCTTGGCATCGCCGAGCGCCTGTACGATGCTTTGGAGGACGCTGGCGTTGTGAAACTGCGCCGCGGAGAAATTCACGGCGACCCTGATCTCATCAGGCCATCTGGCGACGGCCGCGCAGGCGCGGCGGATGACCCATTCACCGATCTCGTGGATCAGCCCGGTCTCCTCCGCAATGGGGATGAATTCGCTCGGCGGCACCAGTCCGCGCTGCGGATGTTGCCAGCGCAGCAGCGCCTCGAAGCCGGTAATGCGGCTTTCGTCGAGATCGAGGAATGGCTGGAACACGAGGAACAGCTCGTTTCGCGCGATCGCGCCGGCGAGGTCTGATTGCAGCGCCTTGCGATCGCGCGAGACCCTGTCGTCGGCTTCCTCGAAGAAGCGGATCATGCCCGGTCCCGCCTTCTTGGCGCGGTAGAGCGCGGCGTCGACATTCTTCATGAGGTCGAGCGGCGTCGTGCCGTCGCGCGGTGCCAGCACGATACCGACGCTGGTCGCGCCCACGATCTGGCGGCCCTCGATCTGGAACGGTCTCTCGAAGGCCGCGACGAAGCGCTCGGCGATCTCGAGTGCTTCCTCGGGGCGCGCCAGATTGGCCATCACCAGTGCGAACTCGTCGCCGCCAATGCGCGCGACATGTTCGGCCGCGCGCGTGCAGCGCCGCAGCCGGCTTGCGACCTGGACCAGGAATTCGTCGCCGGCAGGATGGCCGAACTTGTCGTTGACCTCCTTGAAGCGATCGAGATCGAGCAGGAGCACCGCGAACTCCTCGCCGGACAAGGCCAGTCGCCTCAGGGCGGCATCGAGCGTTTCGTTGAAGGCGACGCGGTTGGGCAGATGGGTCAGAGGATCCAGCCGCACCGTCCGCTCCGTCTCGATCTGCCGCATCACGCGACGCGCAAACGTGAACGAATTGACGAACACGCCGCGCAGCAGCACGCTGCCATAGACCACGACGAGAAAGGCGATCAGCAGGAAAGCCAGGTCGCCGTTCCGGCCGAGGCAAATGGCGATGCCGAGGAAGATGGGCGCCGTGAAGGCGATCGCGGCGATCGGGATGGTGGCGAAGGCGAGGGCGCCGCCGGCCAGCATGCCCGAGCACAGGCAGGTGATGACGAGCTGCCCGCCGGTTGAGGCATCGGCGAAAAAGGCGACCGGGACGATGCCCCAGGCGGCGCCGAGGACGAAGGCGTTGCGCACCAGCCGCTGCATGGCACGGCGCGACACGAATTGCGGCTTGGTGATGCGGCGCGCGGCGCGGGATTGCAGGCCGAACGCGATCGCGGCGCTGGCCACGGCGACCGCCCAGATCAGGGCAGGTATCCTGTCCGGCGACTGCCACAGCGCGATCGCCAGCACGATGGCGTTGCAGGCATTGGCGAGCATGATGCCGACCGAATAGCCCAGCACAAGCGACATCTGCTCGGCGCGGATATGCCCGGCCACGGCTTCGTCGGTTGCGGGACCGCCAAAGGCCGACAGATCGCCGGCGAGCAGCCGCGCGAGATAACTGGTCGTTTGAGTCCGCATTCCAGAGCCTACCAGCTTGGGTCGTTCGTCCGGCGCGAAGCTGAGAATTCGCTGCAAAACTTTGACGAACTATGAATTATCCCCGGCTGCGGCGCTCGCCGTGACCACTTCTGCGTGTTCGAACCACGGTATCGATAACAAATCGATACAAATGCGTGATGGGCGGGAAATGTTCGCCACCATCTCCGCGGTCAAGCCGGGCCATGACACCGATCGCAAGGCGGGCGCGGTGAAGCACCCCGGCCCAGACACTCACCGCCCCAGCTGCTTGGGGTCGTAATAGAACCGCTCCTCGATCAGCTTGTCGCCGCGCCAGGTCTGCCAGGCGATCTCTTCCAGCGTTCGTGTGACGCCCTCTGCGTTGGTGAAGCTGAACTTCCAGCGGGTCGCAACATGGTCGCCCTCGATCAGGCTCGGCCCGATGCGGACCGCCTTGACCTCCCTCGACGCCGCAAGCACGCCGCGCTCCTTGGCGACGAGCTTGTCGCGCCCCACCGTCGGCGCGGCATTGTTCTCATAGGTCGCGGCGTCGGGTGTGCAGAATTGCTCGATCGCGCCGATGAAATCTCCGGTCTCCAGCCGCTTGGCAAAAGCTTCGACGATGTCACGGCCCGGCATGGCGCACCTCACGATAAAAACCGACTGATGGTCGGTAAATACCGACCGGTGGTCGAAAAGTCAACTGGCTGCCTGATTCGAATTCGACTAGACGAGACACATGGCAAAGCAGGCGGAGCGGCGGGCGGCGACATTGGAAGCGATCCTGACGGCGGCACGCCGCCTGTTCGGGACGCAAGGCTTTGCCGCAACCACGATGGATGAGATCGCGGACGACGCCCGCATCGCCAAGGGCGCGGTCTATCATCACTTCAGGAACAAGGAGGCGGTGTTCGAAGCTGTGTTCGACCAGGTCTCGCGCGACCTCGTCGCGGAAATCGACGGTGCCGCGCGTGCCGAGAAGGACGTGCTCGCCGCGATGGTCGCCGGCACCCAGCATTATTTTGCCGCGACGGCGAAGGGGCCGACAGGCCAGATCATCCTGCGCGACGGCCCGGCCGTGCTCGGCTGGGAGCGCTGGCGCGAGATCGACGCCAGGCATTTCGGCGGCAAGCTGCCGCGTGCGCTTGCGGTGGCGATGGAGGCCGGCCTGATCGCGCGCCAGCCGGTCGAGCCTCTGGCGCGGCTGCTGCTCGGCGCGGTGACGGAAGCCGCGGTTGCCTGCGCCGGACGCGCGGATATCGCAAGGGCGGGCGCGGAATACGCCCGTGCGTTCAAGTCGCTGGTCGAGGCGCTGCGCGTGCGGGAATGATTGTGCTAAGTGACGCAACGGAAACGTCCACAGCAACAAGAAGACTAGCAACAAATGACCGCAAGCTCCCTCACACCCTCCGATCCCGAATTCGACTACATCATCGTCGGCGCCGGCTCAGCCGGCTGCGTGCTCGCCAACAGGCTCTCGGCGAACGGCCAGCACAGCGTCCTGCTGCTCGAGGCCGGCCCGAAGGATTCCAACATCTGGATCCACGTCCCGCTCGGCTACGGCAAGCTGTTCAAGGAGAAGAGCGTCAACTGGATGTATCAGACCGAGCCGGAGCCCGAGCTGAAGGGTCGCCAGGTGTTCCAGCCGCGCGGCAAGACGCTGGGCGGCTCGAGTTCGATCAACGGTCTGCTTTATGTCCGAGGCCAGCACGAGGACTATGACCGCTGGCGCCAGCTCGGCAACGCCGGTTGGGGCTATGACGACGTGCTGCCCTATTTCAAGAAGGCGGAAAACCAGTCGCGCGGCGCCGATCAATATCATGGCACGGGTGGGCCGCTGCCGGTGTCCAACATGGTCGTGACCGATCCGCTGTCGAGGGCTTTCATCGACGCTGCGGTCGAGACTGGTCTGCCCTACAACCCCGATTTCAACGGTGCCACACAGGAAGGCGTCGGCCTGTTCCAGACGACGACGCGCAACGGCCGCCGCGCCTCGACCTCGGTGGCCTATCTCGGTCCGGCAAAGACCCGCGGTAATCTCAAGATCGAAACTGGCGCGCTCGGCCAGCGCGTGCTGTTCGAGGGACGCCGTGCCGTCGGCGTCGAATATCGGCAAGGCGCGCAAACCCGCCGCGTACGCGCCCGCAAAGAGATCGTGTTGTCGAGCGGAGCCTACAATTCGCCGCAGCTGCTCCAGCTCTCCGGCGTCGGCCCCGGCGACCTCCTGCGCAAGCACGGCATTGATGTCGTGCTGGATGCGCCGGGCGTCGGTCACGACCTTCAGGACCACATGCAGGTCCGTATCGTGATGCGCTGCTCGCAGAAGATCACGCTGAACGACACCGTCAACCATCCGCTCCGCCGTACCATGGCTGGCGCGCGCTATGCGCTGTTCCGGAAGGGTTGGCTGACCATCGCGGCCGGCACCGCGGGCGCGTTCTTCAAGACCAGCCCGCGGCTGGCCTCGCCCGACATCCAGGTGCATTTTCTCCCGTTCTCGACCGACAAGATGGGCGAGAAGCTGCACGACTTTTCCGGCTTCACTGCTTCGGTTTGCCAGCTTCGCCCCGAAAGCCGCGGAACCTTGCGCATCCGGAGCGCCGATCCGACGGTGCCGCCGGAGATCCGCATCAACTACATGTCGACCGAGACCGACCGCAGCACCAACGTCGAAGGCATCAAGATCCTGCGCAAGATCCTGAATTCGCCGGCGCTGAAGCCGTTCGTGGTCAGCGAGTACGACCCTGGCGCGAAGGTATCCACGGATGCCGAGATATTGGATTATTGCCGCGAGCGCGGCAGCACCATCTACCATCCGACCTCGACCTGTCGTATGGGCAACGACGCGCTCGCGGTGGTCGATCAGCGGTTGAAGGTGAGGGGTCTCGAAGGCCTGCGCGTCGTCGACGGCTCGATCATGCCGGACCTCGTGTCCGGGAACACCAATGCGCCGATCATCATGATCGCCGAAAAAGCCTCCGACATGATATTGGAGGATGCGCGTTAATTCGCGGCTCGAAAGGACGACAGCTTGGCTATTCGACTTCGGATCGGCACCCGCAAGAGCGCGATGGCGCTGGCACAGACGGAAGAGATCGCGCGCCGCCTGACCGCCGCCGTGCCCGGCCTCGACGTCGAGATCGTCAAGTTCGACACCACGGGCGATCTCGACCAGACCAGCAAGCTGTTGCCCCATGGTGGCAAGGGCGGCGCCTTCGTGGCGCAGATCCGCGCCGCCGTGCTGTCGGGCGAATTGCAGGCGGCGATGCATTCGCTGAAGGACATGCCGGGCAACGAGGATACGCCGGGCCTCGTCATCGGCGCTACGCTGTCGCGCGATCCGGCCAGTGATGCGCTGGTGCTGCGGGACGGCGTAACACTGGAGGCGCTGCGCCAGTCCCGGGGCAAGGGGTTCAAGATCGGCACCAATGCCGTCCGCCGCGCCGCCTATGCGCGACGGCTGTTTCCCGAGATCGAGATTATCCACTTCCGCGGCGCGGCCGACACGCGCGTGCGAAAACTCGACAATGGCGAGAAGCAGCGCCTGCCGGATGGCGGCGCCGTCGGCCCCGCCGACGCGCTGATCATGGCGCGCTCGGGCCTCGACCGCGTCGGGCTCGCCGGTCGTATTGCGTACGAATTCACCGCGACGGAGATGTTGCCCGCGGCGGGGCAGGGCATCGTCGCCGTCGAATGCGCAGCGCAGGACTGGCCGACGCGGCAGATCCTCGCATCGATCGACGATCCCGCCGCGCATGCCTGCGCGGATGCCGAGCGCGAGGTCTTGTGGGTGCTGAACGGCCACTGCAATTCACCGGTGGCGGGCTTCTCGACCATCGCGGGTGATCAGATGTCGCTCACCGCATCCGTGCTCGATCTCTCCGGCAACACCATCATCGAGGCCTCGCGCGCCGGTCCCGCCAATCGCCCGCGCGAGCTCGGTCGTGCCGTGGGACTGGATTTGCTGGGCAAGGGTGCCGCCGAGATCATCGAGCGCAGCCGGCCGCGCTGAGCCTCATCGCGAAACACCGCGCCTGTTTTGCCCGACGCGTCAAACGCGTCTGAGCCGCCTCATGCCGGCCCAGCTTTTTCAATGACTTGTCTACTGTGCATGGGGTTGTTTTCGCGTTTTTGTGCGACCCGATCACAACGGCTCGTCCCTTAGCCCCGCACGCGCTTGATCATCTGCTCGACATGGGCGATCGGCGTTTCCGGCTGGATGCCGTGGCCCAGGTTGAAGATGAAGCGCCCTTGCGCGAAATTGGCCAGCACGTTGTCGACCGCGCGGTCGAGCGCGGCGCCGCCCGTGATCAGCACCAGCGGATCGAGATTGCCCTGCACGGCGACCTTGCTCTGGACGCGCTCGCGGATGAAGGCCGGCTCCGCCGTCCAGTCGATGCTGACGGCGTTGACGCCGGTCGCCTCGACGTAACCTGGCAGCTGTGCGCCGGCACCGCGCGGGAAGCCGATGATCTTCGCATCCGGCACCCTGGCCCGTACGCCGTCCACGATGCGCCGCGTCGGCTCGACCGACCATCGCGCGAATTCGACCGGCGGCAGCACGCCGGCCCAGGTGTCGAAGATCTGCAAGGCGTTGGCGCCGGCGGCGAGCTGCGCCAGCAGATACTCGATCGAGTTCTCGACGAGTACGTCGATGATTCTCGCGAACGCCTCCGGATGCCGGTAGGCCATCATCCGTGCCGGCCCCTGGTCGGGCGTGCCCTGACCGGCGACCATGTACGTCGCGACCGTCCACGGCGCGCCGCAGAAGCCGATCAACGCGACCTCCGGGGCGAGCGCGGCGCGCACGAGCTTGAGCGCCTCGAACACCGGCGCGAGCTTGCCGAGATCGGCGCGCGGTGCCAGCGTCGCGACCTTTGCGGGATCATCCAGCGGGTCCAGCCGCGGACCCTCGCCGACCTCGAACCGGACCGAGCGGCCGAGCGCATGGGGGATTACCAGAATATCCGAGAAGATGATCGCGGCATCGAAGCCGAACCTGCGGATCGGTTGCAGCGTCACTTCGGCCGCAAGCTCCGGGTTGAAGCAGAGATCGAGGAAGCCGCCGGCTTTGGCACGCACCTCGCGATATTCCGGCAGATAGCGGCCGGCCTGCCGCATCATCCACATGGGCGGGATGCTCTGACGCTGACCGGAGAGCACGTCGATGAAGGGCTGTTTTGCAGATTGGGGCACGAATGGTCCTGAACAGGGTTATGGCTCCTGATACACCGCCTAGGCCCCCAGCGGAACAGGGGAACCAGTGCAACATGGCCGCGTTGACCCGCCGATGGAGGACATCATGGCTGAGACATTCAATCCCGCGCCGCATGACAAGCACGCCGACGATCTGCACGAAGCACTTGCTGCCGACCGCCACGCCAAGCTCGACGCCGGGCTGAAAGACACCTTCCCAGCGTCCGATCCCGTGAGCGCCGCCCAGCCGACGCCCTCGAAGGCCGATGCCGATGCCGAAAATCCCTCGCTCTGGGACAAGGTTAAGGCCATCTTCAGCTAGGCGAAGCCGACGCGGAATTTCGATCGGCTTACTAATGTGCTGTTAGCGATGCGCGGATCCGAGCGTCCGTACGACTACGGAAAACCGGCCTATCGCGACCTATTCCGGCGGTACTTTCAGAGTTCAATAACGGAAGCGGCAGAGGTTCCGAAACATCGGAGAACTCTGTCGCATGAACGCTGCTACCCAACGAGCTGGATGGAGCCGCCTGCCGCTACGCGCGGCGGCGTTCGTTGCGCTGACCTGCGTGACCATCCTGGGCGTCAGCGGCTGGCGCGAATGGGCCGCGCGCGACGCGGTGCTCAGGGATGCCGAGACCGAGATGGCGAACGTCGCCCGCTCGCTCACCCAGCATGCCGAGGACAGCCTCGATCTCCTGGATTCCGGCGTCGTCGGCGTCGTCAGCCGGCTGGAGATGGACGGCACCGGGCCTGCCACGATCACGAAGCTGCGCACCCTGCTGGATGTGCGCAAGAAGGCGATCGAGCGCATTCACGGCCTCGCCATCATTGACGACCAGGGCAACTGGCTGACCTCGCCCGGCACGATCGGTTCGACCCTCACCGACGATGCCTTCTTCCGCTATCACCAGCTCTCACCCAAACGCGAGGCCCATGTCGGCCGCCCCGTGAAGAGCTTGCTCGACGGCGAATGGGTCGTCACCCTGTCGCGCCGCTTCAACAAGCCGGACGGCAGCTTCGGCGGAGTCGTGCTCGCCACTATCAGCTCGAAATATCTCTCGCGTTTCTATGAGCAGTTCGAAATCGGCCTCAACAGCTCGGTGTCGCTCACCCATGGCGACGGCCTGATGATCGCGCGCAATCCCAGCAACGAGACATTCGTCGGACGCAGCGTTTCAGACAAGCTCTTGTTCCGCGACGCCGGTCTGCAGCGGTCGAGCGGCGCCTATCATTTCAAGTCGCCGCTGGACGGCGCTGAGCGTGTCAGCTTCTTCAAGCGCAGCAGCCGCTACCCGCTCCTCCTGCTCGCCACCGTCGACAAGGCCGAGCTGCTCGCGCCCTGGCGCGCCGCGGCAATCTCCCGCATGCTCTACGTACTTGCGCTGGTGATGCTGATCGCGGTCATCGGCGCGGTGCTGGTGCGGCAGTTGCAGCGGGGCCAGCGCATGGCCGCAGCCCTGACCGAGAAGGAGGCGCATTTCCGCCTGCTCGCGGAAGGCTCCAGCGACATGGTGACCCGCATCGGGCTCGACGAGCGGCTGCGCTATGTCTCGCCTTCGTCCGTGCGCGTCGTCGGCTGGCGCGCCAACCAACTGATCGGCACGCCGGCGCTGGCGGGCATCAATCCGGAGGATCTGCCGGAGGTCCAGGCGGTGGTCGACGCCATGAAGCGTGGCGATAGGGAGGAGGCGCGCCTCACCTACCGCAACTCGCATCGGGAGAACGGCGAGGTCTGGCTCGAATCGACCATGCGGGTGACGCGCAAGGACGATGGCCGCGTCGACGGCGTGGTCGCGATCTCCCGTGACATCACCGAGCACAAGAAGCTGGAAACCAGGCTCGAGACGCTTGCGATCGAGGACAGCCTCACTGGCCTTGCCAATCGCCGCCGCTTCGACGAGCGGCTGAAGGAGGAATGGGCGCGCGCCTATCGCGACCGCTCCAGCCTCGCCTTGCTGATGATCGACGTGGATCACTTCAAGTCCTATAACGACGAATACGGCCATCCCGAGGGTGACGCCTGCCTGCGCCTGGTCGCAAAGATCATCGCTGCCGAGGCGCAGCGGGCCGGCGATCTGGCGGCGCGCTATGGCGGCGAGGAATTCGCCATGCTGCTGCCGAGCACCGATGCCGCCGGCTGCGCCCGGATCGGCGAACGGATCCGCACTGCCATTCACGAGGCCGGCCTCGTTCATGTCGGCAATCTGGCGTCTGGGTGCGTCACCGCCTCGATCGGCGGTGCGACCTGCCGGCCCGCGCTGGAGCGCACCGCCGGCGTGACCTCGTTGGTCGAAGCTGCCGACCGGGCGCTCTACGCCGCCAAGGACGCAGGCCGCGACCGCCTGATGATGTCCGTCGAGGTCGTGGACCTGCTGCCCAGGGCATCCGGCCAGTAAGACGGCTCAATAATGCGGCGGAGGCTCGTTGGCAGGTCCAGGCGCATTCGCCTCCGCCTCCTGCAGCCGCTCGCCGAGTTCTGCGAT